>NZ_VFBD01000011.1:0-174137 GCF_011319765.1 Pseudoalteromonas sp. MB47 | reverse complement strand
GCGTCTGTGACCTTGTGGATATATTCGAACCTTATTCTTTTAGGCTGTCGAAGTAGACCTTCGCCTTTTTTAAAACGTCATTCTCCAACTGAGCATCTTCGAGTTGCTTCTCAAGCTTGCGAATTTGGCGTTCTAAATCTGTGTATGATTTGTCAGGGCCTTGGTTCTTTAGTGGCTTTGCCGTTTTCTTTTTCGAGGTCATGTGACTTCTCCAACTTGATAGCATGTCAGGATGAATACCGTACTTATTAGCGACCATCTTAACTGTATCTGTGGTGTCTAACGACTCTTGAACGACTTTTATTTTAAATTCGAGGGAATATCTACGCTGTGACTTTACTTTCATGATTACTGACTCCAAAAAGGTGTCTACTTTTATGGAGTCAGATCATAGATCGAGAGGGTTGTTTAGTGTGGTATCTCACTCAGCATTCGGCCTGTTCATTCTTCGGATAGGTTGGTTTGAGCGCAGCGAAACCCAACACAATCCATGTAAACCTTTTCTTTGGTAAAGCCAAACCACATTAAAGCACTCCCAAGGTTATGCTTGACCTAGAAGCTAGAACTTTTACCCTCGCAACTCACACCTAGCAACCAACTCTGTTATTTCTACTAAAACTAATTACTTACCTATAGCTAAAGTTGTTTTGGTTTCATCATTTCGTCATGAAAAACCACTTTTTTAGTAACAATGCCTTCTTAGTATGGCTGCGCTAATTATCCAAGTGCAGTTTAGTTAGCACTCAAATTCTTAAAATAACGTACTAACGGAACGTAACGATGAAAATTAATAAAATTGCTACTGCAATTGGTTTAACGCTGGCATTGTCAGCGACGGCCAATGCAGGTGTGTTACCAGACAGTCAAAAACAAAATGATTGGTATAGTGCTGCTGAAACAAAATTAACAGAAAAAGAGGCGGCGGCTCAGGCTGAGCAAACGTTTAAAGCTAAAAATGTCATTTTATTTGTTGGCGATGGTATGGGTATCTCAACGCTGACTGCATCTCGTATCATGGCGGGACAAATGGACGGCAAGTCAGGTGAAGAAGGCTTACTAAGCTTTGAAGAATTCCCTTACTCTGCGCAAATCAAAACCTACAACGTTGATGCGCAAACACCTGACTCTGCAGGCACGATGACAGCAATTATTTCAGGTGTTAAAACCGATGTAGGTGTAATTGGTGTAAACGAAAATATCGAGCGTGGCGAGTGTGCAACTGTTGCTGGTAACGAGTTAATTACCGCAACAGAACTGGCAGAAATTAAAGGTTTAGCAACAGGTGTTATCTCTACGGCGCGTATTACTCACGCAACACCGGCTGCAACCTATGCAAAATCAGCTGACCGTAACTGGGAAGACGTATCAGACATGCCGGCTGATGCTGTAGAAGCTGGTTGTGAAGATATTGCCTCACAACTTGTAAATTTTGAGAAAAACCTAGAAGCACGCTTCGTAGGGACTGACGTAGATGGTCTTGAAGTTGTGATGGGCGGTGGTCGTCGTCACTTCTTACCAAAAGACGCAACGTTTAACTCAACTGATGCAGTGAGCGAAGTAGAAGGTGACCGTACGGATGAGCGTGACCTAACGGCTGAGTGGCAAGAAATGTACCCTGATGGTAAGTACGTCATGGACCAAGCAGGCTTCGATACACTAAATGCTGACAGCAAACGTGTATTTGCATTATTTAACGAATCACACATGCAATACGAAGCAGATCGCGCTAACGATGTAGCGGGTGAACCGTCATTATCTGAAATGACAGGTAAAGCAATTGATATCTTAAAGAGCAATGAAAAAGGCTTTTTCTTAACGGTTGAATCAGGCCGTATCGACCATGGCCACCATGCGGGCAATGCTTATAACGCGTTAAACGATACCGTTGAATTTGCCAAAGCAGTGCAAACAGCAGTTGAGAACACCAACCCAGAAGAAACTCTTATTCTTGTTACTGCCGACCACAGCCACGTATTCACTATCGCGGGCTACCCAAAGCGTGGTAATCCAATCTTAGGTCAAGTAGTTGCTATTGGTAGCGAAGAGCCAAGCCTTGCGGCAGATGGTATGCCTTACACCACAGTTGGTTATGCTAATGGTTTAGGTTTTCGCGATTTAGGCGATGAAACCGACGCTGATGCATCTTATAGCGAAGCGGCATTTGCAGGCCGTGTTGATTTAACGGGTGTTGATACGACTACTCCTGGTTATCACCAAGAAGCCACTGTGCCACTAAGTTCAGAGACTCATGCAGGTGAAGATATTTCACTGCATGCAAAAGGTCCAGGTGCGCAACTAGCACAAGGCGTTGTGGAGCAAAACGTAATTTTCCACATCATTAACCAAGCTCTAGAACTAATTGAAGAATAATGGCGACGACGATGAAAAAACTAAATTTAATTTCTCTTGCTGTAGTAGTGGCATTAGCGGGTTGTTCTGATGACGATGACAACTCACCAAAAACATTAACCATTGAAAATACATTAGCTGTTGGCTCTGAGCAGTGCGTAAACGGTGGTACAGAAACCCTTACCGGTGAAGATAGCAACGATAACGGTGAGCTAGACTCAGCAGAAGTAACGGATACAAGCGTTGCATGTAATGCACCAGCAACGTCGTTAACGGCATCGCAATTAGCGCCGTTGACTGATAATGAATGGTTCAAGTCAGCACAAGTTAAAGTCGCTAGTAGCGAAGAAAACATTGCTGCCGTTGTAAAAGAGTCAGGTAAAGCGAAAAACGTGATTCTGTTTGTTGGTGACGGCATGGGTATTTCAACTGTCACAGCAGCACGTATTATGGCCGGTCAACTAGAGGGTAAGCTAGGAGAAGAGCATCAACTAAGCTTTGAAACACTACCATTCTCAGGGTTTGCTAAAACCTATAACGTTGATGCGCAAACACCTGATTCTGCGGGTACGATGACAGCAATGGCATCGGGCGTAAAAACGGATGCTGGCGTTATCGGTGTTGATGAAGACATCGAACGTGGTAACTGTGCAACGGTTGCAGGTAATGAACTAGTTACAGCCACTGAGCTTGCTGAGATTGCCGGTAAGTCGACGGGTATTGTTTCGACAGCGCGTATCACTCACGCAACGCCTGCAGCAACGTATGCAAAATCGGCTGACCGTAACTGGGAAGACGTATCAGATATGCCAGAAGCGGCGGTTACCGCTGGCTGTGAAGATATTGCATCGCAGTTAGTTAACTTTGAAGCAAACCTAGAGGCACGCTACGAAGGCTTAGATGTTGATGGTTTAGAAGTTGTGATGGGCGGTGGTCGTCGTCATTTCTTACCGAAAGACGCAGCGTTTAACTCTGCTGATGCTGTGAGCTCAGTAGAAGGTGACCGTACAGATGGTCGTGACCTAACAGCTGAGTGGAAAGCTAAATATCCTGCAGGTCAATATGTGATGGACCAAGCTGGTTTTGATGCAATTGATGCAGAGTCAACTGAGCGCGTATTTGGTTTATTCAATGAATCACATATGCAATACGAAGCAGACCGTGCAAACGATGTAGCAGGCGAGCCTTCACTTGCTGAAATGACAGCAAAAGCAATTGATGTGTTAGATAACAACGCCAATGGTTTCATGCTAACAGTTGAAGCCGGTCGTATTGACCACGGTCACCACGCTGGTAATGCTTACAATGCACTAAGCGACACAGTTGAGCTTTCAAAAGCAGTACAAGTTGCTCTTGATAAAACCAGCATTGAAGACACGCTAATCATAGTAACAGCTGACCACAGCCACGTATTTACCATTGCAGGCTACCCAAAACGCGGTAACCCAATTTTAGGTAAAGTGGTACCTGTGGGTAGTGATGAACCATCACTTGCAGCAGATAACATGCCATACACAACGGTTGGTTATACCAATGGTGGCGGTTTCCGCGACTTAGGTGATGAGACTGATGCTGATGCAGGTTATAACTTTGCACCGGTAACGGGTCGTGTTGATTTAACAGATGTTGACACAACAACGCCAGGTTTCCACCAAGAAGCTGTTGTACCACTAGGCTCTGAAACACACGCAGCAGAAGATGTGGGTGTGTATGCAGTAGGTCCAGGTGCACATTTAGTAACAGGCACTAATGAGCAAAGCCTTATCTTCCATGTTATGGATTATGCCGCTGACCTTGTTAAACAAGCCGATGCTAAATTAGCACAATAATGAGTGTTTGGGAGGCTCCATGCCTCCCTTACTCAATTAGTTATAAAGTAAACCAAGACAAAAGAGAATCCCGTGAAAGCAGCCATCTTACTTGCCTCATTACTTAGTCCACTTGCTGTTGCAGGGCAATGCGATATGAACACCGGTTTTACGCAAGCAGACTATAAAGTCACCACAGAAATCGTTGCTAATAAGCAGCATACTGAAAACACTTTTACCCTTTGGCGTACGCCTCACCAGGTGGCTAAGCAGAATCCACAATTTATTGAATTATGGCAACAGTTGCGCAATCAACAAATTCGCCCAATTCGTTATTTTCAGCATGCCCAGCGTGGTATTGAGTATCAACCATCGGAAGTGCAAGGTGAACAAGATTGGAGTAGCAAATATCAGCTAGTAAGCGATAAGTTTTTAGCCTCAATGACGCACCAGAAAAGCACCGGTGAAGGCTGTGAGTTAACAGAGTATTACACACAGCAGCAGGGTGAGAGCAAAATAGAGCTAAGCTGGCTTGCCAATCAAAAGTTACTCAAAGCAATTCGTATTTCAACACCAACTTATAGCCGTGAAATTGCTTTAACAGCCAGTCATTACAACCAGCAAAAGATTCAGGCAGAATTTGCGAAATGGGATAACTATCAAACGACCGATTACGCAGATATCGGTGATAATGAAAGCGATCCATTTTTAGCTAAAATGATCAACTTAGGGTTTGTTGAGCATGGTGCAAGTGGATTTTATGATGCGCAAGGTAATCAGCTCAAAGGTGAGCATGGTCATCATCACTAATTAAAAAAGGCACCTTGGTGCCTTTTTTGTTGTTTAATTACTTTAGCTTAAATCTAAAATGCATAGTTCCAAGTTAGATTTACAGTTCGGCCAGTGCCTGCAAAATAGCGAGTTGCCGATGGGTTTGTTTGGCCATAATAAGTGATGTAGTACTTATCTAGCAGGTTATCGATACCTAGGCTAAATGCACCATACTCAGCACTTTGATATTGCACTGATAAATCAACGGTTGTGTAGCCGTCAAATTCTTCACCAGTATTAAAGTCGCGATCAAACACTTTATTAACTTGTAAGCGGCTAGACAAACTTGCTGGCCATTGTTGCTGCCAGTAAAGGTTTAACCGTGTCGGTGAAATATTGCTGCCGCCTAAGTCGCTCTCTACTTTATTGTCGCCATCACCGTCATATTGGCCTTCTGTATCAGCGTAACTTGCACCGAATGTTGTGCTGTTAGTTAGGTAATACTGTGCATTGGCTTCAAAACCTGAGATCTCAGTGCGTTCACGTTTTACACTGTAAATACCATCAGCATCAGCTTGTAAACGAGAGCCTAAGTCTGAGTCAGATTCAAAGTAGCTGGCTTTAATATTGAAGCTATCGCTTGCATATTCAAAACCTAATTCGCGGTTATCAGAAATCACAGGTTCTAGGTTTAAGAAACTTTCAACCGATAAGCCAGCTTGGTTTATACCACGCAGTACACGCCCCACATCGGCCATGCTAAAGCCTTCGCTGTAGCTTGCGTAGAAACGAAGGTCATCAGTCACTTGGTAGACAACACCTAAGTTCTCTAATAATTCGTTAAAGCTTGGCTCACCGCCTTCTACAAAGCTGCTGTTGTAAGATGCTAGGGTAGTAAAGTCATCTACTTTTAATTTGCCGTACTCGTAACGAACACCGGCATTGAAAGTCCAATCTTCTAAGCCGTCATAACGTAGCTGAGCGAATGGTGCGATGTTATTAAACTTGGTTTTTGGCACCCAATGACGACCTGTTTGCGCAAGCTCTTGGTATGTTTCGTCAGAAAGTAAATCGATACCGGTCGCAATATCAAACTGGCTGCTTAATAGGTTATCTTTATTATAAGTAACGCGACTTCCAAACTTTTGTGACTTGTTTTGAGATTGGTCGTAAAGGTTTTCACCAAATTCAGGATCTTGGAAAGTACCAAATGTACCGCCGCCATACATTGCCGCAAAATCTTGCGTGAATAACTGAACTGCAAGGTTGCCGCCAGCGATATTAGTGTGGTTGTAATCAAGGGTGAAAGTTGTTACACGGTTGCGTGGTGCATCACCTTCTATATCGCCTTTTTCAGCTGATGTGGCAAGGCCTGTTGTTGGGTCACCATTAATAGCAACAAAATCTCCATTACCCTCAATTTTGTAGTGGTTCAGCATCGCTTGAATACTTTGTTCATTATCAAGCTGATATTTAACTTTTAAAAATAGGTCTAGGCTGGTTGAGTCTTGCGTATCACCTTGTGTGCCATCTAACCCAACAAAGTCTCCGTTACCATCGCGATACATACCTGTACTACGAGCCGATACACCACCAATAAAGCTAATATCATCTAGCTGTTGGCTGAATAAGTAGCTGGCTTTATAGCTTTGGCTGTCGCTGCCACCGTCTGTCGGAGTGCTAAACCCCGCGCTCATTTGGTGATTAAAATCGCCTGCTGATTTTGTGATGATATTAATAATACCGCCGCTTGCGCCCATGCCTTGGATTGCATTAGCACCACTGATCACTTCGATGCGTTCGATCATAGCAGGATCAATTGTATTGCCGTCACGAGAACCATTACGCAACGGGTTCGACTGAGGTACACCATCAATCATGTATAGCGGTTCACGGCCACGTAGTGTTTCACCTGCGCTAGTCATCTTTTGACGGCTTGGTGAAAAACTCGGTAATAAATTACCTAAAATTTGCGATAGATCTTGAGTGTGAGCAAGTTGCTCAGCAATGTCTTCACTGGTAATAACGCTGATAGTTGCAGGTACAGTACTAACAGGTGCCGTACTACGCGTTGTAGAAACAGTAATACGCTCAATATCTTGAGCCTGATTTGCTAACGCAGCGATAGGAGTAAGTAAAAAAGGAAGCGCAAATTTCATTGACATCGTTAAATCGCTATATAATTGTTATTAAAAATTGTTCGTATTTATACATGTGTTTATTACTGCAATCAATATTGTGTAAAGGCTATAAAAACTTGGTTTACTTTGGTTTTTCTGTAAGTGACTGATAATGATTATTTAATTTTTCTAAACGGTTATTTAATTAATTTAAAAAATAATTGGTAAAAAAGCCGCTTGTTGATTACCGTTAATGAAGGAGGAACAGTCATGACAAAAATAAATACAAAACACCCTGCGGGTACTTTCTGTTGGGCCGAGTTATGCGCAAAAGACTGGCAAGCTGCAAAGCAATTTTACACGCAACTTTTTGACTGGGGTTTTGATGATCAGCCAATAGGTGAAGACATGTATTACACCATGCTGCAAAAGCAAGGTGATGATATTGCCGCTATGTATCAACTGCCTGCAAGTATGAGTGAGATGCCAACCCATTGGTTATTATATATTGCTGTTGATGATGTTGACCAAAGCACTGAGCTGGCAAAATCATTGGGGGCAACGGTTTTGGCAGGGCCACATGATGTCATGACGGCAGGTCGCATGGTGATGCTGCAAGAGCCTGGCGGCGCAACATTTGCCTTGTGGCAAGCGGGTGAGCATATCGGGGCTAAAAGAGTGCAAGAGCTTAACCTACTTTATTGGTTTGAGCTTGTGTCGAAAGACATGCAAAAAAGTCGCAACTTTTATTGTCAGTTATTCGGATGGCAGTTTGAGGTGAAACCCATGGAAGGTATGGACTACACCTTATTCACTATTGATGAGCAACCGATAGCAGGCATGCTCGAAATGACCGATGAATGGCCAGATGATATTCCACCGCATTGGATGCCGTATTTTGCGGTAGCAGATTGCGATCAGGCGGTTGCCAAAGCAACGCAGCTTAATGGCGCTATTTGTGTACCAGCAACAGACATTCCAGATGTTGGGCGTTTTAGTGTGATTACCGACCCACAAGGGGCCGTTTTTTCTATTCTTAAGTCAACCATTGATGAATTAACTTAAGCTCTTGGTTTTTGCCAATCTGTCCCAAAGTATACACCTAAGCCTCATCAAGATGCAGAAACTCGCACCTTGAGGTGGTTTAGGTATAAATACCCCCAACTAAGGAGCAGATTGATGACTAAGCATGTGGTGGTTACAGGGGCCAATAAAGGTATTGGCCTTAATTTATGTAAACAATATTCAGCCCAAGGTTACCGTGTTACCGCGGTGGTTCGCACCCCAAGCGAAGAACTTCAAGCACTCGATGTGAAAATTATTAGCGACATTGATGTATCTAACGCCGATGATGTTGCAACACTTGCCAATTACTTACACGGCGACAAAATTGATATTTTGGTTAATAACGCCGGTATTTTTCACAACGAAACATTCGCTGATATGGACTTTGCTGCCATCGAAAAGCAAATTAGCGTGAACAGTATCGCGCCTATTCGTATTACGCATGCATTACAGCAAAGTTTAGGTATTGATGCTAAAGTGGCGATGATTACATCGCGCATGGGCTCAATTGCTGATAACGGCTCGGGCGGTTACATTGGTTATCGCATGTCAAAGGCGGCCCTTAATGCTGCGAGTGTTAGTTTAGCCTATGAGTTAAAAGATAAAAAAATTGCTGTTGGCTTATTTCACCCAGGCTTTGTACAAACGCAAATGGTTAATTTTGCTGGCGATATCAGCCCTGAAACTGCAGCAGAGCGTCTCATCAAACGTATTGATGAACTAAACCTTAGCAACACAGGTGGGTTTTGGCATTCAAATGGTGAAGCGCTACCTTGGTAATACTTTTTTCACTGTTTTTATAACTCGGTTAGTTAGTAGCTAAAAAGCTGCTAACTGCTGATAAGTTTCGCTAATTTTTGAACTTATAGTTTGCTATACTCGTACAATTAAAAGTCATTTTGATGTAGAGAACAGCACATGGAATTAGAGCAAAATAGCGAATTAACCCTTCCTCTTTTTTATTTCGATGAAAACCTTCATAGCCGCGATATTGAATCTCCAGATCTATTATTACATGTAACGTTAAGCGAAGAGTTACTTGCGCAGCTTTGCCAAAACCCAGCTGCTGATAGCAGTGTCGCTATTGCTATTAATGAATATCGTCTTGAAGCGTTAAATGATGATTATCAAGTATTGATTAATAGTGAGCACGACGCGCAGTTAACTTTAGTTCGCGGGCCATTATTGAGCGCAATGCTTAGCTGTGACAATGATCAAACTTTTGTGTCGCCGCAAGTAGATATGATGCCAACCTTCGATTTAGGTGATGACGTTGAAGATATCGAGGAGGAAGGATGAGAAAAACCCTCACGACCGTATTCGGCCTTATTCTTTTAAGTGGCTGTGCATATTTAGGCGCTGCTCATTACGATGAATTGTTTGGTGAAGAGCAACCTAGAGAGCGTGTTGTTGCTGCATCAACACTTGAAGGCGCCGAGTTTTTAAGTGACGTAAAACCTGTTCTTGACACTCGTTGTGTGGTTTGTCACGGCTGTTATGATGCACCTTGTCAGCTTAAGTTATCTTCTGTGGAAGGAATTGACCGAGGTTTAAGTAAAGAGCGTGTCTATGATGGCACACGTTTGCTTGCACAAGAGCCAAGTCGTTTACTATTTGATGCGACAACCACAGCTCAGTGGCGTGAAAAAGGCTTTACGCCAGTGCTTAACGAGCGAGTACAAACCGAAGAAGCGAACCTTGCCGGTAGTGTGCTTTATAACTCTTTGGTGCTTAAGCAAAGCAGCCCTCTGCCTAAGCAAGCTATTTTAGGCGATGAGTTTGATTTTTCACTCGATCGTGAACAAACATGCACCACAATGAATGAGTTTGATTCATTTGCTAAAGATAATCCACACAGTGGTATGCCATATGGTTTACCGGGGATCTCAAGCGAAGAGTTTCAGCACCTTGCTAAATGGCTCAGAAAAGGCGGATATCTTGCTCATATTGAGCCCCCAGAAAAAGGCGTACTTAAGCAAGTGGAGCGCTGGGAAGCTTTCTTAAATCAAGATGGTTTAAAGCATCAACTAGCTGCTCGTTATATTTACGAGCACTGGTACTTAGCGCATATTTATTTTCCTGAGCATGGCGATAAACACAGCTACTTTAAACTAGTTCGCTCTTCGACTCCGCCGGGAGAAGAGATCAAGCATATTAGCACGCGTCGCCCTTATGAAGACCCTAAAGTTGAACGAGTTTACTATCGTTTAATGCATGACCGCTCGACTATTTTAGCTAAAACACATTTACCTTTAGCATTAAATGATGAAAAACTTGCCCGCTTACATTCGCAATTTATTGAAGCTGATTATCAAGTAAATAAATTGCCAAGCTATAAGCCTGAAGTAGCATCAAATCCGTTTAAAGCTTTTGCAGCAATTCCAGTAAACTCGCGTTATCAATTTATGCTTGATGAAGCAGAGCTTATAATCATGGGCTTTATTAAAGGTCCTGTTTGTCGTGGTCAAATCGCGTTAAACGTGATTAACGATCAGTTTTGGGTTGGTTTTGCTAAGCCTGAAATGGCGGCGACACCTAAAGTCGGTGAAATGTTGTTACAACATGAAGATGCGCTAGCTTTACCTGCAGAAGAAGAAAGTAACGCTTTACCGATTTCTAGTTGGGTAAAGTACTCAAAACGCCAAAACAAATACTTATCAGCAAAAGTTGCACTGGCAAATAAGATGTTTGAGAACGGTCAGCACCTTACCACCGATTTACTTTGGCAAGGTGATGGTCATAACCAAAATGCAGCGCTGACGGTGTTCCGTCATTTCGATAGTGCAACGGTTGTAAAAGGGTGGATAGGCCAGCAACCAAAGACTGCTTGGATACTCGATTATGCCTTATTTGAACGTATTCATTACTTGCTGGTGGCGGGGTTTGATGTGTACGGCAATATAGGTCATCAGCTTTTAACTCGTTTGTATATGGACTTTTTACGCTTAGAAGGCGAAGCAAATTATCTGGCGTTATTACCAGAAGCTAAACGTAAAGAAGTTAAAGCTCAGTGGTATCGTAAATCACCACCTAGTTTAACCAGTTTCTTTGAAGATGAACTGTCATTTAGTCAACCTACTGGCATTGAATTCAAAACAGCAGATCAGCAGTCTGAGCTGTATAACATGCTTAAAGAGAAGCTCAAACCAATTTTGAGTCCTCGTTATGACTACACCAAAGTGCCAGAACCGCTTGCACAAATAAATGATTTGCCTGTCAAAGCAATTAATCTACTGCCGCAAATTTCGTTTGTGTTAGTCAAAGAGGGCGATGAACAGCACAAAGCCTATACTCTTATTCATCACAATGCTCATTACAATATTTCGAGTTTATTGAATGAAGAAGGGCAGCGAGCTTATGACGAAGATACTGTAACAATTGTACCGGGGTTTATTGGTGATTACCCAGAAGCAATTTGGTATCTACATAACGAACAACAGGTTGCTGCATTTGCAGCTGGGCTTGCTAAAGTGACTGATGAGACGGCATATAGAGACCTGAAAAGCGAATTTGCGATTCGTCGAACGCATCCTCAGTTTTGGCAATACAGCGATATTTTGCATCGTGTAGCTAAAGAATACCGAGGTGTCGAATTTGGGTTATTTGATTATAACCGCCTCGAAAATAGGTAGTCTTTAAGTACAGCTTTGTTTGTTGATAAAGCCCACTTAATAGTGGGCTTTACTGCTTAATTTAGACTAGAATAAAATAAAAAAGATCAGAGAAATGCATGTTAAACCTAGTTATTGATATCCGTAAAAGATATCGCTGGGGGTTATTAGCGATAGCGCTTCTAATATCCTTTTCAGCGGCCTTGATTCAATCTTTGTTGTATATCCAAAAGGGTGATGCCGAGGTGATCAATATTGCCGGCAAGCAACGAATGCTCTCTCAAAAGATTGCTTTGCATGGTAACGCATTAATTTATGACAAGTCTCTGCCTGTAAAGCAACAGCATCGCAAGCTGCTACAAGACACCGTTGAGCAGTTTATTGCAGGTCACCAGTTTTTGGTTGCTCGCGATGGTCCAAATACGTTTCGTCATTTAAATCAGGAGTTAGAGGCACATTACTTTGCTGCTCCAAATAAGCTTGATGCGCGTGTTAAGCGCTATGTAAGTAAAGCACAGAAGCTATTAAATAGCCGTGACGACTACACAGATTTTGACGGGCCTGTTTTCGAAACTCAACAAGTTGAAGTCTTATTAAATGAATTAGATGTAGCTGTTGAGTTGCTTGAGCAAGAGTCTGTAAAAAAAGTCACATTTATTGCAACAGTTGAATTAATATTTTGGTTAACGGCTTTGCTGTTGTTATTGATTGAACTATTTTTTGTCTTTAAGCCAATGGAATCATTAATCGCTAAAACAATTAATAAGTATCAAACTCAAAAAGAATATGCGGAGCAAATAAGCAAAAATAAAGAGCGCTTTATAGCTCGCGCAAGTCATGAATTTCGAACACCAATACAAGGCCTTACAGCCTCTATTGAAGCGCTTGATATCAATGAACAACAGCTCGCAACTAAAAAACAAGCTGTTTATTGTGTGAATAGATTAGTCGCAATGTTAGATGAACTTGTTGATTTGCAACAGCTCACAACAGGAAATTGGCAATTAAACCCGAGTCGTGGAAATTTAAAGTCGACTCTAAAACACGCGATCACCCCATTTGAATATGTTTGCGACGAAAAGAATATTCTGCTTAGTATCGCTATTCCAGAATCTCTTAACAAAGATGTACTTACTGATCATGCTCGTTTACAGCAAGTTTTGGCTGAACTCATCAACAATGCAGTAAAGTTTACTGCTGAACAAGGTCGAATTGCGATCACAGCAAGAAGCCAAGGCGAACAAAACTATATTATTGAAGTGCAAGATAACGGCAAAGGGTTTGAAAAGCCACCGACCGATATACTCAGCTTGGAAAATGATAGCGAGCAACATTTTCAAGGCCTTAAAACTGGTTTGTTGAGGGTGGTGCATATTGTTAAAGCTTTGCAGGGGAATATTGAGTTTTTAAGTGCTCAACCGCAAGGTGTTAAAGTAGTGCTCAGCTTAGAGTTAAGTAATGCCGCTGGTGATGACGCAGAGGTTTTATTACCCAATAAGTTACACTGCTTAATTGTGGAAGATAATCAGTTGAATGCCACTATATTAGGTCGTATTTTAGGGCAGTTAAATTACAGCTTTGATATCGCTGAAAATGGCTTAATCGCCACAGATAAAGCGTCAGATAAGCAGTATGATTTAATCTTTATGGATTTGAATATGCCAGTTATGGATGGCTTTAAAGCGATTGATATTATTCGTAATGAGCAGGGGCAACAGGTGCCAATTTTGGTGGTGACGGCCAATACATCAAATGATGATTTACAACGTGTGTATGAACTTGGGGCTAACCTACATGTATACAAACCGATCTCGCTAGATTCAGTGCAAAAAGCTCTCAGTATTTTATTTACCGAGAGCTCACAGGGATAACCAAAGCGTTAAATTAGTTTGTTACTTTGATGTCGCCAACACCTACTTCAACGTCAATATCATGCAGCCCATTGCCTCGGTAGCTTGAGTGAGAGCTAACGACTTTGCGGCTGGTGTTAGCCTCTTTTTTCAAGCCGCGAATCTTGGTGTCGCCCACACCGGTATCTAGTTCGATGCGTCTGTAATCGTCAAGCGCACTATCAATTCTTACTGCGCCCACACCAAGTTCAATCTCAACTGAATTACTTGCGTCGTTAATTTCAATATCACCTACACCTAGCTCAACATCAATTGCCATTGATTTAGGCATTTTTACATGCCAGTTTTGTTGAATGTCATCGTTATCTAATTTTAAGCTAAGTGAGCTGGCACTTTGCGAGTGGCTTAATTCAATATTTGATAAATCAACATCAGAGCTGAACCAGCTATTGTCATTTTTTGGTTCAATGCGAACCGTAACCACGACTTCACTGCCGTCATAACTTTCGACTTCTAAGCTGCCCACCGGAAAATCAATATCAAGCTGGCTTGCGCCATTCACTGTAAAGTTATGACTTAGCTCACGTGAGTCTTTTGCCATTGCGTATGTTGTTGTAAGTGCTAGGCCTATTGCTGCTACACAAAGTAATTTTTTCATTGTCTGATTCCTGTTAATGACCTTTTATACCTTAGTCGCAGCCGTGTTCAAAAAAGGTTTAAACGATTTTTAATTTTTTATCGAATGCGGTAACGTCAAGCTAACGGTAACTTAGAATGAGGATTCAAAGTGCAACAAGTGCAGTTGGTTAATGTTCGAGCCAGCCTGAAGGGCCAAGGCAATGACGTTTATTATTTAGATGAGCTCAATATCAATGTATCGCCATTGCAGCAATGGGTTTTACTTGGCGCTAATGGGGCGGGTAAATCGGCTGTGGCCGCTGCCATTGCTGGTTTTGCGAAAATAGAGCAAGGCCACTATGAGAATAGCTTTGAGCGTATAGCATTGGTATCGCCAGATAGCCAAAAGCAGCTCCTCGCGGTCGAGTTAACTAAAGATAAAGATGATATTATTGAGGGTGTTACGGCTACGAGTACAGTTTATGAGCTGATTATTGCAGGTCGAGACGAGCAACAGCTTGATAGTGATTTGCTACAGCAACTAATAAGCCTATTTGATTTTAGTGACAAACTTAGCAAGGCATTTCGCGATTTATCGACCGGCGAAACCCGCAAACTAATGCTGATTCAAGCCATAATCGGTCGACCAGATTTACTTGTGCTTGATGAGCCTTTTGATGGTTTAGATGTTACGGCAATGGCTGAACTTAATCAGCTACTCACTGAGCTTAGTAAAACAACGACCCTTATTTTTGTGCTCAATCGCTTAACTGAGATCCCTGACTTTGTGGATCATTACGCCTACGTTAAAGAGGGTCATGTGGCTCAGCAATTAGCAAAGCCTACAGCCGAGCAGCGCGATGATTTACTTAAGCTATTGCACCTTACTCATACTCAGCTACAAATACCTGAGGCAGATATTGACCATCAAGCGCCTCCGCTCACAGACTCTATGCTGGTAAGGTTAAACAACGCATCAGTCAGTTATGGCGGCGAGGCTATATTTGAAAAACTAAACTGGCAAATTAACCAAGGCGAACATTGGCAGTTAACAGGTAAAAATGGCTCAGGTAAAACCTGTTTGCTGAACCTTATCACGGGTGATAACCCGCAGTGTTACAACAACGATATCAAGGTGTTTGGCTACCAGCGCGGCAGCGGTGAGAGTATTTGGCAAATTAAACAACACATTGGTTATATCTCTAACGCGCTGCATATGGATTATCGAGTGAGTATCACCGCACTCAATACGGTTGTTTCGGGCTTTTATGACAGCATTGGTCTTTACCAAAAAGCCACTGATAAGCAACTTGCCATTGCCAAAAAGTGGTTAGCGTTATTAGGTTTAAGTGATAAACAAAGCAGTTCATTTAGCCAACTGTCTTTTGGTGATCAGCGCTTATTGTTGATTGCTCGGGCTATGGTTAAACACCCTAACTTATTGATTCTTGATGAGCCTTGCTTAGGTCTTGATGAAGCGAATAGGCAGCGCGTGTTATTACTAATAGAAAAAATCTGTGCTGCAGGCACCAGCACCGTGGTGTATGTTAATCACCACGCGAGTGACAAAATAGTCGGTATCAACAATTATTTAGAGATGGCTGATTTCACAAAAAAAGCGCCATAAGGCGCTTTTTAAACGATTGAAATCATTTAGATACGGGTAACGGTAAAACCCTTATCTGTTAATTGCTTCAATAAGCCGTGTTGCTCTGGTAAGTGCAAAGCGCCCACTGCAATGAACAGCTTTTCTTTACCGATGCGAGTAGATAGTTGATTAACCCAATTGTTGTTACGGTCTATCAACATCACTTGCTCGCTTAGCTGGCCATACTGAGAGTCATCAAAGCTTTCGTTATAAAACTGTGTAAGTGTTTTCATGTCACCTGATTTCCAAGCCTTGATCAGGCCAAAAAAGTAGGTGTCTACATCTGCAAGTTGGTCGAACGTTTCTTCGATCATTTTGTCATTCATGATTGCTAAGTGCTCAAACATTTCCATTTGGCGTTCAAGAGTTTCTAGCTCACCAACAGAAATTTTATGTTCTTGAGCATAAGCAAGTACTTGCTTGTCTATGCCGTATTGATCTGAAAAACCAACGCTTTGGAACTCCATTTGCATCATGGTGACCATCACCGCCCACGGTGCTAAGTTCTTAAACATCGCAATATCAATTGATTTATCCGCAAAGTACTTTTGCAGTTTTGCATAGTTTTCTGGTGATAATTCTGATTGTAAGGTTTTGCCATTTTTCAGCATCATAAATGGTAATGAGCGACGCTGCATTTCCATCGGTGAAATAGCGCTGATATCCACCTCAACAATGACTTTATCTGAGTTATCGAGTGCTTTTTTTACCTTGCTCGGTAAGCCTTTCATGCTGTCATCGCCAACATGTACGGTACCAAATAAATATGAAGCAACGCCGTTCTTTTCTACTTTCCATAATCCCGGCTCGGCAAGTGCATGTTGGCTAAAACCAAGCAGTAGCACCATAAAAAACAGGGCATTTATACGTTGGACGAATTTCATAACTTTCCTTTTCATTACGTGGTTATTTTCAATACTAAACTAATTCTTCTTTGATGCGTTAAATTAAATCGGCTTTAAGCAGAAAAAATTACATTTAATTGCCAAAAATTAATCAATCATAGAATGGCAGATAAAGAGGTATGAAATTTCAATATTAAGCAAATGGCGAAAAATAAATCTTATTAATGGTAAAGTTTAGATATTTATTTCTATAAAGTCGTTTTTTTGCTTGTTTTTTGAATTGAATTTTATGTTGACTTAACGCCCCCAGCGCGGTACTAATAGAAAAAGACAGCGGGATGGCTAGATTTCCGCTACAAATGAACAGAATTTGGTTACAGATAAATGCTTACAAACAAACTTTCTCTAATTCTAATTAACGTCGTGGTGATTATTATTACCGCGGGGGCTAGTTAGTGCTTAGAGAAAAGTGAAGCATTTAAAAAGCCCCCCGCACTTAACAGTCCGGGGGGCTTTTTTGTTTTAAGGTTTGAGTCGCAGCAAATACACAATGTCACTGAGGAATGAGGATTTACGATGACAGGCGCAGAGTTAACAATCGATTTATTAGCCAAACATGGCGTTAAGGATGTTTTTGGTTACCCAGGCGGTGCCATCATGCCTATTTACGACGCCTTGTACGGTGCGCCAGTCAAACATTATTTGACGCGTCATGAGCAAGGAGCGGGTTTTGCAGCAGTGGGGTTTGCCCGCAGCACAGGTAAGTTAGGTGTGTGTTTTGCAACATCAGGCCCTGGTGCAACCAACTTAATAACCGCTCTTGCTGATGCAATGATGGATTCAGTGCCGTTACTTGCCATCACAGGGCAAGTACCTACCGCCGCAATAGGCTCCGACGCCTTTCAGGAAGTGGACGTGTTAGGTATGTCGTTATCATGTACTAAACATAGTTACATGGTTGAAAGAGCAGAAGATTTAGCCGAAATCCTACAAGAAGCCATCCACTTAGCGCAAAGCGGCCGCCCAGGTCCTGTGTTAGTTGATATCCCGAAAGACATCCAAATGGCACAAGTGCCATTCCACCCTTGGTTAGCCGCCGAAGATCATTTACCAAAATTAGACCCGAGCCAAGTTGCAATAGCTAATCAAATCTTAAGTGAAGCGCAGCGCCCTGTGGCGTATATCGGTGGTGGTGTACAAGCTGCTGATGCACAAAACGAGCTTATGCAGTTTTTAGAAAAAACACATATGCCTGCGGTATCAACGTTGAAAGCGTTAGGCAGTGTATTACCTGATTATGAATATGATTTGGGTATGCTAGGTATGCATGGCGGTAAAGCAGCTAACTTAGCAGTGCAAGAGTGTGATGTTTTGGTTTGTATCGGTGCCCGTTTTGACGACCGTGTTACTGGTAATTTAAGCAAGTTTGCCGCAAAAGCAAAAGTGATACACCTTGATATCGACGCAGCAGAGGTTGGTAAGCGTAAGCCTGCAAAAGCGTCATTAGTGGCAGATTTAAAAACGTCATTACCGCAACTTGATTGTTTTGTAACGCCTGATGAATGGTTAACGCATATCGAAAGCATGATGAAAGAGCATGCATGGCGTTATGACTATCCAGGCGAGAAAGTATTTGCCCCATATTTATTAAACCAACTAAGCCAAAAAATGCCAGCAACGGGTGTTGTGTGCTGTGATGTGGGTCAGCACCAAATGTGGGTGGCGCAGCACATGAAGTTTAGCCACCCAAGCAATCATTTAAGTAGTGGTGGTGCAGGTACCATGGGCTTTGGTTTACCGGCCGCTATCGGCGCTCAAGTTGCTCGTCCAAATGATTTTGTGATCACGGTGTCGGGTGATGGCTCAATCATGATGAACATTCAAGAACTGGCTACAATTCGCCGTAACAATCTGCCAGTTAAAATTCTAATCTTAGATAACCAGCGCTTAGGCATGGTACGTCAATGGCAGCAGCTATTTTTTGAAGGTCGTTATTCTGAAACAAACCTTTCAGATAATCCTGATTTCGTGCAGTTAGCAGCGGTGTTTGGCATTCCAGGTCAAACCATCACTAAAGCAGATGAAGTCGATGCTGCGGTTGATGCGTTAGTTAATAGTGAAGGTCCATACATTCTTCATGCCTGTATTGATGATAAAGAAAATGTATGGCCGCTTGTACCACCGGGTGCAGCTAATGATGAAATGATGACGGAGACAGTAAAATGAAACACACCCTAACGATTGCACTAAAGAATCAAAGTGTCGCTGTAGAGCGCTTTTTACGCGTTGCACGTCATCGCGGCTTTGACCTAACAACCATGAATTTAGAAATGGCTGATGAAGCGTTTCACGTCACCATGACGGTAGACAGCGATAAGCCAATTTATCTACTAACATCACAGTTAAATAAATTGGTTGATGTTAAACACGTTAATGTTGAAAACCAATTTCAACAACAAGCAATCTAGTAAAAAATCAACAGGTAACTAGAGCAGTCAGAGTGATGCTTTAGTGAGAAATAAATTCGGAATGAGGAAGTCAGTGGCATGCCACTGCAACAACTGAGGTAATTATGGCTAAATTAAGAAGTGCAACAACAACAGAAGGTCGCAAACGTGCAGGGGCGCGTGCTTTGTGGCGTGCAACAGGGATGACAGATAAAGACTTCGGTAAGCCAATTATCGCTGTTGTTAACTCATATACTCAGTTTGTACCGGGTCATGTTCACCTTAACCAACTTAGTGAGCTGATGGCTGAAACCATCACCGAAGCCGGTGGTGTACCAAAAGAATTTAATACTATTGCGATCGACGATGGTATCGCAATGGGTCACGGCGGCATGCTGTATTCACTACCATCGCGTGACTTAATTGCTGACTCAGTGGAATACATGGTTAATGCACACTGTGCTGATGCCATGATCTGTATTTCTAACTGCGACAAAATCACCCCAGGGATGATGCTAGCTGCACTGCGTTTAAATATTCCGGTTATTTTCGTATCAGGTGGTCCAATGGAAGCGGGTAAAACACGCCTTGCTGATATCGACATTAAACTTGATTTAGTGGATGCCATGGTGAAAGGCGCTGATACCACAGTAAGCGATGAAGACTCTGAAAAAGTAGAGCGCTCTGCGTGTCCTACTTGTGGTTCGTGTTCGGGTATGTTTACTGCCAACTCAATGAACTGCTTATTAGAAGCGATTGGTTTAGCGCTGCCGGGTAACGGTACCACACTTGCTACGCATAAAGACCGTAAACAACTTTACGTTGAAGCAGGTGCGCGCATTGTTGATTTATGCCGTGAGTATTATCAAAAAGATAATGCAGCAGTATTACCACGTGCGATTGCTAATCGCACTGCCTTTATGAATGCAATGGTAGTTGATATTGCTATGGGTGGTTCATCAAATACGGTTTTACACTTATTAGCTGCCGCGCAAGAAGCGGGTGTCGATTTTGACATGTCGCACATCGATGAGCTTTCCCGTAAAACTCCTTTCCTTTGTAAAGTGGCACCCGCAACCAATAAATATCACATTGAAGATGTGCACCGCGCTGGTGGTATGATGGCAATTATCCGTGAGTTAGGTAAAGCAGGCCTTGTTGATTTATCTGTTGATCACGTGGCAGGCCACAGTATGGCTGAAATGGTGGCTAAATGGGATGCGACCGATCCGAGTAATGAAGTGGCGCAAAAATTCTATAAAGCAGGTCCTGCGGGTATCCGTACTACAAAAGCAATGAGCCAAGAATGTCGCTGGCCAGAACTTGATAATGACCGTGAAAACGGCTGTATCCGCAGTGTTGAAAATGCCTTTCGTCAAGATGGTGGCCTAGCTGTACTTTCAGGTAACTTAGCCCTTGATGGCTGTATTGTTAAAAGTGCTGGCGTAGTTGAAGAAATGCTGCACTTTGAAGGCCCTGCTGTTGTATACGAATCACAAGATGATTCGGTTGAAGGCATCCTTAATGGTGAAGTAAAAGCAGGCGATGTTGTTGTAATTCGTTACGAAGGGCCAAAAGGCGGCCCTGGCATGCAAGAAATGCTGTATCCAACGAGTTACTTAAAATCAATGGGCTTAGGTGAAAAGTGTGCGCTTATCACCGATGGTCGTTTCTCGGGTGGTACATCGGGTTTATCAATAGGTCACGTTTCACCAGAAGCAGCAAGTGGTGGTGCAATCGCCTATGTTGAAAATGGCGATAAAATAGTAATTGATATTGCAACCCGCGAAATCACTTTAGCGCTGTCAGATGAAGAGCTTGAAGCACGTAAACAAAAGCAACTTGCACGTGGTAAAGACGCTTATAAACCACTTGATCGTGACCGCTATGTTTCATCTGCACTTAAAGCCTATGCATTACTTGCAACCAGTGCAGACAAAGGAGCTGTTCGCGATTTAGCAAAACTTGAGGAGCTTAGTTAATTATGGTTTCTCAAGAGCTCGATTATTTTCGCGCTATCATCCAAGCGAACATGGAGCCGCTTGCAAAAGTCACTGAGGTCAGCGAAATGGCTGATCTTAGTGCACGGTTAGGCAACCATGTGTGGTTAAAGCGTGAAGACCAACAACCGGTTTATTCATTTAAGCTTCGTGGTGCTTTTCATAAACTGAGCAAGTTGCCAAAAGGGTCTGATGTGATCACAGCCTCAGCGGGTAACCATGCGCAAGGGGTTGCACTCAGTGCCTCATTTTTAGGGCATAACGCAACGATTGTGATGCCAGTTACAACACCAGAAATTAAAGTGAATGCAGTACGTTCACTCGGTGGTGAAGTGGTATTACACGGCCATCATTTTGATGCGGCAAAAGCCCATGCTTTAGAACTGACAGAGCAGCGTAACGGGGTGTTTGTGCCACCGTTTGATGATCCTGATGTGATTGTTGGCCAAGGTACCGTTGCCCGTGAATTAATGCAGCAATTGAACGACCTTGATGCTGTTTTTATTCCTGTTGGCGGTGGTGGTTTACTTGCAGGCATGGCGGTGTACATTAAGTCGTTACGTCCTGATATCAAAGTCATTGGTGTTGAAGCTGACGAGAGTGCTTGCCTAAAAGCAGCGCTTGAAGCGGGCAAGCCCGTTGAGCTTGACCGTGTTGGCAGCTTTGCAGATGGTGTAGCCGTAAAAGTCATCGGCACAGAAACATTTCGTTTAGCGCAAAAGTTTTGTGATGAAGTGGTCACTGTAACGGGCGATGAAATCTGCGCCGCAATGCAAGATATCTTTGTTTCGACTCGTGCGATAGCAGAACCTTCAGGGGCGCTATCAACAGCAGGGCTGAAAAAATGGTGCCAACAAAATGGTGTTAAAGGCTTAAACGTTGCTGCAATTTTATCGGGTGCAAACTTAAACTTTGACCGCTTACGTTATGTTGCAGAGCGGACTGCTCTTGGTGAAAAGAACGAAGCACTCCTTGCTGTGACCATAAAAGAAGAAAAGGGTAGCTTTAAGCAGTTTTGTAATTCACTAGGTGGCAGAGCTATCACCGAGTTTAATTACCGTTACGCAGGCCCCGGCGAAGCACAAATTTTTGTTGGTATTGCATTAAGACAAGGGCAGCAAGAGCTTGATGAATTAAAAGCGGCACTGACAGAAAACGACTACACGTTTTGCGATCTATCAGATAACGAGCTGGCTAAATTGCATATTCGTTATATGGTGGGTGGTAAAGCGCCTGCTCAACTTCATGAGCGTTTACTACGCTTTGAGTTTCCTGAATACCCAGGCGCACTGGCGCGATTCTTAGATACCCTTGGTAGTAATTGGAATATCACTTTATTCCATTATCGTAATCATGGTGGAGCGATTGGTAATGTGCTGGCGGCCTTTGCTATT
This sequence comes from Pseudoalteromonas sp. MB47, assembly GCF_011319765.1. Classification (NCBI taxonomy): domain Bacteria; kingdom Pseudomonadati; phylum Pseudomonadota; class Gammaproteobacteria; order Alteromonadales; family Pseudoalteromonadaceae; genus Pseudoalteromonas; species Pseudoalteromonas sp. MB47. The sequence continues at coordinate 151,611 of NZ_VFBD01000011.1, read as the reverse complement.
GAACCGAGTGATTATGAGGTATTCAATGAGCATTTGAACCGTTTGGGATACAACGTTCAAGATGAAACGAACAATCCATGTTTCACCCAGTTCTTAACTAGCCAAGGTCAAGAATTAAGTGAGGTTAAAGCGGCAAATCAGTAGCTTAATATAATCAAGGCTGCTAATTAGTAGCCTTGTTTTTTTGTCTATTTTTCCTATAGTTATTGCACGGTTCTCAATCAAGGATGATGCGTGCAAGGAATGAAAAGTCTACTTGGGTTAATCTGTCTAATGCTCTCTATGAGCGCACAGAGCGTTGATAACGTTAGCTTACAATTAAAATGGACTCACCAGTTTCAATTTGCAGGTTATTATATGGCTGCAGAAAAAGGCTTTTACAAGGAAGCGGGCCTTAATGTTGCTATTATACCTGCCGACCCAAATGATCCTGATACCTTTCCTAAAGTGTTAAACGGCCAAGCCGACTTTGCCATTACTCACTCAGGCATATTACAAAAACGCCAGCAAGGCGCATCGGTTGTTGCCCTTGGAGCCATTCTGCAGTTTTCGCCTTACTGCTGGATGGTAAAGAATAACTCCGATATTTTTCAGCCCAGAGACTTTGTTGGAAAGAAACTCAGCAAAGTTAGCTCACTAGAAAATGCAGAACTCTTGGTCATGTTACAGCGTGCTGGATTGAGCCAAGAAAGCTTGATGGCAGCTAGCCATGAAGGCGGCGTTAAAGAGTGGCTTGCCGGTGATTTAGATGCGGTGCAAGTGTATGTCACCAATGAGCCTTACAGCATGACTCTTAGAGGGGTTGGCTATCGACTCATTTGCCCGCAAAAGTTCGGCTTGAATGTGTATGGTGATATTTTATATACCTCTGAGCAGTTTTTAGCGAAGAAGCCTGAGGTTGTAGAGCGTTTTTACCGCGCGAGCCTAAAAGGGTGGCGATATGCTTTATTGCACTTAGAAGAAAGCATCGATGTGACCAAGCAGCACTATGCTAAACATAAAAGCGTACAGGAGCTGGCTTATGAAGCACATGTTTTGGCAAGCTATATTCAACCTCCAGGGATTAAGTTAGGCAATATGTCGATGGCAAAATGGCGTTTAATTGCAGATCTATATGGCATCGAGCAAGCTGATTTTGATCAGGCTTTTGATGGCTTTATGTATGATCAGCAGCAAGCTGAAGCTATTGAGCTGTCGTGGATGTTGATCCTCGCCATCATTTTAAGTATTGCGTGTGTGCCATTGTACAGTCGCTTGATCAGCAGTAACCGACGTTAAATAAGCTAAAAGCTGTTATACTGCTCTTTATTTCTTGTCGCTAAGTAGTTATGACACTTGCCGAGCACTTTGCAGCTTTAGATGCACTGCTATTTTCAACCCGCCAATACTGGCAATGTACCGCATTTGATTTTGATGATCTTCCTTGGCCTGAATTAGCCAACTTATTATGGGCGCTTGATGACCAACAAGTGAGTGAACTTGATGCCGATCAGCAAGCTTTATATCGTTATTTTACTGAGGCAATAGAGGGTATCGACCAGTTGGCTGAGTTGTGTAATTTGCCTGCTATAAGTGCTGCCCGTAATGAATTTCCATTTTGGGTAAGTAATGGCATTAAGGGCCGTAAGTTTGAACAACTACAAGACTTTGTCGCGGCCATTAGTCAGCAGTCATTAAACCAGCCTGTTTTAGAATGGTGTGCAGGTAAAGGGCATTTAGGTCGTATGTTGGCATTTAATGGGGCACCACGTGTCCATAGCATTGAGCTACAACAACACTTGTGCGATCAAGGTCAACACAGTGCTAAGCAACAGCAATTGGCGATGCAGTTTTCACAAGCTGATGTATTAACCGATGACACAGATGGCTTTTTTGAAAGCCAGCAGCATGCAGTTGCATTGCATGCCTGTGGTCGTTTGCATCAAACATTTATGCAGCAAGCAAGTAAAGCGAAAACCCAGCAAATTAGTTTTTCACCGTGCTGTTATCATTTATTCACTGATAACGCTTATCAAGCAATGAGCGAGCCCGTAAAAAAAAGCCAACTTGCGCTTACTCATCGCGATTTAAAACTGGCGCTGCAAGAAACGGTAACCGCACCGAGCCGAGTTGATAAGGTCAGAAAAACAGAGGTTGAATGGCGTCTTGGATTTGATGCGTTACGTAAATCACTGACCGGTGAAATGCACTATGTGAGTGTACCGTCAGTGAACAAAGCGATCTTCTCTGATTCGTTTAACTCATTTTGTTTATGGGCTGCTGAGAAAAAATCATTACATTTACCTGAAGGCATTGATTACAATAAGTTTTTAGAGATAGGTAAAAAGCGCAAAAGGGTCACCGAGCGAGTTGAACTCGTCCGACATGTGTTCAGAAGGGCAATTGAAGTTTGGCTCGTGCTCGATCGTGCTTTATATTTGCAACAACAAGGGTATCAAGTAACAGTTAGTACGTTTTGCGAAAAGCAGCTGACACCAAGGAATATCTTGATCCAAGCTAATTATTAAAAACCGTAAAGAGGCGCAATGAGAAAGTTAAAAAATTTATTCGAAAATAATAGACGTTGGGCAGCGCGTACGAGTGAAAATGATCCTGAGTTTTTTAAAATTCTATCAATGCAGCAAAATCCAGAGTATTTGTGGATCGGTTGTTCTGACTCGCGTGTACCTGCAAACGAAATTGTAGACTTATTACCGGGTGAGCTATTTGTTCACCGTAACGTAGCAAATGTCGTTGTGCATACTGACCATAACTGTCTTTCGGTAATGCAATACGCTGTTGAAGTGCTGAAAGTGAAGCACATCATGGTCGTTGGTCACTATGGCTGTGGTGGTGTTCAAGCAGTATTAAACGAAGCGCGTTTTGGCTTAATTGATAACTGGCTACGCCATGTAGGTGATGTAAAAGAAAAACACATCGAACAACTCAATGCATTACCTGAGCAAGAGCGTTTAAATAGCTTAATTGAACTAAACGTTATCGAACAAGTACGTAACGTGTGCCGTACTAACATTGTGCAAGATGCTTGGGCGAAAGGCCAAGATTTAACAATTCATGGTTGGGTGTATGGCTTAGCGAATGGTCACCTTAATGATCTTGAGTCGGTTGTGACCTGTGCTGAAGAAGCTAGCGATACTTACGGTATTGCCGTTAAGCGCGTATTTGAACGTGTGGCAGAAAAAAGCTAAAACCTAAAACTAGCTGGGTAAAAAAGGAGAGCTAATTTGCTCTCCTTTTTTATTGTTCGTCTTGTTTGCTAGCAAGTTGCTGCTCGAGTAATGCAACTTTCTCTTCAAGCTCAGTGAGTTTTTCACGAGTACGAATAAGTACTTGGCTTTGAATATCAAACTCATCACGGCTTACAAAGTCCATCTCAGCAAGTTTGTTTTGAATAGCTTGCTTTGTTTTGCCTTCAACTGTTTCGGCAAGGTTTTTCACGCCTTGCGGCATGTTGTCAGTAATTTGCTTAGCGATTTCTTCAAGTTTTGCTGGGTTGATCATCTTCGTCCCTTGAGTCACGTAAAAAAACAATCTTACCTTATTGGCTAGGCGTAGTGTAGTGATTACGGTAAAATTGCCCGTCCTGTCTTTGGATAATTTCTTTAGGGGCTTATGAAACTCAACCCAAAACAAGATGAAGCGGTAAAGTATATCAGTGGACCGTGTCTGGTATTAGCCGGTGCGGGCTCTGGTAAAACGCGTGTTATTACTAATAAAATCGCTTACTTGGTGCAAAACTGTGAGTATCAAGCGCGCAATATTGCGGCGGTAACTTTTACCAATAAAGCGGCAAAAGAAATGCGCGAGCGTGTAACGCAAACACTGGGTAAACAAGAGTCGAAAGGCTTATGGGTTTCAACGTTTCATACCCTTGGGCTTGAGATCATCAAAAAAGAGTTAACGACGCTAGGGTTTAAACCCGGCTTTTCGTTGTTTGATGATCAAGATACCAACCAGTTACTAGCTGAGCTGACCGAAGAAGAACTTAAAAAAGACAAAGATCTACTTAACCTACTGAAGATGCAAATAGGTAGCTGGAAGAACGAATTGATTCTGCCAGAGCGTGCTGTTCGCGAAGCCCGTGAGCCACAAAAAGCCTTATTTGCTCAGCTGTATGCGCGTTACCAAAATCAACTACGTGCTTATAATGCCCTTGATTTTGATGATCTGATCATGATCCCTACTTTATTGTTAGGCCAAAATGCTACTGCGCGTGAGCGTTGGCAGCAGCGTTTTCGTTACCTACTGGTGGATGAGTATCAAGATACCAACACCAGTCAGTATCAGCTGGTTAAGCTATTAGTGGGTGAACGAGCTCGTTTTACAGTGGTAGGTGATGATGACCAATCAATTTACTCATGGCGCGGTGCTAAGCCTCAAAACCTTGTACTATTGAGTAAAGATTTTCCGGGCTTACGTTTAATTAAGCTTGAACAAAACTACCGAAGCGCAGGGCGAATTCTAAAAGCGGCGAATATTTTGATCGCCAATAACCCTCACGAGTTTGATAAAAAGCTATTCAGTGAACTTGGTTATGGTGAGCCAATCAAAGTGATTGGTTGTCGTGATGAAGAGCATGAATCAGAGCGAGTGGTGGCAGAGATCATTTCTCATAAATTCATGAAGCGTACCAGCTACAAAGATTACGCGATTTTATACCGTGGTAACCATCAAGCGCGCGTGTTTGAAAAAGCACTTATGAGCAACCGTATTCCTTATAAGATAAGCGGTGGCATGTCGTTTTTCTCGCGTTCAGAGATTAAAGATATCATGGCGTATTTACGCTTATTGGTGAACCAAGATGATGACAATGCCTTTTTACGTATTGTAAATACGCCACGCCGTGAGATTGGTACGGTCACACTCGAAAAACTTGGCACCCTTGCTAATGAAAAGCATATCAGCTTATTTGCAGCCTGTTTTGAACCTGAACTTGCACACCGCTTAAAAGGCCGTGGTTTTAATGCCTTAGCTGGTTTTGCCCGCTGGGTGGTTGAGCTTTCTGATAATGCGGTACGCGGCGATACCCTTGAAGCTGTGAAAGAGTTAGTTAGGCAAATTAACTACGAAGCATACCTTTATGAGTCATCACCGAGTGCAAAAGCTGCTGAAATGCGCATGAAGAACGTTTCAGAGCTTTATCGTTGGATCACCGACATGCTAACAGGGGACGCAGACAACCCGCCGCTGAACCTTGCTGAGGTGGTTAGTAAACTGACTTTACGTGACATGCTTGAACGTAACGAAGAGGAAGACGAATCTGATGCGGTACAATTACTGACACTGCATGCTTCAAAAGGTTTGGAGTATCCGTATGTGTTCATGGTTGGCATGGAAGAGGGGTTACTACCACACCAAGTAAGTATCGATGAAGATAACGTTGAAGAAGAGCGTCGTCTTGCTTATGTAGGTATAACCCGTGCTCAACAAGAGTTGGTAATGACTTATGCTAAGTTACGTCGTCAATTTGGTGAAACGTCAGATACTGAGCTCAGTCGCTTTGTGCAGGAGTTACCACAAGATGACTTAGCCTTTGAAGCGAAAAAGCCACCGTCTTCACAGGCTGAGCGTATGGAAAAAGGCCAAGCCCGTGTAGCTAATCTAAGAGCGATGCTTAAGAAGTAATTATTTGTGCGCTTGGTGTTTCGTATTCGAAGGGCGCCAGCGCATGCTGTTTACCAATAAACAACGACAACCCGTGCTTATCGAGTAACGTGCGGTAGTTAAAAATCGACGGTCCTTTCGCGATTACTTTGATATTTTGCAGCTTAGTAATCGCCAGTACACCTTGCAGTTGTAAGTGATAGTTTTCTTGCTGTAATACGCGCTTGCTAAATGTTGAACTTAATAACAAGTAATCGAATTGAAACTCAGTCAGTAAGTTTAACTCACAGCGATCTTTAGCAAATTCATTCAACCCAATCGAAAATCCTTGTGCGACTAAGTTTTTTAAATTTTCAATTTGTACCGCTGATGCGTAACGAATTTCTTGTTCGTTGAATAACAGACACATTCTATTCGCATCGTGGGCTTTTAATAGCTTACATAGTGCTTGAAAATTAATACGTTCAAGGACTAAGCCAGAGCAAGGGAACAATACTTTTTCTTTCTTACTGTCACTTACTAAGCTGAATGCTTGTTTTAGTAAGTTAAGTTCAACCTCAAAGTGCTGTACTCTATCGGTCGCAAACTTCTTAAGTACTTCAAAGCTGGTGCTGCCAAGTACTGGGTGTTCACCAAATGCTTCGAGTAAAGACTCTGCGCGAGTTTGCTCATCCAAGGTAATGATTTCGGCACTTCTAAAGTGCATAGGCAAGTCATCTAAGTGATGCATATTGTCAGCATCATGTTGCACATTACTGGCATTAAGCAGCGGATGGAAACATTCAAAGCGATTACGGCCTGCATTTTTAGCGTAATACATGGCGGCGTCGGCATCACGTATAATTTCATCGGTGTGCTTGTAGCTTGGTTTTGAGTAAGTAATACCAATACTGGCACCACTTTGAATGCATTGACCCTTCATACAGAAAGGTTTTCTCATTATTTCGATGATACGTTTGGCAACATCTTGAGCTTGCTGTTGCTCAGTTAAGTGAGTGAGCAATACCACAAACTCATCACCACCTAAACGTGCAAGTAAATCATGCTCACGGATACAATGCGAGAAAGATTCAGCAACACCAATTAAAAATTGATCGCCTGCTTGGTGACCAAGGTGATCGTTGATGTCTTTAAATTTATCAAGGTCAATAAATAACACTGCAAACTGCTGCTCTGGATAGCGCTGATAATGCTGCAATGTTTTTTCTAACTGTGTTAGGAATAAACTGCGATTAGGTAAACTGGTTAATGAGTCATGGTGTGCATCGTGGTACAGCTGTTGTTCTATTTTTTTACGCTCTTCAATTTGCATCTGTAAGTGCAGGTTTGCTTGGCGTAACTCTTTCGTTTTCTCTGCAACTCTGTTTTCCAGCTTTTGATGATTTAGCTTTAACTCTTGATTTGCTAAATGGGTTTGAATGACGTTGGCTATTTGATGCGATACAAAGGTAATTAACTCACAGTCATCTTGCGTGAATTCGTGTTTATTATTATACGCTTGGCAAACTATTAGACCAATGACACCTTGCGATGTTTTAAGTGGTGCACCTAACCAGCTAGTTGCTGTTCGTTCAGCCGGGACGTCTACGGGCCTTTCAACAACGCCTAACTTAATTAGATTATTTGCTTTATCAATATCGATGACTTGGCATTCTTCGGAGCTTAAAACAAGTTCACTAAAACCTTTTGCAAAAGGTCTCGGCCTGCCTGTGTCATTGTATTCATCGACACAGTACGGAAAACTTAACCAGTGAGTTTGCTCATCATAAAGGGCAATATATAGGTTGTCTGCATAGGTAATGGTTTTAATAATTTCGTGAACATGTTTATAAACGTCGTCAAGATTTTCACTTAAGGTTGCCAGCTCTGATATTTTAAAAAGGATCTGTTGACGCTCTAACGCTTTTTTACGTTGCTGTATTTCTTCATTGAGAGCTTGATTACTTTGTGTCAGTGCACGAGTGCGAATTTTAACTTCTGATTCGAGCAGTTCACGTTTCTTAACTCGTTCGATGGCCGTTGCCAAATAAAGTGACATTACTTCTAGCAACTCAATTTGTTGCTCAGAATAACTCAGGTCTTTTTCATAGCTTTGCGCGACCATCACTCCAATTATTGACTTATCGCGGTATACAGGAACTCCAACCCAATGCTCGGCAGGTGTGCCAAAGCATTTGAGTAAGCCTTGTTCAACCGCTAGCTCTGTTTGTTGTTTGGTGAAGTAGCTGGTTTTACCTTGCTTAAATACGTAACCTGTCAGGCCTTCTTTAAAGTACTGCTCATACTTCAATGGCACAGAGAGGCCATCTTTTTCGTCGGCAAAATAAGATAACTCAAGGTTATCGTAAACAGGGTTATGCAAAACCACGAAGAAGTTTTTACTTGGAATATAGTCTTGCAGGATGTTGTGGATAGCAGGGTAAAGCAAGGTTAATTCGGCAACAGTACTCGCTTGCTCTGATAATTGTAAAAGAGCATGTTGCAAGTGATGTGATTGCTTATACTTTTGTAAAAGCGATTTTAAGCGAACATTTTTACGTGCAAGCTTATCAAAGTGTGTTGCTGAATCTTCCAATGATTTAGAACTCATTTTATTATTGTTTAAATATCGTCCTTAATAGTTCCACTTTTTTATTAGATCGTCAAGTAACAGCTGTTAACAAAATAGTAATTTATTATGGTCATATTTGGCTACAGAGCTAGCCTCGCGCCCTGATAAAGGCATAAAAAAAGGGCTTATAAAAATAAGCCCTTAGTATTAGATTTTAAACTGTTACTTGCTAGTCATGAAATCGATAGCAGCGCTGATCTCTTCATCAGAACAGTCCATACACGTACCTTTAGGAGGCATCGCGTTGAAACCATTGATTGCATGGTCAAGTAAAGTGTCCATGCCTTTAGCAATACGAGGAGCCCAATCATCAGCTGATTTTGGTGCGCCTAGTGCACCAGTGCCGTGACAAGCAAAGCATGCTGCTTGGTAAACTTGTTCACCAGAACGAGGGCCTGTAGGTTCAGCAGCGACTGCAGCTTTATCACCTTCTAGATAGACAGAACCAATTGGCGCTAGACGCTTTTTGATAGCATCTTCAGTCAAAGAGTTGTCATACGCTTGTGCATATGCCGTTGTTGCTAGCAGTAATAATGCAGCTGATAGTTTTTTCATTTTGCCTTGCTCACTTCGATTTGAACGTGATCAATCACGATATATATGACGGAAATTAGAACGATTATAACGCTAAGCCACAATTTATAAAATGATCTAAAAGGCTTTTTCTTGAGAAAAACCGTCATTTTTTTGCGTTAGCGCAAGAAAAGCCAGCATAAAATACTGGCTCTTAGCTTGATGCTTAAGCAAGCTCTAATACTTTGTTAACTAATTTTTCGATACCCGCATCTGCATCTAAAATACTTTGGGCCAACATATAGGCTGGGGTAGTGACCACTTTATGTTGTTGATCAACAACGATATCGTTCACAGCACAGCTTTGGTGTGCTCCACCAAGTTGTTCTATAGCTGCGGCGGTCTCTGCATCGCTCCCAATGGTTGTTTTTACACCTTTACCATAAATAAGCGGCAGCATGGCAGGCGCAATACATATATAACCTGCTGCTTTGTTGGCATCGACAAAAGCCTTCGCTGTTGTCAGTACATCACCTTGAACTTGGGCATCTGCACCTTTTACTGCAAAGTCAGATAGGTTTTTCGCGGCCCCAAAGCCACCTGGTACGATCAAGGCATCGAACTCATCTACATTTAGCTCAGTGAGCGCTTTAATTTCACCGCGGGCAATACGTGCAGCTTCAACTAGCACATTACGATTAGGTGTCATTTCTTCACCTGTTAGGTGATTAACGGTGTGCATTTGTTCGATATCGGGTGCGAAGCATTCATAGCTCGCGCCTGCTTTAGCGATATGTAATAAGGTTAACACAGCTTCATTGATTTCTGCGCCGTCGTAAACACCGCAACCAGCTAAAATTACAGCAACTTTTTTCATTTTTGAACTCTCCTTAATGCGACTAGCTTAAGTTTAACAAGGATACGAGCATGGCGACAAAATAAAAAATTTTCGTCGCTTGATAACTCGCAAAGCATGATGAATAGCTGTTTATGCCTTTTTATAAATTACTAACGAAAAAAAAAGTATAAAGGATCGCTATGATCTTTGATCCATTATGCTAGAATACTCCTCCGGTTATGAAAAGGGATGTTAATTCGGTATCGAATAAGCAAAAGGTTATCGCTACTAAAACCGTTTTCCACATCGGACAAAAATAATAAAAAAAGAACGCCGTAATATCTTTTTTAAATAAAAACATAAGCTTATCTAATTTTCCTAAATGTTTTTTCATTTTGGGAGAATTAACTGTGTCTGTTATCTACAAAGTTATCCACAGCTTGCTCTGTCATAAAGCTTTATTGGTTAATAATTCACAGTCGTTTTCTTCATGACCTTATGGCATGCTTACAAACAATTTAATGTTATTCAATTAGGATCCAATTTCACCATGGCTCAGATCCCTGAAAATCCACTTATTCTTGTAGATGGTTCTTCTTATTTATTCCGTGCATACCATTCGCCACCGCACCTTACTAACTCAAAAGGTGAAGCGACAGGCGCAATCTATGGCGTAGTTAATATGCTTAAGAGTTTGATCAAGCAATATGATCCATCGCACATGGTGGTGGTATTTGATGCCAAGGGTAAAACCTTCAGAAATGATATGTACAGCGAATATAAAGCGAATCGTCCGCCAATGCCGGATGACTTACGCACACAGATCGCACCACTGCATAACATTATTAAAGCAATGGGTTTTCCGCTGATTAGTATTGAAGGTGTTGAAGCTGACGATGTTATCGGTACGTTTGCGCGAATAGCCTCAGAGCAGCAGCGTCATGTGCTGATCTCGACTGGCGATAAAGATATGGCGCAGCTTGTTAATGAGCATGTTACGCTGATCAATACCATGACAGATAGCATTTCAGATCCAGAAACCGTGGTTGAGAAGTTTGGCGTTGGTCCTGAATTGATCATTGATTACCTTGCCCTAATGGGTGACAAAGTCGATAACATCCCAGGTGTTGATGGCTGTGGTCCAAAAACAGCGGTGAAGTGGCTGCAAAAATATGGATCATTACAAGGTGTCATTGATCATGCAGGTGAAATAAAAGGCAAGATTGGTGAAAAACTTGCTACAGCACTTGATCATTTGCCACTTAGCTATGAGTTAGCAACAATTAAGTGTGATGTTGAGGTTGAGTCAGATCTTGAAAGCTTTAAGCTGCAAGAGCCTAATCGTGACGAATTGATTGCACTTTATGGTGAGTGTGAGTTCCGCCGTTGGTTAGCTGAGCTACTTGATAACCCTAAAGACGCTGACACGCATTTAGATGTGCCAACTGAAGCTAACGAACTACCAAAAGTTGCTGATGCACACTACGAAACAATCTTAACTGAAGAGCAACTTGATACCTTAGTGGCGCAGTTAAATGACGCCGAATTGTTTGCTTTTGATACTGAAACAACCAGCCTTGATTATATGCAAGCGCAATTGGTTGGTATGAGCTTTGCGGTTAAAGCCGGTGAAGCGGCTTATCTTCCGGTTGGTCACGATTACCCAGATGCGCCTGAGCAATTAAGCTTAGAAACCGTAATGGCAAAAATTGGCCCAATCTTAGCTGACGAAAACAAAGCGAAAGTGGGGCAAAACCTTAAGTACGATAAAAGCGTGTTAGCTAACGCAGGCTTTGAATTAAAAGGCATTAAATACGACACCATGCTGGAGTCGTATGTATTTAATAGTGTAGGCAGCCGCCATGATATGGACTCGTTGGCACTGAAATACCTTGGTCACAAAAATATCAGCTTTGAAGATATTGCCGGTAAAGGTAAAAAGCAGTTAACGTTTAACCAAATTGAGCTAGAAAAAGCTGCGCCTTATGCTGCTGAAGATGCTGATATAACGCTACGTCTTCATCAAGTATTATGGCCAAAAATTGATGCTGATAGCCAATTAAAATCGGTATTCGAAGAGATTGAGTTACCACTTGTCACAGTGCTTTCTGATATTGAGCGTACTGGTGTTGCAATTGATAGCAACATGCTAGCAGCTCATAGTCAACGTTTAGGTGAACGCCTGTTAGAGCTTGAGCAAGAAGCTTATGATATTGCAGGTGAAAAATTTAACTTAGGCTCACCTAAGCAACTGCAAGCTATTTTGTTTGAAAAACTTGAGCTGCCTGTTATCAAGAAAACACCTAAGGGTGCACCTTCGACAGCAGAAGAGGTGTTACAAGAACTTGCTCATGATTATCCGTTACCAAAAGTGATTATTGAGCACCGTGGTTTATCTAAACTTAAATCAACCTACACAGATAAACTTCCGCTAATGGTTGATGAGCGCACTAAGCGAGTGCATACCTCTTACCATCAAGCTGTAACAGCAACAGGTCGTTTAAGTTCAACGGATCCTAACTTACAGAATATTCCAATTCGTTCAGAAGAAGGCCGTCGAATTCGTGAAGCCTTTATTGCTGCACCTGGCCATAAAATTGTGGCTGCCGATTACAGCCAAATTGAATTACGTATCATGGCGCATTTATCTCAAGATAAAGGCCTATTAACTGCCTTTGCGAATGGTTTAGATGTTCACAGTGCAACAGCGGCAGAAGTCTTCGGGGTTAGCCTTGAAGAGGTTACCAGCGATATGCGCCGTAAAGCTAAAGCGGTTAACTTCGGTTTAATTTATGGCATGTCGGCGTTTGGTTTATCACGTCAATTAGATGTACCACGTCATGAAGCACAGCATTATATTGATAAATACTTCGAGCGTTTCCCTGGCGTACTTGAGTACATGGAAACAACCCGTGAAAAAGCAGCTGATAAAGGGTATGTAGAAACGATTTTTGGCCGCCGCTTACATTTACCTGAAATCAATGCCCGTAACGGTGCTCGTCGTAAAGCCGCTGAGCGTGCTGCGATCAACGCACCAATGCAAGGGACTGCTGCAGATATCATCAAAAAAGCGATGCTAAAAGTTCATCAATGGGTGAACGCACAAGCTGCAGGTTCAGTTAAGCTGCTCATGCAAGTGCACGATGAATTAGTGTTCGAAATTAAAGAAGAATCTGTGGACGACTATAAAGCTGAAATTTGTAAGTTAATGTCAGAAGCCGCTACTCTTGATGTGCCTCTGATTGTTGAAGCCGACAGCGGTGACAACTGGCAACAAGCTCACTAATATCTAAACTAAGAGCCACCGATAGAACAATTCGAGTGGCTCGGTCTGATTAGTTAAGGAGTGGTCGGTAGCTCCTATCATCCCCATAGCTTGATGTGAAATTGCTCCAAAAGTTTAACCCCAAACTTTAATTGTAAGCTCGTTACTTATTTATTTCTAAAATAGCTTTTAGGGTATTCTCTTTTTCAAGAATATCGCGATACAGTGCGAACTGGTTTCGGGCTCGTTCGAGATTATGGTGAGCATGTTTAGTCGCAAAGTAATTGTCACCATCAATAAAATCAGTAAGAAAGCGCAAGCCAATCATAAATGTCATTACTTTTGTGCCAAGCCAAAAGCTCTCTTTTTCTGCATCAGTGATTACATTTTTTAATGGTTCTACATAGCCCTTAACAATAGCTGCAAAAATTTCTTCGCGAACTGTTACATTTTTCAGGTTAGTTGAGTCCTCTTGCTCAGGTGAACAGAAAGTGCGCACCATGTCACCAAAATCAAATAACCAATAGCCAGGCATACAGGTATCTAAATCGATAACTGCTTTTGCATCATCAGAATCTTTACAAAAAAGCATGTTATTGATTTTTGTATCATTATGACAGGGTCTTAATGGGATCTTACCTTCCAGTTTCTGTAGTTCATCAATTAGCGATTGCTGATTTAAACAGAACTCGATATCTGGTTGGCAAAGTTCGATACGATTTACAGGGTCATTTTCGATTGCTTTTCTGAAAGCATCAAAACGCATTGCTAAATTATGAAAATCTGGGATAACATGATGTAGTTGCTCAGCCTGAAAGTCTTGTAAAGCAAGCGCAAATTGACCAAATGCATTGGCCGCAGTTTGTGCTTGAGAGATGTTTGCTACAACATCCTCACTGTAACTGCCGCCAATAAATTCGAGTGCACGCCACACGCCTTGGTCACATTCCACCAAAAAATCATTTTTTATTGTCGGTACATGACGAATGATCTCGAGACTATATTCACCTTTCACATGTTTGTCGTTTAGGTGCTTTTCGATAAGCCTTGCATTCTCTACAAGCTGCTCAGGGTTAGGAAATACATCAGTATTTAGTTTTTGCACAACGACAGCATTATCTTGTGACTTAAGAAGCATCGTTGTGTTTATATGGCCGTTGCCAATAGGTTTCAGTGTCACGTGATCTGAACTTAAGCCAAAATGCTCAGAAAGATAAGTTGCAACAGGATTCGACTTCATTAATTTTCCATTACTTTTTGTAAGAAGAGGTGTAGATTTATTCATTAAGCCCGAGGCGTAACTGACGTAATGTACTTGCTATTGCATCCAATTCAGCTTTGTAGGTTACGCCGTACCATGGCTCTTGTGCGGTATAAACGGCGACAGTTTGATTGTAATCTTTAATCGCAAGTTGTATCTGATTTGGTAAATAATACTCTTTCGTGACACCGTTGTCAGTATTTTCTAAAAACTGTACAAAGCCCTTTTCTAGAACCATGAATAAATCATCTGTAATCCCCCAAAAACTCATTGAACCAAGAGCTTCCTTAGCAATACTCTGACGCTCACCTAGAGAGTTATTACCTAACAAAATATCTTGCTCTAGCTTGATATCAAGATATTCAACAACATCGATTAAATGTTGTTGCTCATCGATGCTACACACTCCGCGATTTACCCCTCCTTGAGCCGATAAAGTATCAACTACAGGGTAACCAACCATAGCCCAATCATTACTACGCTTAAAATGTTCGGCGATAATTTTAAACGAAGAGGCCCCATAATAATCATCGGCTGTAATTACAATTGCAGGGTTCTTTACATAGGGTTTTGCACATAAAAGAGCGTGGCCTGTTCCCCAAGGCTTTTGCCGCTCTTTAGCTAAAGAAAGATACTTTTCTGGAATTGCAGTGATTTCTTGATTAACTAAGATAACTTCTAGTGATTTAGGCAAACGGGGTAAAATTCTTGCTTCAAATTCGGCTCGAATATTAGCATTTATGATGATAACAGCTTGAGTTACACCTACTTGAACAGCATCTCGAATACTTAGTTCCATAATAGTACTGTTAAGACCTGGAATATCAGCAATTTGTTTGTTTCCACCAAAGCGACTACCGAGTCCGCCAGCTAATACGATTAAGGTTAGAGAATGATGAGTCATTGCGCGAGTAATAAGATGAACAAAGGAAAAGTGTACCAGAACCTTTGATATTCGAGCAACGGCTGTTAATAAGGATTGTAAGTGTTAAAAAGCACCATGTTAAGAGAGATTTAAGAGGGCACAAAGTAGAGCTCAGTGCTCCTCAAAAATCATCAGCACGTTGTAGTGATTAAGTGTTTATTTGAAGGTTGCTAGCAACTGTAATAACTGTTGCAGTTTAATAACGGTTTTTTTCAGCTTTTCTTCGTCCATACCGTCGTTGCTTAAGCTTTCTACATCAGCTGCAACATCGAGAACGTAGGGTTTAAAGCGTTTCGCTTCAAAATCAAAGCCAGCATCTTTTGCAAATAAGGCTTTGAATTTACCATGGCCTTGCTGCTGTAAATCATCTAATTTTTTATCAGCATCAAGTGCCTGACGATAAACGATTTTTAGGTTAGCATTGAGTTGTTCAATAATTGAATCCATTTTTTTCCTAAAGCTTTAGACTGCAATGCCGATATAGTACGTGGATTGTCATAAAAAGTCAGGTAATGAACTATGAATATATCAGGATCAAGCTTACCAGCGATGAGTGGCGGTGGCGAAAGCGCAGAAGTTTACAGCGCATCACTTGCTAAAAAACAGCAAAAGGCTGATGGTGCTGCGGCACTTGCACTTATCGAAGGCGCAGCAATGAATACCAGTGCTGCACAAACACCTGCTAAGTCGGTAACTGCGACACTAGGTAACAACGTAAACGTATACGTTTAACTTAGATTGAGATCGATAGGCGTTTTACTTTTTTCGCCGCCGATCTCACGCACCAGCTTAGGAACCAAAAAACCCGGCAATGCTGCCAGCATAGCTGTTACGATTTCCCGTGCCTGACTCTCAGCTATATCAAAATGGCTAGCACCCTCAACTTTATCTAGTAGATGTAAGTAGTAAGGAAGTATATCTGCCTCAAAAAGCGCTTCACTTAATGCAACTTGCGACTCGACAGAATCATTCACATCTTTTAGTAACACCGCCTGATTTAGTAACGTCACCCCTACAGCTTTTAACTTTTGCATGGCCGCTTTAAAGTCATCATCAATTTCGTTAGCGTGATTGATATGATTTATAAACACCACCTTTAAGGGCGATGCAGCAAAGCGTGCACATAGCTCATCGGTAATTCTTGCTGGGATCACCACAGGTAAGCGGCTGTGAATACGCATGCGTTTAATTTGCGGAAGTTGCTCTAACTCATCCATAAACCAACTAACAGCATCGTCTTTAGCCATCAATGGATCGCCACCACTTAAAATGACTTCGTTGATGTTGCTGTCGGCTTTTATATAAGCCAGTGCATCAATTAAACTGCGTTTGTTTAATTGGTTTTCTTGATAAGGAAAATGGCGTCTAAAGCAATAACGGCAATTTACGGCACAACCGGTTTTAAACATCACTAAAACGCGAGAGCGATACTTGTGTAACAAGCCAGGTTGGTTGTTATCTTGCTCTTTTAGAGGGTCTTTGTCGTAACCTGTTTTTGCTAAAAACTCTTGGTGCCTTGGCATCACTTGTAGCAAAAGAGGGTCGTTTATGTCGCCATAACGCATTTTTTTGATAAATGGCAGCGGCACGCGGACAGGAAAAAGACTGCGTGCTTTGAGGTCTTTTTCGTCTACTTTGCTTGATAATCCTAGCATTTCTAGCAAGCGTTCAGGACAAGTGACAACATTTGCCAATTCTTTTTGCCAGTTTTTATGCAAATTTACTTCATTTCTTTGTATCATTGACACGTAGATTACTCGAAATTATTTAGACAGAGGAAACGATGGCGAATTATAGCACCAATGAGTTCAAGGGCGGCCTAAAAATTATGTTAGACGGCGAACCTTGCAGCATCTTAGAAAATGAAATGGTAAAACCAGGTAAAGGCCAGGCGTTTAACCGTGTTCGTATTCGTAAACTTATCACAGGTAAAGTACTAGAAAAAACATTCAAGTCAGGTGAATCAGTTGAAGGTGCAGACGTAATGGATACAGATTTAGCGTATCTATACACTGACGGTGAGTTCTGGCACTTCATGAACAACGAAACATTTGAGCAAATCGCTGCTGACGAAAAAGCGCTTGGCGACAATGCAAAATGGTTAGTTGAAAATGACGTTTGTACTATCACGCTTTGGAACGGTAGCCCAATCGCCGTGACTCCACCAAACTTCGTTGAATTAGAAATCACTGAAACAGATCCAGGTCTAAAAGGTGATACAGCGGGTACTGGCGGTAAACCAGCAACATTAAGCACAGGTGCTGTTGTTCGTGTTCCTCTATTCGTACAAATCGGCGAAGTGATCAAAGTTGATACACGTAGCGGTGAATACGTGAGCCGTGTTAAGTAATAGGCATTGTTAAGCAATTTATTATAAAATCCCAGCTTCTGCTGGGATTTTTTTTGGGAAACGCTATGTCTAATGTCCTTTGGCAACCAAGCGCCGATATTGAAACTTTACGAGAGCGTGCCGTCATCATCCGCCGTATTCGCGAGTTCTTTTATGTCCGTGATGTTATGGAGGTTGAAACGCCAAGCTTAAGCGCGGCCAGTGTAACCGATGTGCATTTAGTGACTTTTAGTACCGAGTTTGTTGGCCCTGGCCATGCTGGTGGCTTACCACTTTATTTGCAAACGTCGCCTGAGTTTGCCATGAAGCGTTTACTTGCGGCGGGCTCTGGGGCTATTTTCCAGCTGTGCAAAGCCTTTCGTAATGAAGAGGCGGGTAGTCATCATAATCCTGAATTTACAATGCTTGAGTGGTACCGCCCAGGCTTCGATGAGTTTGCGCTTATGGATGAAATGGATGAGCTTATGCAATTAGTGCTCGGCGTAGAAAGCGCAGAGCGACTCACTTATCAGCAAGCCTTTATGAACGCCTTAGGTGTAGACCCTTTAACTGCTGATATTAGCACATTGCAGCAACTAGCAACAGCACAGGGCTTTGCCGATATTGCCGCGAATGAAACGCATCGCGATACCTTGTTACAGCTATTATTTTGTATGAAAGTTGAACCAACGATTGGCCAAGAAAAGCCTTGTTTTGTTTATCATTTTCCTGCATCGCAAGCCGCTCTTGCCCAAATTTGCCAACATGATGAGCGAGTAGCAGGGCGCTTTGAGTTATATTTTAAAAATATGGAGCTGGCAAACGGTTTTAATGAACTGACCAATGGTAAAGAGCAAGCAGCTCGTTTTAGTGAAGATAATCAGTACCGTGAAGCAAATGGCTTAAAGCAAGTGCCAATGGATGAACGCTTAATAGCTGCACTAGAGTATGGCTTACCGCAATGTGCGGGTGTCGCACTGGGTATTGATCGACTCATTATGCTGGCAACGAATAAGCAAAAGATTAAAGACGTACTCGCCTTTGATGTTGAAAGGGCTTAACTGATTTGGCTCTAGGTGTTTGGGTGCTAGGTAAAAACCTAGCACCCAATTACTTATAGCTCGAAAATAAATGTCACACCGGCAACCATAGGTTCGCCAAGTTGTGTGTATGTATGAGTGGTGTAACCGTCTAATGGGTCGTTACCAAACTCAAAACCACGAGTTGGTACGTCTTCGTCAAATAAGTTACGTGCCCACGCATTAATGCTCCAATTATCACTTTCATAACCAAATGAAGCATTCACTAAGTTGCTGTTAGGTGCTTTTGAGTTATGGCTATCAGAGAAGTAGTAATCGTCTTTGCCTTCTATACCAATTGATGCGTAAAGTGCTGGCGTAAAGTTATAACGTGCAGTGAATGCATATTGGTATTTAGGAGCTTGTGCTTGATCTCGACCATCTTGATCTAGGCCTGATTGCGCAACAAAGTCATTGATTTCTGTATGTAGATAACCTGCACTACCCGTTAGTAGTAAATTGTCAGTAGCTTGGAAGCTGCCTTCAATTTCTAAACCATAGTTTTCGCCAGAGCTGGCGTTATCGATATAACCTGTGAATTTTTGACCTTCAACTTGCCACGATTTTAACTGCATATCTTCGCGGTACATGTAGAAAGCGGCAAGACGTAACACAAACTTATCGTCCAAAGAGCTGCCTTTCACACCAAACTCACCGCTCCAAAGGTATTCAGGGGCAAATGATGTGTGATTAGCGAAGAAATCAGCATCTAGATTTAAGCCTTCGTCTTTTGCTTTTGCTAAAGCTTCAGAGTTAATACCGCCAGCCTTATAGCCACGAGTAATGCTGGTGTAGATCATAGTGCGATCAATCACTTGGTATTCAAGTGCAAGCTTACCGCCCACCATGACATCATCCGTTTCTTCAATAAAACCGTTATTGTCGATGTAGTCGCCTTGATACTGCTCAACACGCAGACCCGTAATTAAGGTTGTTTTTGGACCAATAGCTGTTGCTAGTTGGCCATACGCTGCAATATTGCTGGTTTCATAATTTGAGGTAAATGGCTGTGCAAGCCAAGTGTATTGGCGCTCTAAATCAACTTCGCGGCCTTGATAGTAAATGCCAGCGACCCACTCACCTGATTTACCGCTAAATTGCAGCTCTGCAGCCTGATCTTGACGATCGCGAAAGTAAGCATCTGTTGAGCTATAGCCCCAATCATGCAAGCCAGCAGCACATAACTCAGGTTGGGCTTCATCATTACACACCCAGTCTTCGTCATAGCTGTATACCAGCTCGCTGTCGATACCAGATAGGTTTAGGCTAACATCAAAAAAGTCAAAGCCGGTGTATATGTTTGCTAGGCCAACCGCAATGCTTTCTTGGTTGTCTTGGCCTGGTTCATCAGCAACACTGTAACGGCTGTTATCTAATGTGAATGCGTCATAGCCGTTATTTATATCGATGTAATGTACATTCAGTTCAGTACGTAAATGCTCGGTCAATTGGCTGTGTAATTTAAAGCGAGAGACAAGCTCGTCTTGTTGCTGGGTATCTTTGCCTAAATAACGGTTTTCTACATACCCATCAGACTCACGTTGATAAATACTAGCGCGTACTGCTGTGTCGTCGGTAATACCGGTACCTGCGGCAATACCTGCTTCATAGCTGTTGTAGTTGCCCGCACCTAATTGTATTTTCACACTTGGGTCAAGAGTGGGGGTTGCAGATTCCATTTGAATCATGCCAGCTAAGGCATCAGCACCAAAGCGAGTTCCTTGTGGGCCGCGATAAATTTCAACTTGGTCGATATCAAATAACAGTGAACTGCCGCCTAAACCAGAGTAGTTTATACCGTCGATCACTAAGCCAACCGAAGGATTAATAGGGTCAACAAACTGTGAGCGTAAACCAACACCACGAATTTGCACGAAACGACCACGAGATGCCCCTGAGGTAAAGTTTACATTCGCTGCACTAGCAAGCATCTCATCTAAAAACTTTGCACCGCGTTGATTGATTTCATGGTCTGAAAACAAGCTTGCGCTGGCACTAAGGGTTTGAATGCTTTCTCTTTTGAAATCACCGGTAACTTCAATTTTTTCAAGCTCACCGTCTTCAGCGTAAGCAATCGAAGATGCTGCGAATAAAGGCAGGATGGCAGCAGATAATAATGATAAACGTCGTTTCATGCGGATTCTTAACTCCATTTTCGGGACTGCTATTCTAGCAACCTAGCTAGCCAAATGGCTATAAAATCAATTTTTATGATATAAACGCAGGCAATTATACGTAAATTGATTAGGAATACGACTATGACCTTTAAAGTAGACTTTAAAGTGCGTGATTATGAGTGTGATTTACAAGGAATTGTAAACAACAGTGTTTATTTTAATTATTTAGAACATGCACGCCATGAGTTTTTACATGCCCAAGGTATCGATTTTGCAAAGCTCGCAAGAGAAAAAGTAAACCTTGTCGTACTGCGTAGCGAAATGGATTACAAGGCATCACTTATGCCGGGTGATGAATTTTACGTTGCCGTTGAGCCTGAGCGTATCAGCCGATTAAAGTTTGCTTTTAGGCAAACAGTGTATCGTAAACATGATCATAAAGTGATGCTACAAGCGTTAGTGATTGGCACGTCAGTAAATGAAAAAGGTCGTCCTTTTTTACCAGAAGAAGTCGATAACTTATTCAAATAGTCTGCGTTGTTCTTTGATAAGCTAACTTAGAACAATTTTTTACAGATAAAACATGTTTTTTTAACGATCAATTGCGTTAAATGTTGTTATTATTACTACATTGAAATTTGAATAGTTAAAAAATATGAAGTTAGTAGCCTTGCCTCTTCTTTTTGTATTATTTTGCATGGGCTGCTCATCGACAGGGACAGTCACTAGTGAGCAATTAAAATATACACAGTGGCAATTATCAAAAGTGAATGGTTTAGCTATTCCTGTATCTCAAAAAGCCTCTATACGCTTTATAGAAGCGATGCAGGTTAACGGCTTTGCTGGCTGTAATAAATTTTTTGGTGAAGGTGCGCTCAGCGAAGATACGCTAACGGTAAATAAGTTAGGTATGACTCGTAAATCATGTGGCGAGCAAGTTAATGAGCTTGAGCAGCAATTATTGTCAGCGCTAAAAGAAGGTGCGGCAATTACGCTAACAGGTGAGAAACTAACTCTGCAAGGCGAGCATCACTTTACCTTCATTGCAAAAAACTAAAGTGGCTTAGCTTGCAGCAATTTTTTAACTGGCGTACACTCAGGGCGTTTTAAAGAAACGAATTTATACTTGTCGGAGTGCCTTTAACAAGGCTGAGATCGCGAAAGCGGGATCCGTGAACCTGATCAGGCTAACACCTGCGTAGGGAACAAGCTGCCTCACTGGGCGCTTGTGCGCCAAATTTATGGGGCATAAGCGGCGCAGGCTGCACTAGTAAGCATTTAGCTTATTAACGATCCAATGGCGTTTGCCACTCTCTATTGCATTTGCAATATCTGACAAGACAACCCTTAAAGCAATGAGGTAAGTCATGTCAAACACAACAACTAAACCATCTCGCCGCGAAGTTCGTGCGGCAGCATCAGATTATATTTATAACTTAACGGGTCAACCCTTTCCTAATTCTCATAAAGTTTATGTAGAAGGTACACAAGACAATGTACGAGTAGGGATGCGTGAAATCACTCTCAGCGATACCTTCATCGGAGGCACTGAAGAGAACCCTGTATTTGAATCTAACGCACCAATTCGTGTTTACGATACCTCGGGCCCATACACTGACCCAGATTTTCAACTTGATGTGCGCAAGGGCCTTGAGAAATACCGTGAAAAGTGGATTGAAAGCCGCGGCGACACTGAAATATTAGACTCAGTGACTTCGCAATTTTCTCAACAACGAATGGCAGATGAAGGGTTAGATCATATCCGCTTTGAACATCTACCAAAGATCCGCCGTGCAAAAGCAGGCAAAAACGTAACGCAAATGCATTATGCGCGACAAGGTATTGTGACGCCTGAAATGGAATATGTGGCAATTCGTGAAAACATGGGACGCGCTAAAATTCGTGAAGAGTTACTTGCAGCCCAGCACAAAGGCGAATCGTTTGGCGCTAGTATTCCTGATTTTATTACCCCTGAATTTGTGCGTGATGAAATTGCCCGTGGTCGCGCTGTACTTCCTAACAACATCAACCACCCGGAAACTGAGCCGATGATCATCGGCCGAAATTTCTTAGTTAAGGTGAACGCGAATATTGGTAATTCGTCGGTGACTTCATCAATCGAAGAAGAAGTAGAAAAAATGGTGTGGTCGACTCGTTGGGGCGCCGACACGGTAATGGACTTATCAACGGGTCGCTACATTCACGAAACCCGTGAGTGGGTGGTACGTAACTCGCCAGTGCCAATTGGTACCGTACCAATTTACCAAGCGCTTGAAAAAGTAAACGGCGTGGCTGAAGACCTAACGTGGGAGATTTTCCGCGATACCTTGATTGAACAAGCAGAACAAGGGGTTGATTACTTTACTATTCATGCTGGGGTATTGTTGCGTTACGTGCCGATGACAGCAAAGCGTGTTACCGGTATTGTTTCGCGTGGTGGCTCAATTATGGCGAAATGGTGTTTAGCGCACCATAAAGAAAACTTCTTATACACGCACTTTGAAGAAATTTGTGAAATTTTAAAACAGTACGATGTGTGTTTTTCATTAGGTGATGGCTTGCGCCCGGGCTCTATTGCTGATGCTAATGACGAAGCCCAGTTCAGCGAATTACGTACTTTAGGTGAGCTGACAAAACTTGCTTGGAAACATGATGTGCAAGTGTTCATTGAAGGCCCAGGCCATGTGCCAATGCATATGATCAAAGAGAACATGGAAGAGCAGCTAAAACACTGTGAAGAAGCACCGTTTTATACTCTTGGTCCATTAACCACGGATATTGCACCGGGGTACGATCATTTCACATCAGGTATTGGCGCTGCGCAAATTGCTTGGTACGGCTGCGCTATGCTTTGTTATGTAACCCCTAAAGAGCATTTAGGCTTACCAAACAAAGAAGACGTTAAAGAAGGTTTAATCACTTACAAAATTGCTGCTCATGCTGCCGATTTAGCAAAAGGCCACCCGGGTGCGCAAGAGCGTGACAACGCATTATCAAAAGCACGCTTTGAGTTCCGTTGGCACGACCAATTTAACCTAGGTTTAGACCCAGAACGCGCCCGCGAATATCACGATGAAACACTGCCACAAGAATCAGGCAAGATTGCACACTTCTGCTCTATGTGTGGCCCTAAGTTCTGCTCGATGAAGATCACTCAAGAAGTACGTGATTACGCCAAAGATCTTGAAGCTAGAGGCATTGATCCAAATAACGTAGGCGATACTATCGAAATCAAAATGGTTGATGTTGAAGCCGAAATGAAAGCGAAATCAGACGAGTTCAAAAAAACAGGCTCTGAGATTTACCACAAAGCCGTTTAATTGATGGAGCTAGGCATCAGCGATAGGCTCTGGGTATTTACCTAGGGCCTAGAGCCTAGGGCCTAGAAAGTTTATGTCATTAAAGATAGCGATACTGGGTTTTGGTTTAACTGGTCGTTTAACTGCATTAGCACTTGCTAAAGAGCATCAGTTAAGTGTGTTTGAGCAAGATGATGAACATGCTAGCAACAGTGCTGGCAGCGTTGCTGCAGCAATGTTAGCCCCCCTTGCTGAATCAGTCTTGTGTGAACAGGATTTAGCCCTACAAGGGCTTAATAGCATCACTCGTTGGCAGCAAATTTTAAGTGAGCTCGATGACGCTGTGTATTTTCAACAAACAGGCAGTTTAGTGGTTGCTCATCAGCAAGATAAGGGCGATTTACAAAGTTTTGTGAGCCGCTTAAAACCGCTTGAAAGCTATCAGGCACAGGCATTGGTTGGCACTCAAATCGCTGATCTTGAACCAGAACTAGCTGGGCGTTTCCATCAAGGTGTGTATTTACCTTGTGAAGGGCAACTCGATAATCAGGCATTTTATAGCGCTAGTTTTAAAAAGCTTACCTCGCAAGGAGTGCAATTTAACTTTAGCTGTAAAGTTGCATTGAACACCCATCAAGTGAATGGCCAAAGCTTTGATTATGTATTTGATTGTCGCGGTTTAGGTGCAAAACAGGCTGAACCCTTACTGCGTGGAGTAAGAGGGGAGGTGGCGCGTTTATATGCACCGGAGGTGAACCTAACCAGACCGATACGACTGATGCATCCGCGTTATCCAATTTATATTGCTCCTAAGCCAAACCATCAATTTGTGATTGGTGCGACTGAAATCGAATCGCAAGACCGCGGTAAAGTCACCGTGCGCTCGGCGCTGGAATTATTGTCTGCTGCTTATACGGTGCATAGCGGCTTTGCTGAAGGGCGTATCGAGAGCTTGCAGTCGGGGCTTCGTCCAGCGTTTGCAGACAACCGCCCGAAAGTCACAAAACAAGGTCGAGTGATCAGTATTAATGGCTTGTACCGTCATGGCTATTTACTTGCGCCTCAGGTGGTCGATGATGCAGTGAGCTTAATTGCTTAAGGATAAAAATGAATATTTTAATTAATGGTCAGTCAGTTACAGTGAACGACAATACATCGCTCACTCAGGCGTTGAGCCAGTTTGGCGCAAGACCTCCATTTGCCGTTGCCGTTAATGGTGACTTTGTACCGCGCAGCCAATGCGATGCTAAACCCCTCAATGAAGGCGACAGCATTGAGCTATTGTCGCCAATTCAAGGAGGCTAAGATGGATAGTTTTTCAGTTTATGGTGAGCAATTTACGAGTCGTTTACTGATTGGCTCAGCACTGTACCCTTCGCCAAGTGTTATGACAGAGTCGATAGTGGCCTCACAGGCTGAGATTGTCACGGTTTCATTAAGACGTCAGCAAAGCGCTGCTGCCGGTGATGATTTTTGGCAATTGATAAAAAACACTGGGTTAAAGGTGCTGCCAAATACGGCGGGTTGCCATAGTGTGAAAGAAGCAGTGACCTTGGCACAAATGTGCCGCGAAGTGTTTGCCACTGATTGGATCAAGTTAGAGTTGATTGGTGACGAATATAATTTACAGCCAGATCCATTCGCACTGCTCGAAGCCACTAAAATTTTATTGGCCGATGGCTTTAAAGTTTTACCTTATTGCACAGATGATTTAGTTCTGTGTCAGCGCCTCGCTGATTTAGGCTGCGAAGTACTTATGCCTTGGGGCGCACCGATTGGCACAGGCAAAGGCTTGCTGAATCCTTATAACTTAAAAATGATCCGTGAGCGCTTGCCAAACCATACGTTAATTGTTGATGCGGGCTTAGGTTTACCATCTCATGCCTGTCAAGCGCTTGAATTAGGGTATGATGCCGTATTATTAAATTCGGCAATTGCAGGTGCAGGTTGCCCAGTAACGATGAGTAAAGCGTTTAAGAGTGCGGTTGAAGCGGGGCGATCTAGCTATGTGGCTAAAGCGATGCCAGAGAAAGACGTAGCAAGCCCATCAACGCCGACGCTTGGAATGCCATTTTGGCATCAAGAATAAAATGTGAGGAATAACATGAATCAGGTTGTATGGACCATAGCTGGCTCAGATTCGGGCGGCGGTGCAGGAATTCAAGCCGACATCAAGGCAATGCAAAGTTTTAATGTACATGGCTGTACGGTTATTACTGCTTTAACGGCACAAAATAGTTTAGGTGTAGAAGCACTTAACCCGATTTCAACAGAAGTGATTGAGTCGCAACTATTAGCCTTAGCCAGTGATATGCCTGCCAGCGTGATTAAAATTGGCATGCTTGCCAATGTGCAGCAAATACAGCTTATTAGTGAGCATTTAAAACATTACAAAGCAACTTGGGCAGAGCCGCCTTTGGTTGTTTATGATCCGGTTGCCATTGCCTCAAGTGGTGATTTATTAACAGAAGAAGATACTGTTAGTGCTATCAAAGAGTGTTTATTGCCATTAGTCGATGTTGTAACACCGAACACCCACGAAACACAGCTATTAACTGGTGTTTACCTGATTGGCCCAAGCGCAGTGAAAGAGGCCGCAAAGAAGTTAACAGGCTATGGTGCAAAAGCGGTGATCATCAAAGGGGGTCACTGGGATTACCCAAGTGGCTATTGCATTGATTACTGCGTGCAAGGTGAGCAGGAATATTGGCTTGGTAACGAAAAAATTCAAACTCCGCATAGTCATGGTACTGGATGCAGTATGGCCTCTGTGATTGCTGCGTGTTTAACCAAACAGTATCCTCTCAAAGATGCCTTTATTTTAGCGAAAGCCTATATCAACCAAGGATTAAAAGCAGCCATTCGATATGGTGAGGGGATTGGCCCCGTTGCACACACTTGCTTTCCAACAAATCTAGCTGATTACCCACAAGTCATCGAAGCGGGAAGTTGGCTAGGTGATGAACTCGACTTTGATTGCCCGGTTGATTTTACCATGGCAGCAGGCTTTGCTGAGTGCGACTCTAAACAGCTTGGGCTATATGCCGTTGTTGATACGGTTGATTGGTTAGAGAAGTGTTTAGCCGAAGGGGTTAAAACCGTTCAATTAAGAATGAAAAATGCAGACGATGCAGCACTTGATGAGTCGATTGCAAGTGCGGTTATGCTGGGGCAGAAGTACGATGCGCAGGTGTATATCAATGATTATTGGCAATTGGCGATTAAGCACGGCGCTTATGGTGTGCATTTAGGGCAAGAAGACTTACAAACCGCTAATTTAATTGCCATAAAAGAGGCGGGGTTACGCTTAGGTGTGTCGACTCATGGCTTTTATGAGATGCTGCGTGCACATAATTACAGACCAAGTTATATGGCGTTTGGTGCTATTTATCCAACCACCACCAAAGACATGACTGGGCAAATTCAAGGCTTAGAAAAGCTCGAAAAATTTGTGCCGTTAATGGCTGATTATCCTACAGTGGCAATTGGTGGAATTGACTTATCTCGTGCTGAGCAAGTTGCGAAAACGGGTGTTGGCAGTGTTGCAGTAGTGCGTGCGATTACCGAAGCCGAAGACTACCAAGCAGCCATTGCCACGTTAAAACAGCTGGTCGAAGGTCAGCCATAATATGAGCGCGTTAAGCGACAAAGAGCAAATTCGTTATAGCCGCCATTTGCTATTAAAAGAGGTGGGGCATGCGGGTCAGCATAAGTTAAAGTCTGCACATATTGTGGTTATCGGAGCGGGGGGGCTTGGCTCACCAGCACTGTTTTATTTAGCGGCTGCAGGAATCGGAACACTCACTTTGATTGACGACGATAAAGTTGAGCTTTCAAATCTACAGCGACAAATACTCTATAAAGTAAACCACATGGGGCAGGCTAAAACACAGGCGGCTGCCAAGGTGTTAGGCAGTTTAAATAATCAAATTACGGTTAAACCTCTATGCCAAAAGCTTGATGAAAGTAACTGTGCTGAGCTACTTGAAGATGCTGACATCATTCTTGATTGCAGTGATAACTTTGCTACCCGCTATTTGGTTAATCGCTATTGTTTAGCTAAATCTATTCCGCTTGTTTCAGCTGCGGCTATTGCAACACAGGGGCAGGTGATGAGTTTTGATTTTCGTGATGAACAAAGCCCTTGCTATGGCTGTATATTCCCGCAAACGGAGGAGCAAACAGCACTTAATTGTGACAATGCTGGGGTATTGAGCCCGTTACTGGGTGTTATGGGCAGCATGCAAAGTTTATTGGCTATCAATATATTGCTTGGCCATAAAACGGGCAGCGAGTTTATTCAATTTGATGGGCTAACACTAAAACAAGAGCGCTTTAATATTCAAAAAGACAGGGAGTGTTCAGAGTGTAATCGTGGAGTGTAGGCGCGATTTATAGAGAGTTTTAAGCAAACCACTTTTGCTCAAGTGGTTTGCTAAATTGAACTTATTAGTCGTTAATTTTCGCAAATGGTGTGCCCATTCGCGTCACTGTTTCTGGGTGTTGATCTGATAAGAACTCAGCTTGATTTGCGCCCCAGGCTAAAATAACGGTAGAGCCTAATTTAAAGCGACCCATTTCTTCACCTTTCTTCAGAGTAATCGCATTGTCACCTTCAGTTGGGTAATTCCAACTAAATACATCTTTACCTGCTGGTGGCGTTACTGTGCCTGCCCAAATAGTCTCGATGCTAGCAACAATTGTCGCACCGACAAGTACCATGGCTAGCGGGCCAATTTCGGTTTCGAAGATAGCTACAACACGCTCGTTACGAGCAAATAGGTTAGGTACATTTTGCGCTGTTAACGGGTTTACCGAAAATAAATCACCCGGTACGTAGATCATTTTGCTCAGCGTACCATCAACAGGCATGTGAATACGGTGGTAATCTTTAGGCGCTAAATAAATAGTTGCAAACTTACCGCCTAAAAACGGCGCTGTGTCTTCTTCTTTGCCACCAAGGAGTGCTTGTAAGCTGTAGTCATGGCCTTTTGCTTGGATGATGTGACCGTCTACTACATCGCCTAATTGGCTAATTGCACCATCAACTGGGTGAGTAATAATGTCGCTTTCTTCAGCAAGTGGACGAATACCTTCTTTTAACGGGCGAGTGAAAAACTCATTAAAAGTTTTGTAATGAGCTGGATCTGGGTATTTAGCCTCAGTCATATCAATTTTGTATTGTTTGATAAACAATTTAATTAAGGCCGTTGTTAAGCCACCCGCTTTTGCTGCTGCTAACTTGCCAACCATGCGCGAAATGAAATGTTTTGGCATGGCATATTGCATAGCAATTTTGAATTTATCTAAACTCACTTGTTTTTTCCTAAATAGTTATACGCGAGGAGCGCGTGCACCAGCACGGCCGTCGGCCATAGTTTCTAAAATTCGGTGGTAACTGTCAAAACGAAGTTCTGAAATTTCACCATCATCAACAGCTTGGCGAATTATACAGCCTGGATCGTTTAAATGCTTACAATCGCGAAAACGACAGCCACCAATAAAATCACGGAACTCTTTAAAGCACCATGTAACGCGCTCAACATCTAAATGCCATAAGCCAAACTCACGAATTCCCGGTGAGTCGATTAGGTTACCACCACTTGGTAGATGGTGTAATCGCGATACGGTTGTTGTGTGTTGACCAAGGCCGCTGTTCTCAGATACTTCTTGGGTTAAGATGTCAGCATCAGGCAGTACAGTGTTCACTAAGGTTGATTTACCCACACCACTTTGACCAACAAAAATGCTGTTTTTATCGACCAGTTTTTGTTTAAGCTCATCAATGCCTTGACCCGTTTTATTACTGACTAATAGTACTTGATAACCTAGCTCACGATAGATATCGAGAATTTCATCAATAAAAGCAAGGCCTTCATCGTCAATCAAATCTATTTTATTAAGCACTAAAATTGGCTCAATCCCCATGTCTTCACAGGCAACTAAATAGCGGTCGATAATGTTTGGTGTAAACTCAGGCAATACCGCAGAGACCATTAAAATTTGGTCGATATTGGCAGCGACGACTTTCACCCCGTCATAAAAATCAGGGCGCGTTAGTTGTGAGCGACGCTCATGGGTTGCTTCAATAACGCCAGCTAAGTCGCCTTCGCTAACTTTTGCACGGCGAAAAATAACTTCATCACCACAAACAAGGCTCGATACTGTTCTACGTATATTACAGCGTAGCACTTCGCCTGATTCGGTTTCGATATCGGCGTGTTGGCCAAAACGACTGATCACAACCGCATTTTCAGCAGGGCCTAAATTATCATTTTGCCATTGCACAGTTGCCCCTTTCTGTTGCTTTTTGTCTGCATTAGAGAGGCGTTTTTGATGATTGGCCTTAATTCGACGCGATTGGCCTTTACTTAATTTCTTTTGTTTTGCCACTTTTGGCCTATAACTTGAGTAAATGTCGGGCTTTTTGAAAAAAAAGCTTTAGGTCGACTGATGATACTAATATGATATATCTAAATGCGTTGGATCTAAAGGAAAGCACCGCTAAGGTAACTATGTCTTTTCATAAATCAAATCTTATCTGGCTCGACCTAGAAATGACAGGCCTCGAACCAGCAACAGATAAAATACTCGAAATTGCCACTGTTGTCACCGACAGTGATTTAAACATCTTGGCCGAAGGCCCTGTTATTGCTATTCATCAAAGCGATGAACTGCTTGATGGCATGGACGAGTGGTGCACGACTCAGCACGGTCAATCTGGTTTAACAGCTCGTTGTAAAGCAAGCACATTCACTGAACAAGATGCTATTGATCAAACTTTGGCATTTCTAAAGCAATGGGTACCTGCGGGTGCTTCACCTATGTGTGGTAATTCTATCGGCCAAGACCGCCGTTTTATGAATAAGTACATGCCTGAATTGGAAGACTACTTTCACTACCGTAACCTTGATGTGAGTACCGTTAAAGAACTTGCACGTCGTTGGAAGCCTGACGTATTAGCGCAAGTGAACAAAAAAGGTTCACATCTAGCCCTCGACGATATCAAAGATTCGATCATGGAATTAAAGGTTTACCAAGAAAAATTCTTTAATTTGTAAAAAACATTTGCAAACACATCGGATTATTGTAGAATCCTGCCCCGCTTAAGACGTTAACCCCCGCGGGGTTGGTATGTCTTTAGCTAAACTTTTATAGTTGAAATTTGCGGCACTAGCTCAGTTGGTAGAGCGCAACCTTGCCAAGGTTGAGGTCACGAGTTCGAGCCTCGTGTGCCGCTCCAATTTCTCACCAAAAGAAATTGGCTTAAGTTTCAAGTGGAAAGTAACTAACTTGAAGCTTGTAACTTAAAACTAGTAACTTATTGTGCGGCACTAGCTCAGTTGCCAGAACGTTTCACCGCAACCTTCAGGTTGTGCGACAACGGACAAATTACTGACTACTTTTGAATGCGGCACTAGCTCAGTTGGTAGAGCGCAACCTTGCCAAGGTTGAGGTCACGAGTTCGAGCCTCGTGTGCCGCTCCAATTTCTCACCAAAAGAAATTGATATAAGTTTCAAGGGGAAAGTAACTAACTTGAAGCTTGTAACTTAAAACTAGTAACTTATTGTGCGGCACTAGCTCAGTTGCCAGAACGTTTCACCGCAACCTTCAGGTTGTGCGACAACGGACAAATTACTGACTACTTTTGAATGCGGCACTAGCTCAGTTGGTAGAGCGCAACCTTGCCAAGGTTGAGGTCACGAGTTCGAGCCTCGTGTGCCGCTCCAATTTCTCACCAAAAGAAATTGGCTTAAGTTTCAAGGGGAAAGTTGAAAGCATTAGCTTGAAACTAGAAACTTGCAGCTTACAACTTATTTATGCGGCACTAGCTCAGTTGGTAGAGCGCAACCTTGCCAAGGTTGAGGTCACGAGTTCGAGCCTCGTGTGCCGCTCCAATCTCTAAAAAATCCCAAAAACACTTTCTTAAATAATTTAGTTAATAGCAAGATTTGCTTACAGCTTATAGCTTACAGCTTACAGCTTACAGCTTACAGCTTACAGCTAGTTTTAGATCTGACCTTGAATCGTCGCGACAATGCGTCTTACACCGCCATGATCTCGGTGTTCGCCTAAATAGATATCTTGCCAGGTACCAAGCATTAAACGGCCTTGGTTAATTGGAATAGTGAGTTCAGTACCTAAAGTACTGCTTTTTATGTGGGCAGGCATGTCGTCATCACCTTCATAATCATGGCGGTAATAACTTTGTCGTTCTGGCACAAAATGATTGAAGTGACTTTCCATATCCATTCTAACTGTAGGATCTGCATTTTCGTTAATAGTTAAGCTTGCAGAAGTGTGTTGAATGAATAGGTGTAATAAGCCGACTTTGTATTGTGTTATCTCCGGAAGTTGCCGAAGAAGCTCGTCATCAATGATGTGAAAGCCTCGTGAGCGAGGCTTCAATTGAATGGTTTTTTGCTGCCAGCTCATAGTTTATCAAAGCTAACTTCAATATTGGCGTTACCATCAGCTGACGTGAATGGAATTAATACCTTGGCGCCTTCACATTTATGAGCAATTGTATGTCCCTTACCAGACACTACAACTGGCGTTGCCATATCAAACTCATAACCTTTTTCACCGAGTAGGTTTTTAGCGCCACCTGTTACCATGTTAGTAATTTCACCTACCATGTCGGTTACTTCTTCATTTACCGTATCAGGGCGTTCACCTAGCATTCTTTCCATAATGGTCAGAGCTAGATTTTCATCAAAGGTGATTGAAAGTGAACCTTTAGTTTGTGGGCCAACCATACCAATCAAACCTGATACATCGCCACGGGCTAATTCGTCTTTCTTTAAACTAGGTTTGCCCGGCTTTAATTCTGTTTGAGCCATGGTGCTCAATACATTTAATAATGATGATAAAAAAGGGTTGATGAACTCCACATTCATTATTTATTTTCCCTTAGGTTTCGAAATGCCGTTAATCATACTTTAAGTGTAGTGGTTGTTTCAAACACCGCACTTATTCTTTGCATTTTTCGCATTTACCATGCGCTTCGATTGTTTGTCCAGAAACAATAAATCCACTTTCTGCTGCTAAGTTATTAAGTTCATGAGAAATTACTGTTGAATGTAATTCTTTTACATAACCACAGCTATCACAAATTAATAATTGTACAGGGTGGATGTGATCAAAATGATGGCACAACATAAATGAGTTGGTGCTTTCAATTTTATGAATAAAGCCAAGTTCCGATAAAAAATCGAGCGCTCGATAAATAGTGGCTGGTTTTGCGCCTGATTCAGTTAATTTAAGTTGTTCTAATAGGTCATAAGCACCCACACCACCTTGCGCACTAGCTAATAGGCGGAATACTTTTTCACGGATGGGTGTGAAACGAGCACCACGATTATCGCATACTTGTTTTGCTTTACTGACGAGTGATTCTATATTCATCTTCTCTTATCCTTACGCTACCGTGATATACTAACATACTGTATTGTAGTTGCAGTGTTTTTATTCGCTAACACGTTTTTAGGGAGTTTGATTAATGAGTGAATTGCTAGCGGCATTCATTTTCTTTTTTGCGGTAATCGATCCAATAGGCACAGTTCCCGTTTTTATTGCTGTTACGCGCTGGGATGATGCTAAGTTCAAACGCAAAGTTGCTTTAAAGGCGGTTGGCGTTTCGGCGCTGGTTTTATTATTTTTTGTTGTTGCAGGTGAGCTACTCTTAAACGCGATTAACATTCCTCTTTCGGCGTTTCAGATTGCTGGAGGAATTGTGCTATTACTTTTTGCACTGTCGATGATATTTGGTGAAAGTAAACCTGAAACCGAGATAAAAAGCGTTCGTGATAGCACTGAAACCGCTATTTTTCCTTTGGCGATTCCTTCTATTGCCAGTCCGGGTGCCATGCTTGGTGCAGTACTAATGACCCGAAATACCGAATACACTTGGTATGAACAGCTTATAACTTCCTCAATCATGCTTTTGGTATTAGTAATTGTGTTGGTTTTACTACTACTTGCTACGCATGTTCATAAGTTAATAGGCGATAGTGGCGCAAGTATCATTAGCCGGGTGATGGGTTTAATTCTATCGTCAGTGGCGGTGACTAATATCTTAGGTGGTATTGCTCACTATTTTGGTTTAAGTGTCGTCGCGTAGTTTAATTTAAAGTGCATTTTCAGTGATTTAAATTTTGAATAATTGCCTTCTTTTATCTAACTTTAAAGAAGGCAATATAAATTTTAAGGAACAAAGAATGCTAATCAAAAACGTTGTTTTATCTGTCTTTCTGATTTTTAGTTTAGGTGCTTGCATGGAGCCGACCTATGATAGTGGTAAGCTAAAAGTCATCGAAGTAACAGACCATGATTTTAAAATTAATGGTGAAAGCGCCGTAACTGTAATTGTTGGTCATGCCAATGTGGCAGAATATAGTTTCTCACTTCGTAAAAGTGATTTAAAGAAAGGCACGCTCCTGCAGTCTGTGTCTGACAGTAATCCAAATGTCCGTGCTGATGGTACCTTCTTTAGCGAGTATTATGTGCAATCAAAAGATCACGACACGCGAGCATCAATTGAAATTGTAGAAATAGACCCCGTTGAGAAAATCGCACGAATTGCTGTTGGTGCTAAGCTAGTTAACCTGAAAAATGAGGATTACAAAGAGCTCGAAATTACTGTTTTAGAGCTTACGGGCCAAAATCTTGAACATCTTCTAAATGAAGTGAAGATGTAACCTTTCCATTTTTGCTTATTCTTCAAAGAAGTGAGATTGCAGTACACTTCTTCGTCTCTTTTCATCATCTGATCTTCGATTAAGCCATGCCGGGAGTTAGCTTCGGTGGTATAATGGCTGCAATTTTTCATTTCGGTGCATACCTAAAGGGTATGTGTCATCGCTATATTAAGCGTTAATCGTATTAGGTAATTTAAGTTGCAAGTAAATGCATTGATCTTTAAAGGGGCCATGTTATGAGCACAACGACATTAAACCGCCGTTTTTCCGTGGCACCCATGTTAGATTGGACAGATCGTCACTGTCGAACCTTTCACCGCAAAATGACTAAGCATGCTGTGCTTTACACTGAGATGGTGACAACCGGCGCTATATTATTTGGTAAGGGCGATTACTTACATTTTAATGAGTATGAAGGTCCAGTGGCATTGCAACTTGGTGGCTCAGATCCTGAAGCGTTGGCTAAGTGTGCAAAGTTAGCAGCAGAGCGCGGTTATCATGAAGTAAATTTAAATGTTGGCTGTCCGTCTGACCGTGTGCAAAATGGTCGTTTTGGTGCTTGTTTAATGGCTGAGCCTAAACTGGTTGCTGACTGCGTTGCTGCAATGAAGGCCGAAGTGACTATTCCTGTTACAGTTAAAACGCGCATTGGTATTGATGAGCAAGACTCGTATGAGTTTTTATGTGCTTTAATTGAAGCGAGTCATGATGTTGGTTGTGATGACTTTATTATTCATGCGCGTAAAGCGTGGTTAAATGGCTTAAGCCCAAAAGAGAATCGTGAGATCCCACCTCTGGATTACCCGCGCGTTTATCAGTTGAAGAAAGATTATCCGCAACTGCACTTAAGCTTAAATGGTGGCGTGAAAACAATTGCTGATAGTGTGGCTCACCTTGATTATGTTGATGGCATCATGATTGGTCGTGAGGCGTATAGTAATCCGTTTATTTTGTCTGAGGTTGACGAAAATATTTATGGTGATGAAGCCTTTACGCTAAGTCGTCATCAGGTTGTACGCTCGATGTATGACTATATTGAAGATGAAATGAGCAAAGGCGCTAACTTTTGGCATATTGCTCGCCATATGTTGGGGATTTTCCAAGGCCAACCTGGTGCGCGTGGTTTCAGACGCCACCTTTCAGAAAAAGGCCATGGTAAAGCGGCCGATTTATCTGTTATGGATAAAGCCTTAAGTTTTGTCCCAGAAGCCTAATCACAAAGCCTATTAAAAAAGCCACATTTTGTGGCTTTTTTTGATCCTAAAATTTAGTGAAAAAGTTAATTTTTTAGTCAAATTAGTTATTTTTCATTCAGTCACTGGTCAGCCTAAATCTAAATTTAATAGACTCAACTCATTGTATCTAAATAACAAATTTAATTTATTCGTTAGTTGGCACAAGAATTGGAATCTCCTAGCTGTATTAACCCAATAATCAACAGGAGAGTCACATGGGTGTATTAAATCGCGTAAATGACATTATTCAGGCAAACCTTTCTGCAGCATTAGACAAAGCTGAAGATCCTGAAAAGTTACTTAATCTACTCGTGCAAGAAATGCAGGATGCACTGACTGAATGCCGTGCAACTGCTGCGACATTTTTAACGCAAGAAAAACAAATGAAGCGTGAAATTGCAGCGAAACAAGCGAAAGTAGCAGACTGGCAAGCGAAAGCAGAAAAAGCGTTGAGTAAAGATCGTGATGATCTTGCCAAAGCAGCATTAGTTGAAAAGCAGCGTTTAACGACAGAAATCGAAGCACAACAAGCTGAAATGGATAAAGTGGCAGAGTCACTCGCTAAATTGACAGAGGATTGTCAGCGTTTACAAAACAAGCTTGCAGATGCAAAAGCCAAACAGCTGACTTACATGCAAAAAGAACGCGTTGTTACAGCACGCTTAAAAGTAAAAGAGCAGCTGCATAGCAGTAAAGTTGAAGATGCATTAGCACGTTTTGACTACTTAGAGCAGCGTGTTGAAAACATTGAGTCGCAAGTGGAAGCGTATGAACTTACACAAGGTGATGCTGCAAATTCAACAGCAGCACAAATCGCAGCCCTTGAGAAAGATGAAGCAATCGATAAAGAGCTTGCTGATTTAAAAGCAATGATGAAGCAGTCGGCTTAGGAGGTTAATGATGAATACTTATCACACATCGACACGTTGGTACCGTGATCTAAGTAACAAAAAGATCTCGGGTGTGTGTAGCGGACTCGCTGCGCGCTTGGGATTCCCAGTATGGTCGACACGCTTGGTCATGATCATACTACTTATTCAAATGCCGCTGTTAATCGGCGTGGGTTATTTAGTGGCTCATTGCACTTTACCATTGAAAGGTTATTAGGAGTAGAGCATGAAAACGTTAGCTATCATCATTTTGGCAATGTTATTACTATGCACTGATGCAGTTTCATTTGTTTCCTTTGACTCATGGCAATTACCATTGTCAATTGCTGACATGAGTTGGGCTGGGCTTGAAGTCATCGGTGCAATAGTGGCAGTCATTGCCGTCGTTGCAGGTGTGGCGTTATTTACAATTGGCCTACTTGGCGCAGGTGTTGTTGCTTTGATTGGTGTTGTGCTTGCGTTTTTATTTGGCTCAGTAATGATTGCATGGCCACTTTTACTTATCGCGGCATTATGCTGGTTGATTGCCGATAACAAAAAATCGCCAGCTTAAGGTACGAATAAACTGCCTTAATACATAAAATATGCTAAATTTAGCGGGTAAGTTAATGTCTTAACAAGGATTAAAACATAATGAAACTGTGGCCCGCACTCTCTTTTCTTACCGCAAGCTTATTCTTTAGTACTTTTTCATCTGCCCATAGTGGTCATGACCACAGCGATGTTGCCGAAGTTACTGTAAGTAACGCGCAGGTACGTGAATTTTTACCAGCCAGTAAAGCAAGTGTTGCTTATTTGACCATTACTAACCCAAGTGAACACGCAACAGTGTTAACTAAAGCAGAGCTTGATGGTTTAGGTCGTGTTGAAATTCATCAACATACTCATGTTGATGGCATGATGAAAATGGAACAGGTTTTATCATTAAAAATTGATGGTCACAGCAGTGTTGAATTTAAACCAGGTGGTTATCACTTAATGGTGTTTGAACCTGAAGAGCAGCTAAAAGCAGGGCAAGAGCGCAAACTCACGCTATATTTTAATGACGGCAATCGAGTTTTTACTCAAGCTAAAGTTGTGTCTTTACAAGAAATGTCTGAACAGGCATCACAAAAAAGTCAAGGGCACTCACATCACTAGGAGATATTATGTCTGAGCATAAAGGAAAAATAGCCAGTGCATTACTTATTATATTAATTATTTTTTACGCGATTGCTGTTTACTGGAGTAGTGAACCAGCTCGTATGGATGTTGTAAGTAAGGCTAAACAAGAAGCGCAGATGCGTGGTGAAAAGTTTGTAACAGGCTATACAACAACCACAACGTTGATCAATGTAGCAAGTACATTATTAAATAAGCCTGGCGGCTATTTATCTAACGATATGATGCCACCGAGCGTAATGATGGATAACATGCCTGCGTGGGAATATGGCGCGCTTGAAATGACCCGCGATTTAGTCTTGTCGATGCGTAAAGATTTCAGCCGTTCGCAGTCTCAATCAACTGAACACGAAGCGTTAAAAAAAGCACAACCGCAATTTAATATTAGCTCGGTAGCATGGGCATGGCCAAGTGCTGAAACTGAGTATCAAAAAGGCATTGATTTACTCGTTGTGTACCGCACTCAAATTGCCGATCAGAACGATCGTGATAGTCAATTTTATGCGCGTGCAGATAACTTACGTGGCTGGCTAAAAGAAGCAGAAAAACGTCTTGGCAGCTTGAGCCAGCGTTTAAGTGCAAGTGTTGGTCAAGATCGTTTGAATACAGATTTAGCAGGTGATACCGCGGCTCATCAAGCAACTTATGCTCCTTTACAGAACCAAGTGAAAACATCTTGGTGGCAAATTGATGATGTGTTTTATGAATCGCGTGGTGCAACGTGGGCATTACTACACTTTTTGCAAGCGGTTGAATATGATTTTGCCGATGTCTTAGAAAAGAAAAACGCTCGTGTTAGTCTGCAACAAATTATTCGTGAATTAGAGGCTACGCAAGAAACAGTGTGGAGCCCAATGATCTTAAATGGCAGTGGCTTTGGCTTTGTAGCTAACCACTCACTGGTCATGGCGAATTATATTTCTCGAGCCAATGCGGCTCTAATTGAACTTAGCGAACTTTTAGCGCAAGGATAAAATGATGAAAAAGTACTGTTTAGCAGCTGCCCTTTCAATGGCCTGTTTAGCTCCAACAGCACAAGCTGATACATTATTAGGTTTATACCTAGGTGTTGATGGTTGGCAATCAGATAACAGTGGTAGTTTTGCTCAAGATGGAAATCTACAAAGCTTTAAATTTGATGATGAAACGTTCACGAGCTACTACGCAGCACTTGAGCACCCAGTGCCGTTAATACCAAACATTAAACTAAAATACACTGAACTTGAGTTAAATGGTGATACAACACTTGATGAAACGTTTAGTTTTGGTGGTTCTGATTACGTTGTAGGCACACAAGTAGGCACTGTGAGTGATTTATCGCATGTCGACTACATTCTATACTACGAAATCTTTGATAATGATTTGGTTTCAATTGATTTAGGTGTAAATGCTAAACAATTTGATGGTGAAATTGTTGTGACTGGTACATCTCAAGAAGGTGGCCAAAACACGACTGAGCGTGTTGATTTTTCTGGTTTCGTACCTTTAGTGTATGGCCGGGCTGAAGTTGGCTTACCATTAACGGGTTTAAGCGTTTTCTTTGAAGGTAGCCTACTGGCTATTGACGATAGTAAAGTCCAAGATTACCAAGCGGGTATTGCATACGCTTTACTTGATAACTTAGCAATCGATATGGATATTAAAGCGGGTTACCGCTCAATGACGTTAGAGCTTGATGATATTGATGATATCTACACAGATTTAGATGCATCGGGCCCGTTTGCAGGTATTCAAGTTCATTTCTAATCGAATTTTTCGATTTATTTTTAGCTGGCGGCTTTACTTTAAAGCTTGCCAGCTAACTTCAAATTCATCTTCTAATGATGTTGCCAGTATTTGCTTATAAGCTTTGTTTATTGGTGATGCGATTAGCTTTCTTAACTCGTCACCAGTCTGGGTAAATTTATAGTAACTGAGTACTAAGTCATTACTTTTTGCTTTTAAAACCAAGCGTTGATTCATAAAGCTCAGTATTAGTTCTTGACCAGCTTTTAAAACCGCCGATTCGATTTCTTTTCGATACAGTAAGTTAATATCCATTAGGGTCAGAATGTCAGGAAAGCTAACTGGGGTTTTCCCTAAGTTAAATGACACCTTATTACCTTTTCTAAGTAAATCAAACAGCGAGGGTTTCTTGTAAAAGCCGAGTAAAATTAAGTGGCTGTTGTCTTTTTCGTTGAATCCACACAATGATGTACAGCGCTGAAGAGCATCTGCTTCACGTTGAGTCATGTGTTTAAGGGTTTGTAGGCTTTTAATCGAAAAGGTGCCTGGCGATACTGTTTCACCTGCTAAAATTTTTGCCCACAGCTTTTGCATTGAGGAATTAGCTGTGTCTTCACATAAACTTATAAATCGCTCTATCCAATCAAAATCGGGCTGTTGTTGACCCGTGACATCCGGGCAAAACGCCATAGCCATCGCCATGATGGTTT
Organism: Pseudoalteromonas sp. MB47; assembly: GCF_011319765.1. NCBI lineage: Bacteria > Pseudomonadati > Pseudomonadota > Gammaproteobacteria > Alteromonadales > Pseudoalteromonadaceae > Pseudoalteromonas > Pseudoalteromonas sp. MB47. Next base: position 111,348 of record NZ_VFBD01000011.1, on the reverse strand, counting down.
CAATGTTTTCTTGGCGTTTAATAAATTGAATTTCTTGGCGAGTGTGGGCGCGCTCCAATAAGCTTGCTTGCGCTTTAATCTGATAGGCTAATTGCTGCTGACCTTGTGCCGAGTAGCTATCATCGCTCGCATGGTTAATCTTAGCCGATGATGCCTTATGAATCGGGTAGCCAAGTTGATTTTCTATAATATTAGCAAGATTAACTCTCGCTTGAGCCGCTTTCACTGTCATTGGGAGCAATAGCCTTGTTTGTTGTTGCTAACTGCGCATGGGTTTTGATGTTATTGAGCGCCAGTTTAACTGTGTTGTTGAGAATATACTGGCTTAATAATGCAAGGTAGCCACCAATGATAGGAGTATTTACTTCACCTTGTAACGAGCACTCAATATTTATTTCATTACCAGCACCTGTAAATTGGATCGTTCCTTGGGCTATATGCTCTTTATTAAATAAAATATTAAAAGTAAGTTGTTCATTATTCTGTTGTGTTATTGTCATTTCGCCATCGCCGAAACGGCTTTGCCAAAATTGGTGTGCCCCAACGCCTTGGCTTGGCTCTAAAACCGTAAACTTGATGCTGGGATCTACGCTTTTCCATGGTTGCCATTTATGCCATTGATTAAAGTCACCTACTAGTTTCGCTATTTCTGAGCTGCTAGCAGTGACCTGTATTGATTTATGAACCGTATAGCGTTGAGAAAGTAATAGCCCAACGACAAGCATAACTAGCGCACTGAGAAATAGGGCTTTTAGAGTTAAAACAAAAAATTTTATCATTTTACCTCGGGCAATAGTTTTATATCTTTCATAACATTATACGTAACCTAGGCTATAATTTATCTGATATGACTATATATGTTCTAATAAATGTATCATAGTTAAGTGACTGAGAGAATTTTATGCATCACTGTAAAATGTTGGTATTTTTACTAGGGTTGCTCTAAGGAATTATTAATGGCATCAGAAAGTAACGACTTTTTGTTTAGTGACCAAGATGAGGAGCAGCTTGTTGAAGAGACTGTCTCTGAGTTTTGGGACGTATTAATAGTCGACGACGATCCTGAGATACATTCAGTGACTAAGTTAGCGCTTTCTGGCGTTGAGTTCTGGGATAAAGGCTTACGATTCCACCACGCCTATTCAGGTTCAGAAGCGCTCGAATTACTTAAAAGTAACCATTCCATTTCGGTAATTTTACTTGATGTGGTTATGGAATCAGATGATGCTGGCCTGCAAGTTGTAAAGCAGGTACGAGAGTGCCTCAATAATCACAATGTGCGGATTATTTTACGTACCGGTCAACCAGGCTATGCACCTGAAGAAAAAGTGATCCGTGAATACGATATCAACGACTACAAAACAAAAACAGAACTAACACGTAGTAAACTTATCACAGCCCTAGTAACAGCAATTCGCTCTTATGAACAAGTTTGTCAGCTCGAATTTCAAAGCCGTGCTTTAAATAATATTTTGTATGCATCTAAGGCAATTCTTGGTTTTACTGATATTAAAGCGTTTTCGATGGCGGTTATTAAACAGCTTTCAATTATTTTAGATTGCGAACCACAAGGGCTATTGTGCGGCTCAATTGAAGATGACAATCAGGTTTATGTGCTAGGTGGCTGCGCTGAATACAATGAGTTTATTGGTCAAGGCATTGAACAACTTGATGATGGCCGTATTATCATGCAAGTCAATAACTGCCTAGCCCAAGGTGAACATCAGCATACAGATGTAGACAGTACGTATTTATTAAAAAGCAAAAACCGCCAAGCAGCTATTTACCTTGAAACTGAGCACACGCCAAGTCCTTCACAACTGCAATTTGCAGAGATATTCTTAACGAACGTCAGTGTAGGTCTTGATAATGTTCGATTATTCAACCGTTTACGTGATGCAGCTTATAAAGATGTATTAACTGGTTTATCGAATCGTAACGATTTTATGAATAAGGTGGAGCGCTATTACCAGCCGGGCAAAAATGACTTTGTCTTTTTACTAATTGATGTTTCGCAATTCTCTGATATCAACAATGGCTTAGGGCAAGAAATCGGTAATTTATTACTAAATGCAATTGTTGATAGGCTACAACAAGAATACCCTAATGCAGAGCTTATCTCGCGCATTGGTGCAGATGTTTTCGGTTTGTTGTTGGCTGCTGATAAATGCGATATTGAGTTACTTCGTGAGCATTTAAGTTTACCATTTAATGCTGGCGAGCATATTTTGCCAATCAACTTTAACATTGGCTTATGTTATCAAGGTGACTTTCAGCAAGCAGGGATCGAGACTTTAAAACTAGGTTACATTGCTTTAAACCAAGCTAAAAAACAATCTGCTGAAACGGTGGTGACTTATACCCCAGACATGGAAGAGAAAATGGCTTGGCGTTTAGGGATCATTAGACAGCTTCGTCAAGACTTCGAACAACGTAAATTAGAGGTTTGGTTTCAGCCGCAACTTGATTTAAATACTCTAGAAATCATAGGTTGTGAAGCGCTACTGCGTTGGCCATCAGGTAATGGTCAGTATATTTCACCAGCGATTTTCGTTCCGATGGCTGAAGATGCTGGTTTAATTGTTGATATAGGGCAATGGGTGCTAGAGCAAGCATGTATGCAGCAAAAGCGCCTTGAAGCAATGGGCTTTGCAATCAGTATTGCCGTAAATGTTTCAGTACCGCAGTTTAAAGTTAAAGGCTATGCTCAACAAGTAAAAGACACGCTTATTAAATACGATGTAAAACCGCAGTTTATTGAACTCGAAGTGACCGAAAGCGTGGTTATGGATGAGCTAGCTAATGTGATCACCACATTAAAAGAACTTAAAGAGTTTGGTATTGAGATTGCAATTGATGACTTTGGTACTGGCTTCTCGTCGTTAAGCTATTTGCAAAAACTACCATTAGACAGACTAAAAATTGATCGCGACTTTATCAAAGATTTACCTGGTCAAGATTGTCAGGCGATTGCTGCGTTAATTATTTCTCTTGGCGCAAGGTTAGGCTTAAAAACCATTGCAGAAGGGGTTGAAACACAAGCGCAAGCAGATTATTTAGCTCAGCTTGGCTGTGATGAAGTGCAAGGCTTCATGTACGCTAAACCTATGCCAGAAAAAGAGTTAATTACTTACCTGCAAGCTAAGCAATAGCCAGTTCCAGTCAGTGCATACAAATTAAACAGCGCCCTCCCATGTGAAGGGCGTTTTGTTTTCTATAATAATCTATAAGACTGGGGTATAATTCGCCCCTTTTGTTAGCAGAGTACACTTTATGAGCGCATTAAAAGCCGAGCGAGGCCTGTTTTCTTACCCTAAGTATTGGGCTGAATGCTATGGCACGGCGCCATTTTTACCAACCACTCGTGCAGAAATGGACGCGTTAGGCTGGGATAGCTGTGACGTGATCATTGTCAGTGGTGATGCGTATGTAGATCACCCAAGTTTCGGTATGGCTGTGATAGGGCGTATGCTTGAGTCACAGGGTTTTCGTGTGGGTATTATTGCGCAGCCTGACTGGAACTCAAAAGATGCCTTTATGGCGTTAGGAAAGCCTAACTTATTCTTTGGTGTTACAGCGGGTAATATGGACTCGATGATCAACCGTTATACTGCTGAAAAGCGTATGCGTCATGATGACGCTTATACGCCGGGTAACATAGGCGGTAAACGTCCTGACCGTGCGGTAGTTGTATACAGCCAACGCTGTCGCGAAGCTTATAAAGATGTGCCGTTGATCATTGGTGGTATTGAGGCGAGTTTACGCCGTATTGCTCATTATGATTATTGGCAAGAAAAAGTACGCCGTAGTGTATTGTTTGATGCTAAAGCTGACATTTTAATATACGGTAACGCTGAGCGTCCACTTGTTGAAGTTGCCCACCGTATTGCTGCGGGTGAGTCGGTTGAGACAATTCAAGATATTCGTGGTACTGCGGTTATTCGTAAAGAACCATTACCGGGTTGGCGTGGTAGTGACTCAACTGCAATAGATAAAATCGGTAAGATTGACCCAATTCCAAACCCGTATGGCGCAGATGATGTGGGTTGTAGTAAATCTGAATTTAAAAAAGCAGGTATTGATTTAAGTGCCGAGGAGGCTAAGCCAATCACTATCCAGCCTGCTCGCCCTAAGCCATGGGAAAAGACCTACGTTAAGCTGCCTGCGTATGAGCAAGTAAGTGTGAATAAACCGCTTTATGCTCACGCCTCGCGTATTTTGCACCAAGAAACAAACCCAGGTTGTGCGCGTGCGTTATTTCAACGCCATGGCGACCGCTCTATTTGGGTAAATCCGCCTGCATTTCCGCTTGAAACTGAAGAAATGGATGGCGTATTTGGTTTGCCATATCAGCGTATTCCGCACCCAAGCTACGGCGATGAAAAAATCCCAGCTTATGAAATGATTAAAACCTCGGTGAACATCATGCGAGGCTGCTTTGGTGGTTGTTCTTTCTGTTCAATAACAGAACATGAAGGACGTATTATTCAGAGCCGTTCTGAGCAATCAATTATTGATGAAATTGAGCAAATTCGTGACAGAGTACCGGGCTTCACTGGGGTTATTTCTGACTTAGGTGGACCGACCGCGAATATGTATAAGTTGCGCTGTAAGAGCAAAAAGGCAGAGAGCACGTGTCGTCGTTTATCATGTGTTTATCCTGATATTTGTAAGCACATGGACACGGATCACACCCCAACGATTGAGCTTTATAAAAAAGCTCGAGATGTAAAAGGTGTGAAGAAAATCTTGATCGCGTCTGGCGTACGTTATGACTTAGCCGTAGAAGACCCTCGCTACGTAAAAGAGTTGGTTACCCATCACGTAGGCGGGTACTTAAAAATTGCCCCTGAGCACACTGAAGATGGTCCATTGTCTAAGATGATGAAGCCGGGCATGGGTGCTTACGATAAGTTTAAAGAGCTATTTGATAAATACTCAAAAGAAGCGGGTAAAAAGCAGTATTTGATCCCGTATTTTATTTCTGCTCACCCAGGAACGAAAGACGAAGACATGGTGAATATGGCGTTATGGTTAAAGGCTCATGACTTTAAGCTTGATCAAGTACAAAACTTTTATCCATCGCCGATGGCCAATGCAACCACAATTTATCACACTGAGATGAACTCGCTGCGCAATATTAAGAATAATACTGAGCAAGTGCCTGTTCCAAAAGGCGCACGCCAGCGTCGCTTACACAAAGCGATTTTACGATACCACGATCCTGCTGGTTGGCCGATGATCCGTGAAGCACTAAGAAAAATGGGCAAAGCGAATTTAATTGGTAAAGGGCCGAATTGTTTGGTACCTGAAGAAGGTCGAAACGAGAAAACTGCTAAAGGTAAGGGCGGTAAAGGCCGTGCAGCACTGACTCGTCATACCGGTTTTAGCCAGTTTAAAAAGGCCAATACTAAACCTAGAGTAGGTAAAAATAAGCAGCGTGCAAAGTAAAAGATATAAATACGGCTCTTAAAGGGCCGTTTTTAGTTATACCAATTCGCTTAATTAAGTATTATTGTGAATTGGTATCAGATTAATAGCCAGGTTGCGGTGCCTAAAAAGGCAAAGATACCGACAATGTCCGTCACTGTTGTCAGTACCACACTGCCGGCGAGGGCAGGGTCAATTTTCATTTTCTTAAGAATTAATGGAATGCTTGCACCTGCAATACCTGCGGCAACAAGGTTCATAAACATTGCAAAGGCCAGCACTGCGCCGAGCTTAAAGTCCCATTGCCATAGGGCAACCACTCCAGCAATTAATATCGACCAAATAATACCATTCAGTGCGCCAATCGCCAGCTCTTTGAGTAATAAGAAGCGTTGGTTGGTTTGGTTGATATGGCCAACCGCTATACCACGAATAACCAGGGTTAAGGTTTGGCTACCTGCAACGCCACCCATTGAAGGAACGATACCATTGAGTACCGCTAAAATAGGTAAGATTGCTAAGGTGTTTTCGAAAAAGCTTGCCACAATTGCTGCTAGCAATGCGGTTAATAAGTTAACCCCAAGCCAAATAGAGCGACGCTGCGAGCTTTTGAGTACTGGCGCAAAGGTATCTTCTTCGTCGTCAAGACCAGCAAGGCTTAGCATGCTGTGTTCAGCATCTTCACGGATTACGTCAACGATATCATCGATGGTAATACGACCAAGCAAGTGAGCGTTATCATCTACAACAGGGGCTGAAATCCAGTTGTGACGCTCGAACAGTTGCGCTACATCACTTTCATCCATAGAGATTAGGATTGACTCACAGTCTTCATCCATTAAATCACGAACAACTTTATCAGAAGGACTTGTCAGTAGCGTGGTTAACGAAAGCGCCCCTAAAAAGCAGTTATGTTTATCAACTACATATAAATCATCGGTACCCTCTGGTAACTCACCTCGTAAGCGTAAATAGCGTAAAACTACATCTAGGGTAACATCTGGACGAATGGTTACCGTATCGCTGTTCATCAGGGCTCCGGCTGAGCGCTCTTGATAAGAAAGCGCTTGAGTTGCCCTTTCTCTATCTTGCGAGTCCATCGCGCTAACAACGTCTTGATATACGGTATCAGGAAGACTACGTAAAACCTCACCTAAGTCATCGTCGTCCATATCTTCTGTAGCAGCAGCAATGTGCTCAGGCTCCATCTGGGCAATAATGCCAAGACGTACATCTTCAGAGAGTTCCTCTAGAACATCACCACGGACATCTGGGTCAACCAGCTGCCAAAGCATACGACGAATTTTATGGGGAGAAGACTCAAGTAAAAGGGCTGTATCACAAGGTGCCGTTTTGGCTAACATGCCGCGCACTTGAACAAATTGACCACTATTGAGTGACTTGGTCACTTGTTTGAGTTGTTGTAGTGGGTAATCTTGTTCAAAGGCTTCTGGCATTGGCGTCCTTACAACTGAAAAAAGTTTAAATAGGCTATGCAAATACAGCATAGTTGCTTTGTAGTGTATTTGCAGAGATATCGTCGCACTGCGATAAATTTATTAAGAGTTTTGTAATTTAGAAAAGCGAGCGATATAAAAGTAGGATATTTAAAGGGAATTTTAAATATCCGAAGTAAGTTTACCGTAAACCTTGAAGTCTTAGCAAATGCTATTCTTGCTCGTGAAAGCGTTGCGCAATTAATTCGCCGATTGCCGTTAATGCAGCGTCAGCGTCAGGACCTTCGCATACAACACGAACCTCTTTTCCTTGACTACTTTCAAGGAGCATTAACGCTAACACGCTGTCGCCTTCAGCTTCTTTCTCATCTTGAAAAAGTGTAATTTTGGCATCAAATTGCAGTGCTAGTTGCGCTAAAACAGTCGCAGCGCGAGCATGTAAGCCAAGTTTGTTTTGAATTAAAAAGGTATCTTCAGCGTGCATTGTTGGTGCCTAGTTAGATATCTTGTTCGCGGTGGCGAATTTTTACATTAGCATGAGTTTTAGAAAAGCTTTCACCAATTGTTTGCGCTAAGTAAACAGAACGGTGTTGGCCTCCTGTACAACCAATTGCAATGGTTAGGTAACTGCGGTTATTGCGCTCTAGATGTGGCAACCAAGTCTGTACAAAGGTTTGAATCTGCCAAGTGAACTTTTGCACTATGCTGTGGCTAGCTAAATAATCCCTGACAGGCTGATCGAGACCGGTTAGTGGCTTCAAATCAGGCTCCCAGTGTGGGTTCGGTAAAAAGCGTGCATCAAAAACGTAGTCAGCTTCTTTTGGAATACCATGCTTAAAACCAAACGACATAAACGTAATAATCAGTTTTTTATCTTTCTTACCTAAAATCTTTTCACGAATTGATTCTGCTAACTGATGAACACTCAAATCAGTGGTATCAATCATAAAGTCAGCGCGGGTGATCAGCACATCAAGCAGGATTTTTTCTTGTTTAATGGCAAGATCAAGCGGTAAAGAATCAATCGATAATGGATGCAAACGGCGAGTTTCAGAAAAGCGCTTAATTAGGGTTTGATCATCACTATCTAGGTAGAATAGTGTTGGGTTTGCAAAACCTGGCAGGTACTCAAGAATATCATTAAACTCTTGCTGCTCTTTCGGTAAGTTACGTACGTCGATACTGACGGCAATTTTGTCATAATTATCAGAAACACTTCGCACGAGCGAAGGCAGTAGGTTGACAGGAATATTATCAACACAATAGTAGCCTAAGTCTTCAAGAACTCGTAAAGCGACCGATTTGCCCGAGCCTGAGCGACCGCTGATAATTATTAATTCCATTTATGCCTCTGATGCAATTACTTGAAATAGTTGCTGATCGCTTGTAGCACTTCGCAACTGTTTACAAAAATCTTTATCTTTAAGTCTATCAGCAATTGTTGACAAGGTCTTCAAGTGCAACTGGCAATCGCCATCTGGTACGATGAGTGCGACAAAAATATCAACGGGACGATTGTCTATCGCATCAAAATTGATGGGAGATTCACTGACAATAATAAATGCATGAGGTTCATCAGCACCACTCATTCGACCGTGGGGAATAGCTATTCCTCGGCCGATACCTGTACTACCTAACTTTTCCCTGTTCAGAAAAGCATCTAGGATATCTTGTTGAGATAAATGAGGAAACTGCTGGTGAGCTAACTCGCTAATATACTCAAGAATTCTTTTTTTGCTATTAAAAAGGACCGCAGCTTTGCTGCAGTCCTGATTAGTAAGTGAACTAAGTTTCATAATTTAATGTCGAGCTAATTTCTCTTTATGCTTAATGACTTGGCGATCAAGTTTATCGATCAATGAGTCAATTGCTGCGTACATATCTTGATGTTCTGTAGAAGCGAACAACTCGCCTCCGTTTACATGTAAAGTTGCTTCTGCTTTTTGGCTTAATTTTTCTACATCTAAAATGACATGAACATTATTAATATGATCAAAATGCCTTTCTAGTTTTGCGAACTTAGTGTTTACATAGTCTCTTAATGAATCAGTGACTTCTACGTGACGACCAGTTAAATTTAGTTGCATAAGCATTTTCCTTCTATGTAAAACGTCTAAATCAGACTTTTACGCTGATTAGACGGAGGTATTGCTAGAGACTCACGATATTTTGCAATTGTACGTCTAGCTACTTTAATTCCTTGCTCAGCCAATATATCTGCAATTTTGCTATCACTCAATGGTTTAACCGAGTTTTCTGCAGCAACTAACTTCTTGATTAAAGCGCGAATTGCTGTAGAAGAACACTCACCACCATTTTCGGTGCTGACATGGCTTGAGAAGAAATATTTCAACTCAAAAATTCCCCTTGGGGTATGCATATATTTTTGTGTTGTAACCCGAGAAATCGTCGATTCATGCATTTCGACCATTTCAGCGACATCGTTTAGCACCATTGGCTTCATTGCCTCTGGGCCATGTTCAAAGAAAGCTTGCTGTTGTTGCACGATACAGTTGGTCACTTTTAGTAAAGTATCGTTACGGCTTTCTAAGCTCTTAATAAACCACTTTGCTTCTTGTAAGTGAGAACGAATAAATTGGCTGTCGCTACTTGATTTAACAGAGCGAGACATCGCTGCATATTGGCTATTCACTCTAATTTTTGGCATACAATCTGGGTTTAACTCGACTACCCAGCGGCCTTTCACTTTTTTCACTGATACATCGGGTATGACGTACTCAGATTCTTCGCGTACTATGCTATCCGCAGGCTTAGGATTTAAGCTGTGAATGAGCGTCATCACTTCTTTAAGCTCGTTTTCTTTAAGCTTAGTCTTTTTCATTAAAGTGCGATAGTCGCGACTTGCTAATAATTCGATATGCTCAGATAAAACCATTTTAGTTTCAGCTAAATATGGCGTATTGGCATCGAATTGACGAAGTTGTATACACAGGCACTCTTGTAAACTTCGCGCGCCGATACCAACTGGATCGAATAACTGTATTCTTTTTAAGACAGCTTCAACTTCATCGAGTTCGATTTCTTCTTCATCATTATTTTGATTAAAGCTTTCGACAATATCTTCGCAGCTAACCGTTAAAATACCTGAGTCATCGATAGCTTCAACGATGGCAACGGCAATCGCTTCATCGGTAGGACTAAATGGTGTGAGCTGTAGTTGCCACATTAAATATTCTTGCAGTGTTTCTGTTGAAGCACCTTGGTAAATAGACTCGTCTTCAGGCATTGGCCCAGACGATGTTGATGGGGCGGCACTCATGTACTCATCCCACGTAACATCCATAGCTAAGTCATCGCTAACCGTATCCTTACTCAGAGCATCACTGCTTTCTTGCTCGAATTCGCTAGGTGCTTCGTCGGCAGACGCGCTGACTTGTACATCGTCAGACTCCGCTTTTTGCTCATTCTTACCGATGCTTTCTTCGTTGTAATCCGCTTCTTCCACTTCAAGCAGAGGATTACTATCAAGCGCTTCTTGAATTTCTTGCTGGAGATCCAATGTACTGAGCTGCAACAAGCGAATGGCTTGTTGCAGTTGTGGAGTCATTGTAAGTTGCTGGCCCATGCGCAGCTGTAATGATTGCCTCATGTATCCCTAACAATCCTTTTTAAGTTATCGGTAACGGTGAGGACACTGTTATCGATTTATTGTCATTGTATAAGTCTAGCAGATGCTCTAGTCGGTGGCGTAATGGTTACAGCCTGAATTGCTCGCCTAGATAAACATCACGTACAGTTTGGTCAGCTAATACGTGCTCAGGTGTGCCTGATGCAATTAGCTCCCCATGAGAAACAATGTAGGCTTTTTCACAAACATCAAGGGTTTCTCGAACATTATGGTCAGTAATAAGTACACCAATACCACGATTTTTTAGGTGCTCAATAATTTTCTTTATATCTAACACCGAAATAGGATCAACACCAGCAAAAGGCTCATCTAAAAGGATAAATTTAGGATTAGCGGCTAATGCACGTGCAATTTCAACGCGGCGTCGTTCACCACCTGACAGTGCCATACCTTGGCTATCGCGAATATGTTGAATGCTAAATTCATCTAATAAGTTGTTAAGAGTCTCTTCGCGCGTTGTTTTGTTAAGATCTTTGCGGGTCTCTAATATGGCCATCAAGTTTTGGTAAACTGTTAATTTTCGAAAAATAGACGACTCTTGTGGTAGATAACCAATACCTAAGCGCGCACGGCTGTGCATTGGCAAAAGCGTGATATCGTTATCATCGATGCTTATTTTTCCTTTGTCGCTTGGTACGAGGCCTACAATCATATAGAAGGTGGTGGTTTTACCTGCACCATTTGGCCCTAACAAGCCAACAATACTGCCCGCTTCAACTTCAAGACCGACATTTTTAACCACTTGGCGGCCTTTGTAGCTTTTAGCTAAAAGCTCTGCTTTTAATGTGCTCATGGTTGGCCTTTATCGTCTTTTTTATTTTCTACAGGCACTAAAATAGTGTGTACACGATCTGTTGAGTTTTCGTCTTTTTCTGCGCTGATCAGCTGTTGAGCCATATCATAGGTAATGCTTTTTGCCGTTACTTTTTGACCCGCTTGAGTGACTTCAGCTTCGCCATTGAGTGTTAAGAAGCGTTTCGCAACATCATAACGAACTTCTTCGGCGCTGGCGCTCATCACGGTACCATCAGCTTGCTTTTCTTCGAAGTAAGCTGGTTTGCCTGTAGCGATAATTAATTCGACTGTACCTTCGGTGTCACCGCCATGTGCCTCAAGTCGCTCTGCTGTAATGCGACGATCACCATGCACGATCTCTACGTTACCTTCGAATATGCCAACGCCATCTTTTAGTTTACCGACTTGGCGATCTGAGCTAATGCTAATTTGAGCGCCTGTTTGCTCGGCAGCTGCGCCCGAAAAGGCAATCAATAAGCTTGGGATCAGGAGTAATTTCTTCAGTTTATTGGTCATAGTATATGGTTCGTGTATGGTTAGTTAACTCAACAATTTCGGCTTTTAAATCGGCTTTTAAGCCTTTACCGGTAATTTTTAAATTCGGTCCTGTTAGTGTTACAGGTTGCTTTGAAAACATCGTCATTTTATCAATGTCGACATTAATATTTTCTGCTTTTATGTCTTCGATCATACCGTTATGGGTTAAGTTTTTAGCAACTACATCCCCTTCAAAAATCAGCTGATCATTTTCGTATAAAGTAGCTTCTTTGGCTCTTACTTGCCAAACTTGCTGATCGCTATAAATAGTAAAAATAGGTTGTTCAAAAAAGGTAAACCCTAATTGTTGATACAACTCCATTTTTGCAGCTGCCACTTTATGACTAATTTTACCTTGCTCGTCATAAGCTGTTTGCTTTAGAGCAACGGCAGTGTAATCAGGTGTTGCGATGATCTCGTCTTCACTAGTTATTGTATCAGTTGACTGGTTAAAGTACGGGTACCATAACCACACCATGCAACAGACAAAAACAATACTCAGTAAAATACGGGCTATATTCATGCGCTGGTTCCATCGCTAGTTAACGGCTTGCCGTTTTCTAACATCAGTAAATCAGTTAATTCACGCACGGCTCCAAAGCCACCCGGTAATAATGTGGTGTAATGAGCCAGCTTCTTGATAAGCGGGTGTGCATCGTTTACTGCGACAGCAAAGCCAACTTTTTCCATAACTGGTAAGTCTGGACCATCATCACCAATATAGGCAATCTGTTCATCTGTCAGCCCCAGTTTATCCTTTAACTCTTGATAAGCAATCAGCTTATCTTCTTGTCCCTGATAAATGTGCTGAACTGTTAGGCTAGTCATTCGCTGCTGAACTATTTGTGAATGGCGGCCAGTAATCACTGCCACTTCAAAGCCACTATTAATGAGTGCTTTAATACCAAAACCATCTTTAGTATTGAATGCTTTAAGCTCTTCGCCATTATTACCCAAATAAATTCGACCATCAGAAAAAACACCATCAATATCACAGATTAATAGTTTTATTTTTTGAGCACGCTGACTCACATCAGGGCTCAGGGGCTGGTATAGTTCGGCGAATGTCATTGCTTAGAGAACTCCTGCTTTTAATAAGTCTTGCATATTAAGGGCACCAATTGGTGTGTTGCTTTGATCCACCACAATTAAACCATTAATACGTTTATGCTCCATAATATTTAAAGCTTCAGCCGCAAGCATGTCAGGGCGAGCCGTTGTGCATGAACGGGTCATCACTTGGCTAATTGCCGTGCTATGGATATCGATGCGCTGTTCTAAAATACGGCGTAAGTCACCATCAGTGAATAACCCGGCTAACTTTTCATCTGCACCAATCACTGCGGTCATACCAAGGCCCTTGGCTGACATTTCAATCAATGCATCTTTGATGCTTTGGGTTTCGCTAACGATTGGCGTTGCGTCGCCTGCGTGCATCACATCATCTAATGTAAGTAATAAACGTTTACCTAAGCTGCCACCAGGGTGCGAAAGTGCAAAATCGTCGGCAGTGAAACCACGGGTTTCTAGTAGCGCAACCGCCATTGCATCGCCCATAACCAAGGTTGCAGTGGTGCTTGCCGTTGGGGCAAGGCCTAACGGACACGCTTCTTGGCTAACTTTGATGCACACATGAACATCAGACAGTTTTGCCATTGTTGAGTCTGGGTTGCCTGTTAATGAAATCATTTTTGCGCCAATGCGCTTGATAACAGGGATAATACTGAGTACTTCGCTGGTCTCACCTGAATTTGAAATACACATCACCACATCGTCGCGGGTGATCATGCCTAAATCACCGTGGCTAGCTTCGCCAGGATGAACAAAAAATGCCGGAGTGCCAGTACTTGCAAGGGTTGCTGCAATTTTATTACCTACATGGCCAGACTTGCCCATACCAATCACAATAATACGACCTGTACATTGGAACATTAATTGGCAAGCATTATCGAAATCTTGATTTATATATTGCTCAATTTCTTGTAAAGCTTGTGCTTCAATTTCGAGTACGCGCTTACCCTGCGCGATAAAGCTAGGTTGTGTCATTAATTATCCTACTTGGCTGAAAATATAGCCCTGATATGCAATAAATGCGACTAACAAGAAGCCACCTTCTACTCTATTGATACGACGAGCACCTTTAAAGTTCAATGACATGGCAATCAATACAACGGTTGCTGCAATCATGATAAGTGCATCGCGGTTTGCCGCAGAAGGGTCAATAATTGAAGGGTTGATAATACCCGCAAGAGGTAATACGGCGAGTAAATTGAAAATATTTGAGCCAACGATATTACCAAGTGCTAAGTCGTCTTCGTTTTTTAAAACCCCTGCAATACAAGCCGCTAGCTCTGGTAAGCTGGTACCAATAGCAATTATGGTTAAGCCGATAACAAGGTCAGATAGACCAAAATATTTTGCGATATCAACGGCTGATTCAACTAAAAAGTGTGAACTGACTGGTAATAAAATCATGCCGATGATTAACCAAAATATGGCTGATTTAGTGCTGACATCGTTCGGAACGTCTTCACACGCTTCGCTGACGAATGGGTCATCTTGATTTTTAGCACGCAGAGACACAATAACTAAGCCACCAATGAACACCGCAAAGGCAATCATCAAGGCAATGCCTTCAGCGAACGAAAAATAGTTATCTGAGAACACATACCAAGCGGCTACTGAGATTAACAGTACCAGCGGCATTTCGCGTTTAAGTGTCATTGAAGATACTGAAAGGGGGCGCAGTAAAGCTGTGACACCAAGTACAAGTAAGATGTTAGTAATGTTAGAGCCGACCGCATTTCCTACCGCAGTATCTGTTTTATCAGCAAGTGCTGCCGATGCAGATACCATCATTTCAGGGGCTGATGAGCCCATAGCAACAACAGTTAAACCAATGATTAGGGTGGGGATCCCCATATTTTTTGCCAGTGCAGCCGCCCCATAAACAAACCGATCGGCACTCCAAACGAGTGCAGCAAAGCCAATAATTAAAATGACAAAAGAAGTCACCATTGCGATACGCCAACATTACTTATACAGATGACTGCAAATAGTAACAAAAGCGAACCTGAAAGTATAAGTAAAAGAATGGGCTGGCAAGCATAAAGCGTGCTTGGTAAGGAAACTAAATTTCAGGTGTCGTTAAGCTCTTTACAGCTAGCTTTAGAATTTATTGATAGAAAATATTACAAAATTTTACGATTTGTTTTTTCCATCTTGACTAAAAAACCCTTAAAATGGCAAAACTAGTGAAAAACGTTATGGAGAGCGACTTGTCGCAATCAATAGTAGAAATCAAGGATGTAACCTTTTCACGGGGCGATAGAATCATATATAAAAATATGAGTTTTAACATTCCGAA
Organism: Pseudoalteromonas sp. MB47; assembly: GCF_011319765.1. NCBI lineage: Bacteria > Pseudomonadati > Pseudomonadota > Gammaproteobacteria > Alteromonadales > Pseudoalteromonadaceae > Pseudoalteromonas > Pseudoalteromonas sp. MB47. The sequence goes on along the minus strand of NZ_VFBD01000011.1, from coordinate 96,113 downwards.
AGGCAAGATTACCGCTATCATGGGACCGAGCGGCATTGGTAAAACCACCATGTTACGCTTAATTGGCGGTCAGCTGAAGCCTGACTCTGGTGACATTTTATTTGAAGGCAAAAGCATTCCTAGCATGACTCGCAAGGAACTTTACGCCGCCCGTACCAAAATGAGCATGCTGTTCCAAAGCGGCGCTTTATTTACCGATATGTCAGTGTTTGACAATATCGCCTTTCCTTTGCGCGAACATACTCAGCTTAGCGAAGATTTAATCCGCCTTGTTGTTTTAATGAAATTACAAGCTGTTGGCCTGCGTGGTGCACAAGATTTAATGCCGTCTGAGCTTTCAGGTGGTATGGCTCGTCGTGCTGCTTTAGCGCGTTCAATTGCCCTTGATCCAGAACTTATCATGTATGATGAGCCTTTTGCTGGTCAAGATCCTATTTCCATGGGTGTGCTTGTTAAACTTATTAAGTCATTGAATGAGGTGTTAGGTTTGTCATCACTGATCGTAACTCATGATGTAACAGAAGTTATGAGTATTGCCGACCACGTGATCATCATTGCTGATCAAGGAGTGATAGGCGAAGGGTCACCTGAGCAAATGCAAAACCATGAATCTGAGCTTGTGCAACAGTTCTTAAATGGTTTATCGGATGGCCCTGTGCCATTCCATTTCCCAGCTCCTGCGTATGATGATGAATTACTAGGAGTGCATAATGCTTGATCTATTCCAGAAGTTAGGTCACAAAACGCTAGGGCGCTTTGCCGCGCTTGGTCGTTCTACTCAAATGCTGTTTGGTGCACTCGTTAATGTGCCAAACTTTAAAAAAGGCACACCTTTACTTGTTCGCCAATTATATATGGTGGGCTCGCAATCTCTTTTGATCATCATGGTGTCAGGCCTATTTATCGGTATGGTGCTCGCTCTGCAAGGTTACACCGTATTAGTAGGCTATGGTGCTGAAGATAGCTTAGGACCCTTAGTGGCATTGAGCTTATTACGTGAGTTAGGCCCTGTAGTAACAGCATTACTGTTTGCTGGTCGCGCGGGTAGTGCGCTTACTGCTGAAATTGGGTTAATGAAAGCGACTGAACAATTATCAAGTTTAGAAATGATGGCGATCGATCCACTTAAACGCATTATTGCACCGCGTTTTTGGGCTGGTTTTATCAGTATGCCATTGCTTGCACTAATATTTTCTGCGGTTGCTATTATTGGCGCTCATTTAGTGGGTGTTGATTGGCTTGGTGTTGACTCAGGAAGCTTCTGGTCAATCATGCAAGCGCAAGTGTCGTTTCAACAAGATATTGTGAACGGCATGATTAAGAGTTTTGTATTCGCCATGATTGTGACTTGGATTGCACTTTACAAAGGCTATGACTGTGTTCCTACATCTGAGGGGATCAGTAAGGCCACAACAGAAACCGTTGTGCACTCGTCATTGGCAGTATTAGGTTTTGACTTTATTTTAACAGCGGTAATGTTTACCAGCTAATTAGGGTATTAAGATGAATTCACGGAAATTAGAAATATTAGTTGGCTTTTTTGTAGCCCTTGGTATCGCTGCATTTGCATTATTAGCATTTAAAGTTGCGAATGCTGGCATTAGTGGGAGTGGTGAAACTTACCAACTTAACGCAAAGTTTGAGAATATTGGTTCTTTAAAAGCAAGAGCGCCTATCAAAGTAGGTGGTGTGGTTGTTGGTCGAGTTGAATCTATTTTTATCCATCCAAAAGAGTTTGTGCCGGTGGTTAATATGGCGATTGATGCTAATTACTTATGTAAGTTTTCAGACACCACATCAATCTCTATTTTAACGTCAGGTATTTTAGGTGAACAGTATTTAGGTATTAACCCTGTTATTGCCCCAGAATCTGCTGAGCAGCGTTGTATGGGCAATGAAGTGACAGTTAATGAACAAGATGCTGGCTTAGATGAGCTGTTTGGTGTTGAAAGTAAGGCTCTTGCCAATGGTGACTACATTACCGACACAAAATCAGCATTAGTTTTAGAAGAATTGATAGGTCAGTTCTTATTCAACCAAGGAAGTGAATAATTATGTTTAAGAAGTTTTTAGTATGTTTGGGCATGCTGTTGACGTTAAATGTCAATGCAGCTGATGCAAATATTGATTTAAAAGATCCTTATAAAATGGTGCGTAAAGTATCTGATCATACGTTTGCGCGTATTTCTAAAGATCAGCCTCTAATTGCGAAAGATAAAGAGCATTTACGCGTTATCGTTGAAGAAGAGCTGATGCCTTACATAGACTACAAATATGCTGCACTGCGCGTATTAGGTAATCATGTATCAAAGGTGCGCGCTATCGAAGATAAAGAAGAAAAAGCGAAAGCAATTAAAGAGTTGCAGCGCTTTATTGATGTATTTCAAAAATATTTAATCGCCACTTACGCTGGCGTGTTTACACAGTACACTAATCAAAGCGTTGAGTTCGCACCTGCGCAGCCTTTCAAAGGCCAAGATGTCGTAGTAGTGAAAACAAAAATTGTTGAGCCGGGTAAGCCAGATATTAAAATCGATTTTAAGGTACGCGAGGATCGTGATGGTGATTGGCGAGCCTATGACATGATTGCGGAAGGTATTAGCTTATTAGATGCTAAACAAAGTGAATTACAAGGTATTTTACGCCAACAAGGTATAGAATATGTGAGTGATTTATTGGAGCAGAAGAGCCAGTTGCCAGTTCAGTTCAGAGGTGAAGGTGGCAATGAGTAAAGTCGAGATTACTCAACTTGAAGAGAACCAGTTTCGAGTCAGTGGCGAACTGACTCGAAATTCAATTGGTCGTGAACGGCTTCTGAACGTTAAGCCAGATACTAAGCATAAAACATGGTATTTTGACCTTTCTGGGCTTTCTAGGGTTGACACGGCGGGCTTAGCTTGGTTAATTCACTCTTTCGCAGAATTAAAGCAGCAAGGCATTCACCTTGAACTGCAAAATAGCCCTGAGCAATTGCAAAACTTAATGCAGTTGGGTCAGGTCACAAACTTATTTGAGTGAGATTTATGGAAACGAGCCAAGTCGAAACGTTATTACGCGACGAATTAAAACTAGATGAAGTGATTGTTAAAGCAAATGGTAGCCACTACGAAGTGATTGCTGTTGGTGAGTGTTTTGATGGTTTATCTCGCGTGAAGAAGCAACAGTTGGTTTATGCTCCGTTAATGTCAACAATCTCAGACGGTACAATCCACGCTGTATCTATCAAAGCGTTCACACCGACTGAATGGAAACGCGAACAAAAATTTATTTTACCTCAATAGTCGCAGGGCCTCCTAATGGATCAATTTGTTATTCAAGGTGGCACCTCGCTGGCAGGTGAAGTCACTATTTCTGGCGCTAAAAATGCCGCTCTTCCAATTCTTTTTGCTGCGCTTTTAGGGCAGGGCAAAAGTACCTTTAGTAATGTTCCTCGTTTACGCGATATCGGCACCACAGAAGCCTTGTTAAAAACGCTGGGTGCAAATGTCGAATGGCAGCAAGACAAACTAATCATTGATGGTGCGACGGTTGATAAAACGCTTGCACCGTACGAGCTGGTAAAGCAAATGCGTGCCTCTGTGCTTGCATTAGGCCCTTTAGTTGCCCGTTTTGGCCAAGCGCAAGTATCACTGCCAGGTGGTTGTGCGATTGGTGCCCGCCCAGTTGATATCCATATTCAAGGCCTCGAGCGCATGGGCGCTATCATCAAGGTTGAAAATGGTTACATCAACGCTAAGGTTGATGGTCGCTTAAAAGGTGCTGAAATCTTTATGGAGATGGTCAGTGTTGGCGCAACAGAAAACTTACTAATGGCAGCAACGCTGGCTGATGGTAAAACTGTACTTGAAAATGCCGCTCGCGAACCTGAAATTACCGATCTTGCTAATTGCTTAATTGCGATGGGTGCGAAGATCAGCGGTGCAGGCACTAGCCGTATCGAAATTGAAGGGGTTGAGTCACTATCGGGTTGTGAGTACAGCATTCTTCCTGATCGCATTGAAACAGGTACCTTCTTGGTTGCGGCGGCAATGGCTGGCGGTGAAGTGCTTTGTAAAAATACAGACCACCATAGTCTTGATCCTGTGATTGAAAAACTACGCGCTACCAATGCCTTGGTTGAAGTCACTGATAACAGCATTTATCTTGATATGCGTGGCCGCGAATTAAAAGCAGTTAATATTAAGACTATGCCACACCCGGGTTTCCCTACCGATATGCAAGCGCAGTTTACAGCTTTAAATGTGGTAGCGAAAGGCAGTGCAACCATCACAGAAACGATTTTTGAAAACCGTTTTATGCACGTACCAGAGTTACAGCGTATGGGCGCAAACATTCGCTTAGAAGGTAATACGGCAATTTGTGGGGATACAGAAAGCCTATCAGGCGCGCAAGTGATGGCAACTGATTTACGTGCTTCAGCGAGCCTTATTTTGACAGGGATCGTTGCTCAAGGTGAGACTATTGTTGACCGCATCTATCACGTAGACCGTGGTTATCAACGCATTGAAGATAAGCTGAGTGCGCTAGGTGCTAATATCAAGCGCCGTTCAAGCTAATCGCTAAGACTTCCAAAAAAGGCCTAACAAGTGTTAGGCCTTTTTTGTATCTGTATTACCTAAGTAACTACTGCTCGTCTTCGAGTTCTGCAACAGTCACCATTACTTTTAAGATTTTGCCATTGCGATATACTTCAAACTCAAGTTCTTTTCCTGGCTCTGTATTGGCCAGTTTCTCGAGCACTTGTTGTGGGTTTGCTACTGCAATACCGCCAATTTTAACTACAATATCTGTTTCTCTAATACCTGCTTTCCAGGCTGGGCCAAATGGATCAAGTTGAGAAATACGCATACCTGCAACAGGCGTAAAGTTATCGCTAACATCTTTACCTGTACTATCAATGCCGGTGCCACTAAAGCCTAAATAGCCACGTACGACACGGCCATGCTTTATTAGTTTATCCATCACATCTTTGGCAATCGAGTAAGGCACCGCAAAGAAAATACCCTGAATATCGAGATTTTCATGAGTTTTAAATTGTGCCGAGGTAATACCGACTAAGTCACCTCTTGAATTGACTAACGCGCCACCTGAGTTGCCCACGTTAATCGCAGCATCCATCTGTAATAGGCTGCTGTAAGGGCTATCGATTAAGTTTTGTTTACCCGTCGCACTGATAATACCTTGGGTAATGGTTTGACCTAAGTTAAGCGGGTTACCTATCGCTAAAACAACATCACCTACACGTGGTTTAAATTTATCGTTCACTGGAATCTTTGGTAAATGCTCAGCGCTGATCTTTAACAGTGCTAAATCTGTTTGAGTATCAAAACCAATCACTTGTACATCATAAAAACGACGGCCATCAGCGAGTGTAACGATAATGAGATCGGCATTTTTGATTACATGGTAGTTAGTCAAGATATAGCCGTCTTGGGTCATGATCACACCAGAGCCAAGAGCTTGAACGGTGTTTTGACGTTTATAGCGCGGTTGATTGGAAATGCTTTCTGAAAAAATAGTAACAACCGACGGCGCTGCTTTTTGTACTGCATCAGCAAAGCTCATATGTTCAGAGGATATCGCTGCAGGTAAATTCATATCTGGTAACAGTGTGCTACGAAGGCTTGGGCTAAATAAAACCACTAAAAAGGCAATGCCTAAACCAGTGAAAAGCGGTGGAAGGATAAATTTTAAAAGTTTCAGCACAGTATTCTTATTATCAGTGAGCAATCCCTTAATGATGGCACAAAAAAAATAACAGCGGCAAGCACCGCTGTTATTTTTTCATGATTTATCAACTAGGTTTACTGAATAAGTACGAAAATAAGCTCTCTACCTCGTTTAACACCTAGTACGATGTTACCTTTGGTATTTTCGATGATCTTATTCATGTCGCGGATTGTTTCAACGCGTTGACGGTTCACTTGCATGATCACATCACCTTCTTCAAGGCCGACACGAGCAGCTGGAGAACGCGCTTGTACGCCGGTTACTTCAACACCCTTACCATCACTCTTCTGGGTATTTTCTAATGTCGCTCCTTGGAAAGCTGGGTGCGTTTCTTCGCCAGCAGCAGTCGTTGCTGATGCACCATCTAATGTGACATTAACGGTTTTGATTTTGCCATCTCGGTAAATGCCCAGTTTTACTTTTTTGCCTTCGCCAAGGGTAGCAATTTTACTGCGTAATTCATGGAAACCACTAATTTCAGTACCATCAACGCTAATGATTACATCACCCGCTTTGATACCCGCTTTACTTGCTGCTGTATCATCCATTACTTGCATAACGTAAGCGCCTTGTTTTACGTCTAGCTGTTGTGCTTTAGCGAGGCCTGCATCAAGTGGTCGACCTGAAATACCCAGCGAGCCACGACGCACTTCACCGTGCTCGATGATCTGGTCAACAAGGTTTTTCATCATGGTAGATGGAATGGCAAAACCAATCCCCACATTACCACCTGATGCACCTAAGATAGCAGTGTTGATACCAATCAGTTCACCATTAAGGTTCACTAACGCGCCGCCTGAGTTGCCTTGGTTGATAGCTGCATCGGTTTGAATAAAGTCTTCATAGCCCTCTATATTTAAACCGCTACGGCCAAGGGCACTGACGATACCTGATGTTACTGTGTGACTTAGACCAAATGGATTACCAATGGCAACTGCGAAGTCTCCTACACGTAACTGATCTGAATCGGCAATTTTAAGCGCTGTTAAGTCTTCAGCATCAATTTGCAGCAAGGCAATATCTGACTCTTTATCACTACCAATTTTGGTCGCGTCATATTCGCGGCCATCTTCTAAGGTCACCACCATTTTTTCGGCATCTTCGATAACATGGTTATTAGTAACCACGTACCCTTCGTCTGCATCAATGATCACACCTGAGCCTAGGCCACTAAATTCACGCTTTTGACTGCCACCACGAGGAACACCAAAAAAGTCATCAAATGGAGTCGCACGGCGGCGAACTTCTTTGGAGCCTGATACTTGAATGCTCACCACGCCCGGTGTGATTTGCTCAAGCATAGGTGCGAGGGTTGGCAATTGTTGACCATTTACAGCAACAGGAAGTTTTGCCATTGAAATTGCAGGGCTTAATAATAAGCTAGAAGATAAAATAGCAGCACTGATAACAGATAATTTCATTTTCATAGTCTGGGTTTACTCCACTTCAGAGATAAAGCAAAAACTAAAAAGGGCTGCATAAGCAGCCCTTTTCTTGGTTTAGATATAAAGCTGTTATATCTAATGACTATGGGGTCAAAAAAAAGTTCATCAAGAGGCTTTAGAATGTTCTGAAACTTTCTCTGAGCCAGTGAACAAGCCCGTTTCACCAACAACATAGTCAGCAGGCTGAGCTTCAGCACTTGAACGATCGCCTCTGCGGTCTTGTAATGAGTTTTGTAATTGCTCAGTTGTTTCTTTAGAAAAGAACGGCTCATTTGGGTGCTGTTTTTTATCAGCAAGTAGCAGTTTATTTGTTTCTTCTACATGGTTCAGTAGCTGGTCGTAGTTATCTTTCATTTTAGATACTAGCTTACCTGTGCTCGCTAGATGATCAGCTACATCTTGACGATATTGTTCAAGTGCATTGTTAGCTTGCTCGACTTGTTGTTCTAGTTCGTCTTGCTTAAATTGTTTTTTGGTTACAAAAGCACCAATGAAGAATGCTGAAATTGCAACGATGATTAGAATACCTATCCAGGTAATTGTGCCCATAAATCTACCCCTTTGGGAAAAAATAACAAAAACAAATGCTTTAAAAGCATTTATAGTCCAATCATTATTAAAATATGCTTAATTTGATTGTGAAATCATACTGCGGGCTAATATACCCTGAGATACGATGCGTGTTAATATACTGTGCAAATTTAACTGTGTTTTATTGTAACGACCTATGACTCCTTGGCAGAAATACCAACAAGATTTACAACGTGAAGACTTTGTACATGATGCAGCGCAAGAAAATGCAGTGCGCCATTTGCAAAGACTCTATGATGACCTAACGGCAGACAAACCGGCCGCGAAGGGGTGGTTTGCCAAACTATTCTCTAAAGATAGCACGCCAAGTATAAAAGGGCTGTATTTTTGGGGCGGAGTAGGTAGAGGTAAGACCTATTTAGTTGATACGTTCTACGAAGCTTTACCTACTGATCGTAAGATGCGTGTGCACTTTCACCGTTTTATGCATCGCGTGCATGATGAGCTGAAAAAGTTAAAAAATACCAGTAATCCATTAAATGTGGTTGCAGATATCTTTAAATCAGAAACAGATATTATCTGTTTTGATGAATTTTTTGTGCAAGATATCACTGATGCAATGCTGCTAGGTGGTTTGATGGAAGCCTTATTTGAGCGCGGCATTGTGCTGGTAGCTACGTCAAACATCGTGCCTGATGAGCTGTATCGAAACGGTTTGCAGCGTGCACGTTTCTTACCAGCAATTGAGTTGGTAAAAGCCAACACCGAAATCGTAAATGTAGACTCGGGGGTTGATTATCGCTTACGTACCCTTGAGCAAGCCGAAATTTTCCATAGTCCGCTTGATAAGCAAGCTGATGATAATTTATTTGAATACTTCGATAAGTTGTCACCTGAGCCGGGTGTGCTCGATAAAGAAATTGAAATTGAAGGGCGGATGATCAAAACCCGTAAAGTGTCTGACTGTATTGCTATGTTTGAGTTTAGTGAACTATGCGAAACAGCCCGCAGCCAAGTTGATTACATGGAAATAAGCCGACTTTATAACACGGTGATTTTGTCGAACGTAAAAGCTCTTGGGCAAGCCAATGATGATGCCGCACGTCGTTTTATCGCGTTAGTGGATGAATTCTACGAGCGTCATGTTACGCTGATTATCTCTGCTGAAAAGCCAATAACCGAGCTATATAGCGAAGGTAACTTAAATTTTGAATTTAAGCGCTGTATTAGCCGACTACAAGAAATGCAATCGTTAGAGTATTTAGCAAAAGAGCATCTAGCTTAGTGAGCTGTCAGCTTTCAGCCGTCAGTTTTTAGCTGATCGAGATAGTGGTTTAGTTATTTGTGTTAATGAACTGAAGTAGCTTTACATTCATTTTTCGATTTTTAAGCTTTTGATAGCTGATAGCTGATAGCTGATAGCTGATAGCTGATAGCTGATAGCTGATAGCTGATAGCTGATAGCTGATAGCTGATAGCTGATAGCTGATAGCTGATAGCTGATAGCTGATTGATCTGACTCCATAAAAGTAGACACCTTTTTGGAGTCAGTAATCATGAAAGTAAAGTCACAGCGTAGATATTCCCTCGAATTTAAAATAAAAGTCGTTCAAGAGTCGTTAGACACCACAGATACAGTTAAGATGGTCGCTAATAAGTACGGTATTCATCCTGACATGCTATCAAGTTGGAGAAGTCACATGACCTCGAAAAAGAAAACGGCAAAGCCACTAAAGAACCAAGGCCCTGACAAATCATACGCAGATTTAGAACGCCAAATTCGTAAGCTTGAGAAGCAACTCGAAGATGCTCAGTTGGAGAATGACGTTTTAAAAAAGGCGAAGGTCTACTTCGACAGCCTAAAAGAATAAGGTTCGAATATATCCACAAGGTCACAGACGCTAAACGCACAGTGAAGAAGTTGTGCAGTTGGTTATCTGTGTCGCCGGCTGGGTATTATAAATGGTTAAAGCAATTACCTAGCACACGCCATAAAGAGAACAGTTCGTTACTGAAATTTCTAAAGCATGTCAGCGACCAAGAGCACTGCATTCCTGGTTATAGAAAGCTTTGGGAGGCAGCGGTAGCGCATGGCTTTGATTGCAGTAAGGGACGTGTGCAGAGACTATTACAAAGCGTTGGCTATCGTTCAAAATCAGGTAAGAGACGCTATACAAGTCGCGCGAAGAAAGAAGGTACAATTAAAGCGAGTAATTTATTACGACGCCAGTTTAATGTTGATACAGCAAATACCGTGTGGGTATCAGATATCACACAAGTACGCTGTAAAGATGGTTGGCAGTATTTATGCGTCATCCTTGATTTGTATTCTCGTAAGGTTGTTGGCTGGGTAACAAGTCGGATAAACAACGCCGAGTTAGTTATTAAAACACTGAGAAAAGCATGGTCAGCACGCAAACCTGATGGTTCGAACTTGCTCTTTCATTCAGACCAAGGAGCTCAGTATGTCGCAAAGGAAACAGTGAAGTGGTTAACGAATAGAGGTGTCACAGTGAGTATGTCTAGAAAAGGTAACTGCTGGGATAATGCGTGCTCAGAAAGCTTTTTCGCGCAGTATAAAAAGGAGTGGATAAAGAATTTAAATGAACTGAGTCGTAGTGAAATGACAACACAAACGTATTTTTATATTGAAAAATACTACAACTCAGTAAGAAGGCATGGCACCCTAGGGTATAAAAGTCCCATGCAGTACGAACAAGTTAATTAAACCCCGTGTCTACTTTATCGGGGTCAGATCAGATAGCTGATAGCTGATAGCCGATTTTCTCGAATAAAAAACAACCATCATATAGCAATGTGGTTCAAGTGCTGGTATACTCCCGCGTCTGCCACGTTGCGTTCTATTGCCAGATATTAGTTTAGCCTCTAATTGATGGCTCAAAGTCTTAAACTCGAAGGGGTTAAAGCATTCAACTTAGAGCGGTAATTAATAATAATTACCTGTGGTTTTAATTAAAAAACATTGGATTTTAATAAATGAAAACGTTTGTTGCTAAGCCAGAAACAGTAAAACGTGACTGGTACGTAGTTGACGCTGAAGGTAAAACTTTAGGTCGCATCGCTACTGAAATCGCTCGTCGCCTACGCGGTAAGCATAAAGCTGAATACACTCCTCACGTAGATACTGGTGATTACATCATCGTTATCAACGCTGAGAAAGTTACTGTTACTGGTAATAAAGCAAAAGACAAAATGTACCACGCACACACTGGTTTCCCAGGTGGTCTTAAGTCTACTACTTTCGACAAGCTTCAAGCTGCAAAGCCTGAAATGATCATCGAAAAAGCTGTTAAAGGCATGTTGCCACGTGGTCCTTTAGGCCGCGCAATGTACCGTAAACTTAAAGTTTACTCAGGTACTGAGCACAACCATGCTGCACAACAGCCTCAGGTTCTAGACATTTAAGGAGCACTATCATGGCAAATCAATACTACGGTACAGGTCGTCGTAAAAGTTCAAGTGCTCGCGTATTCTTACGCCCAGGCACTGGTAACATCGTAATCAACAAGCGCTCTCTAGAAGAGTACTTCGGTCGTGAGACTGCTCGCATGGTTGTTCGTCAAGCATTAGAGCACGTAGAAATGACTGAAAAGTTTGACCTACACATCACTGTTTCAGGTGGTGGTACAACTGGTCAAGCTGGTGCTATCCGTCACGGTATCACTCGTGCACTTATGGAGTTTGACGAGTCTCTACGTCCTACACTTCGTAAAGCAGGTTTCGTTACACGTGATGCACGTAAAGTTGAGCGTAAGAAAGTGGGTCTTAAGAAAGCACGTAAGCGTCCACAATTCTCAAAACGTTAATATTTACGTTTATCAGAATACCAAAAACCCAGCTCCGGCTGGGTTTTTTGTTTTTGGAGCTGTCAGCTTTCAGACGTCAGTTTTTAGCAGATCGAGAGGGGGTTCCATTATTTATGCTTTTAAACAACAATAGCTTTACATTCATTTCTCGGGTTTTAAGCTTTTGATAGCTGAAGTACAAAAAACTACCTTTTTTCGTTCGATATTTAACCGCTGTTAATAATTAGTGCGTATTACAGTAAAAAAACTTCAAGATTTAGCAAAATTAGCTTAAATCCATCAGTTAATTGATGAAATTTTTTGCTACAATTGGGGGGCAAGTAATGTGAGTGAGTTCAACAACAGCTAATGCAGAATTCTGTTTCCTCTTAGTGAGGTTGATCTTGGTCAGTATATTGTTTTTTTATATGCGTTATCATAACCAGCGGCTTCATACTCGAGCTAACCTAAATTAATAATCTATTAAATAGGGTTTATTCGAGCATGAGACTGTGAATAACCTTGTTTTAATCAAGGGTTTTAATTATGATCGCGTCTATTTTGAAATTTCTAAAAATTAACCTGCTGTAACTGATGTTCTCAATATGGCAAGTGTTGGGAATCATAGTGGAGATAAGTGGATGAGCAATGCGCCTGTAGACAATGGCCGACGTCGCTTTTTAACCATAGCTACCTCTGTTGTTGGTGGTGTTGGTGCGGCTGGGGCTGCTGTTCCTTTTATTGCGTCTTGGAATCCAAGTGAGCGAGCTAAATCTGCGGGTGCGCCTGTAGAAGTAGATATCAGCAAGCTTGAGCCAGGACAATTAATACGTGTTGAGTGGCGAGGAAAACCTGTTTGGGTTATTAATCGTACACCAAGAATGCTTGAACAGATGAAAGAACATGAAGGTCAACTTCGTGATCCTGCGTCTGAAGAGCCTCAACAACCTGAATCATCAACCAATGAATATCGTTCGCAACGTCCTGAGATCTTCGTTGCTGTTGGTATTTGTACGCACTTAGGTTGTTCTCCTAGCTTCCTACAAGGTGGCTTTGGTGAGAAAGTAGAGGGCACAGATGACGGTTTCTTCTGTCCGTGTCACGGTTCTAAATTTGATATGGCTGGTCGTGTATTCCAATCTGTACCTGCACCATTAAATCTAGAAATTCCTCCGTATACCTTCCTTGATGACACGACTATTCTAGTCGGTGAAGAAAAAGGAGTGGCGTAATGTTTGGTAAAATTATTGGTTGGATCGACGATCGTATTCCAATGACACGTGTTTGGAACATGCATATTGCACAGTATCCAGCACCAAAAAACTTTAACTTCTGGTACTTCTTTGGCTCTCTAGCCATGTTAGTACTTGTTAACCAAATCGTAACTGGTATCTGGTTAACAATGAACTTCGTACCATCTGCTGAAGGTGCTTTCGCATCGGTAGAATACATCATGCGTGATGTTGAATACGGTTGGTTACTTCGTTACCTTCACTCAACAGGTGCATCAGCGTTCTTTATCGTTGTATACCTGCACATGTTCCGTGGCATGATCTACGGTTCTTACCAAAAACCACGTGAATTACTGTGGTTATTCGGTATGTTCATCTTCTTAGCGCTTATGGCTGAAGCTTTCATGGGTTACTTACTTCCTTGGGGACAAATGTCTTTCTGGGGTGCACAGGTAATCATTTCACTATTCGGTGCGATTCCGGTTATTGGTGATGATTTAACGCTTTGGATCCGTGGTGACTACGTAATTTCTGGTGCTACGCTTAACCGCTTCTTTGCACTACACGTAATTGCATTACCTTTAGTAATCGTTATCTTAGTATTCTTACACATTGTTGCACTACACGAAGTGGGTTCAAACAACCCAGATGGTGTTGAGATCAAGCGTAAGAAAGGCACTGTAGCTGAAGAAGATAAGCCTAAATTCAAATTCCACGAGTATTACACCAACAAGAAAGACATTGTTGATGCAATCCCGTTCCATCCTTACTACACAGTAAAAGATATTGTAGGTGTGGTTGGTTTCTTAATCTTATTCTGTTGGGTTGTATTCTTTATGCCTGCGATGAATGGTTTCTTCTTAGAAGCGCCAAACTTCGAAGCAGCTAACCCGCTGAAAACACCAGAGCACATTTTCCCAGTTTGGTACTTTACGCCATTCTACGCAATCCTACGTGCAATCCCTAACAAGTTAATGGGTGTTGTGGCGATGGGTGCATCTATCGTAGTGCTTGCGTTACTACCTTGGATTGACCGTGGTTCGGTTCGCTCTATTCGTTATCGTTGTGGCTTACACAAGTTAAACATCGCACAATTCGTGGTAACTTTCGTTATCTTGGGTTGGGTTGGTGCTACACCACAAACTGATTTCAAAACGCTGTTATCACAAATCACGACTGTGACATACTTCATGTTCTTCGTATTGTTATTTGTTTACAGCAAGAATGAGAAAACTAAGCCATTACCAACGAGGTTGACGAAATGATGAAAAAGCTAATTATCGGTTTATTCGCATTGTTGCCATCGTTGACAATGGCAGCAGGTCCTTCGGTTCCTTTAATGGATGCGAACATTGACCTTAAAGATAACGCATCTTTACAGCGCGGTGCTAAATTGTTCATGAACTACTGTCTTGGTTGTCACCAAATGCAGTATCAACGTTATGAGCGTACGTTCCGCGATATCGGTATTCCTACTGAGATTGGTCAAGAGCAACTAATTTTTGATGGCTCAAAAGTAGGTAGCCACATCAAAAATGCGATTGATAAAGATGACGCAGCTAAATGGTTTGGCGCAGCGCCACCGGATCTTACGCTTGTAGCGCGAGTTCGTGGTACTGACTGGATCTATACTTACCTGAAGTCATTCTATAAAGATGAATCTCGTCCGTTTGGCGTAAACAACGTTGTTTTCCCATCGGTAGGTATGCCACACGTTCTTCAAGAACTACAAGGCTTACCAACACCAATCACTGAAGAAGTGGAAGAACATGGTCACACAGTGACTAAAGTTGTTGGCGTTGAGACAGATGGTTCTGGTGAAATGAGTGTTGACGAGTACGATCGTGCTGCTCGTGACTTAACTAACTTCTTAGCTTACGTTGGCGAGCCGTCACGTTTAGAGTCAGAAGCGTTAGGTCTAAAGGTAATTGGTTTCCTAGTGATTCTATTTATCTTGGCATTCATGCTGAAGAAAGAATACTGGAGAGATGTTCACTAATCCTGGGCATTTTGAAAGGTAGTTTTGTGATAGGGGCTTAAGCCCCTATTGCTGTTTTTGTAATATAATGGAGGTAGGCATGGCCGTAGCTGCCAATAAGCGCCCTGTAATGACCCTGTTTTCTGGTGCTAACTGTATGTATAGCCATCAAGTACGTATCGTACTTGCTGAAAAAGGTGTAAGTGTTGACATTCACCTGGCTGAAAAGGATAACCTGCCAGAAGCACTTCATGAGATTAACCCTTACGGTACAGTACCAACACTGATCGATCGTGAGCTTGGTTTATATCAGGCAAACATCATCATGGAATACCTTGATGAACGTTTCCCTCATCCTCCACTAATGCCAGTTTATCCGGTTATGCGTGGCCGTAGTCGTCTGATGATGCATCGTATCGACACGGATTGGTATAGCCTAGCTAACAAAATCACTAGCGGTAGCAGCGAAGCAGCGCAAGCACGTAAAGAGCTTACAGAAGCGTTACTTGCAATTGCACCAATCTTCTCTGAAGCACCTTACTTCATGAGTGAAGAGTTCAGCTTAGTTGATTGTTACTTAGCACCATTACTTTGGCGTTTACCTGAGCTTGGCATTGAGCTTAATGGTGCAGGCGCGAAAGAGCTTAAAGAATACATGTTGCGTTTATTTGAGCGTGAATCATTCCAAGCTTCACTAACTGAAGCAGAGCGTGAGATCCGATTATAATGACGCCTAATCGTCCTTATTTACTACGCGCTTTCTTTGATTGGATTGTTGATAATCAGTGCACACCACACTTAGTGGTTAACGCTGATTTTCCTGCTGTACAAGTACCAACACAGTTTGTGCAAGACGGTCAGATCGTTTTGAACATTAGCCCATCAGCGGTAACACAATTTGCAATGGACAACCAACAGCTTAGCTTTAATGCGCGCTTTGGTGGCCAACCAATGCAAGTGTACGTACCTATGGGTGCTGTGCTCGCAATTTATGCACGTGAGAATGGTGAAGGGACTGTATTTACTGCAGAAGAATTCATCGAGGACGAAGACGATTTTGCTCCGGTATTAGAAAGTGTTGAAACACCTGACGATATTACGCCAGATGATGAACCACCTGCTAAACCAGAGAAGAAAAAAGGTGCTCACTTACGAGTGATTAAGTAACCTTAGTCAGACAAAAGAAAACCCGCTATTTAGCGGGTTTTTTATTATTAATTAACTATTTAGCGTTACAGATATTCAAACACTTTAATAACACGTTCAACGCCTGATACGTTACGTGCTACATCAACCGCCAAATTCGCTTCAGAATCGCTCACTAAGCCCATTAAAAAGACTTCGCCATTCTCTGTTACTACTTTGATGTTATTGCTGCTGATGCTTTCTGTGGTGAGCAATTGCGTTTTCACTTTAGAAGTTAACCAAGAGTCGTGCGTTTGCGTACTCATACCAATATTTGAACCAATGCGAATTTGGTTGTGGATTTTACGAATGCCATCAACGCCTTCAATAGCGCGTTGTGCTTCGTCTTTCATTTCTGCGTTAGCAACTTGGCCAATCATAAGCACAATACCATTGACGCTGATAACGTTTACGTTGGCAAATTTATGTAGTCGCTCATTTTCGCTAATAGCGATAGAGCTTTTAATTTCGATGTTGTTATCGTCGATTTGTGAACCGATTGTGCGGCGATCATTCGCGGCAGTTACAGCGCCCGCTGTACCGGCGACAACGGCAGCTGCACAGCCTTGCAGCAATAAAACGGTACTAATAACAATTAAAGACTGTTTAAACATTAATTTTCTTCCTGTGGGAATAAGGTTAAATCGATAAGTTCACTGAGGCAGTGCAAATTCACTAAATGCGACTCAACGATACGGCTTGGGCGCTTTGATGGCACACGAATTTCAACGTCATTTGGGCCAAGTAAGCCAACTAATTCACCACCGTCATCACCAACAAGCACAATCACTTTCATATCACGAGTCAGTGCCGCTTCAACTGCTGAGATAATTTGCTTTTCATTACCATTAACTGCAATTGCTAATAAAAGGTCGCCTTGCTGAGCAAATGCACGAATTTGTCGTGCAAAGGTTTCGTGCTCATCGTTATTGGCTGCTGCGCCTAAGTTAACTTGATCTTGTGCAAGCGCAACTGCGGGTAGGCAAGGGCGCTCGGTTTCATAAAAGTTAATTAATAGCCCTGCCATGTGCTGTGCCAACATATGACAGCTAGGAGTGCCACAACATAGCAGCTTATTGCCGTTAATGAGGCTTTGTGCAATGGTGAATGCTGCTGATTCAAGTGCGCTTGGCAGTACTTCACCTGCCGCTATTTGAACTTGAATATTTTCAGTAAAGATTTTTTTTATCGTTTCTTGCATAACCTACCAAATTAAGCCGACGCCAAACGGCGTTAGTAAACATTTTTAAACCAGTTTAGGGTGCTGTTAAGCTCACCTGTTATAGCGACATAATCTATCCGCATAGACTGGTTTGAGATTTTTTTCTCGGCAAGATAATGGCTAATCGTGCGCCGTAATCGTTGCTGCTTTTGTTTGCTGAGGGCATAGTTTGCGCCACCACGCAAGGCGTTTTTTCTAAATTTTACTTCTACAAATACCAGCGTTTGCCCGTCACGCATTATTAGGTCTAGCTCACCGTATTTACATAAGTAATTGCGTTCAATGGCTTTTAAACCATGTTGTATTAAATATTGTTCAGCCTGTTTTTCGTAATACAGGCCTTTTTCGCGGCTATTTTGCCATAATTGCTTAAACCAAGACATAGCTTCATCCTTGAGCTATTACTACGTTTTAAAAAGATTATTCAGCAGCGTTAATTCCAAAGGCAGATTGCATAAATAATGGAATTGGTTGCTCAGTCGCTAAATCAACCGCAATAATTTGTTTATTCTTGTACTGTGCCCAATCTAAAGTGCGCGTAACATAGCCATTGCTGGCAATGCTCAGTTGACCACTGATACCACTAAAGCGTTTACCTTGCACCATGCTTAATTGCTTCACATCACCTAGCATACTGGCTGCATCGAATGCCATGGCAAATAAGCGCTGGCTTATATCTGCGTTTTCTGGCCATAAACTTTCGTATTGCTGGCGTAAATTGTGTTGTTGAATTTGACCATCAAGCATCCAAGGTAGTTCCGTAAAATAAAGGCCATCTAAATCGCCTTTGTCGGTTCTATCGATTTGCTTACTGTGGCTTTTTGAGCTGGCATAAAGCGGAATACGCTCAGCAAAAGTACTTACGTTTACGTCTAAATAGGGCTTGATTAAACGCGTTTCAGTAGCATCACCTAAAATATAAATCACATCAATATCGCTGCGCGAGCGAGTTTCACTTTCAACTTCTTGCTTGAATAACGATTTGGCAACTTTAATACGCTCTTTGCTTTGGTCTACTTCAAGTAAGCCAGTGATTGTTTTCGGCATGTCGTCTTTACCAGAGTAAAGCCCAATTTGAGGTTTAACTTCGCTGTAGCGTTGCCACTGCGTATTGAAGTATTTAACTAGGCGTTGGCCGTTACTATTATTTGGCGCTAGCAGCATCGGCTTTTGATAGCCCGCTGTTAAAAATCGCTCCAGCGCTTGCTGAACTTCATGTTCAGGACTTAAAGCAAAGAAAAAGTGCTGCTGTGAAATTCGCTCACCATCAAAGGTGTTTAAATGCATCACTGGGTAATCAACTAGTGTTTGAGCGTTGGTTAGCTTTTCGATATTAGTTTTTAATAAAGGGCCGATAACAAAATCAGCATTAAATTCGCTGAGTTTAAGTGTAATTTCTGCGGCTGATAGCGACTCATCAATAAATAATGTTTGTTCTAATGATTTTCCATCTAAGGCAGCAAGCACACCTGCTTTTAGTGCATCACCTAATCGCTCATTGGCGCCTGATTGAGGGAGTAGTACTGCGAGGCGGTTTACATTTAAAGGTTCAATTTGTACTAGCTCTGTTACCTTTTTAGGCAGCACCTCAGCTGCTGGGTGACCCGGGTAGCGGCGCAGCCAGTTGTTCATTGCTTGATGAAGCTCAACAGGCGCACCTAAATACACTTGGTGATAGAGCGCTAAATTGACCCAACCTTGTTGCACCACAGAGCCACGATTAAAACGCTCAAGTGCGTACGATGAAAGCTGGGTTAGGCTTTGCCATAAATCTTTGTTTAGATTGGCAACGATAAAATTGTTTTCGCTGCTAAGTGTTGATGCTTTAAAAAAGAAAGGCATTGCTCGTTTTGGCATGCCTTGCGATGCATAAACACGCGCAGTTAAATATTGGTGCCATGCTTGATGTTCAGGCTGGCTTAACTGTGGCTCGAGTTGCTGTAACTGAGCTAAAGCTAAATCACTTTTGCCTTGATGCTCTTGTGCAAGAGCAATGTAAAGTTTGTTTTGAATTTGGTCTACACTTGGGGTCGCTTCTAGTTCAAGGCAGACTTTTTCTAGTAGTGCCCAGCGCTCCTCACTGATAGCCGCATCACGCGCAGTGTATAAAAGCTGTATTTTATCGGCACCTTGACGGTTTAGCGCCGCTTGGTACATAGATTGTGCGTCGGTTAGCTGTGATAGGGCAATACTCGATTGGCCCGATTGATTTTCTGCACTATTTCGAGGTTTTTCGGTTGTACTACAAGCCGATAACCCTGACAATACAATTAATAGACTAACAAGTTTAAGTCGCACAATGATTTCCCGATACGTTAACGCGATTTGCTTATATTACTGACTGACGCAGGAGACCTCAATGTTAAATGAGGACAATTCAGATAAAATCGGCACTCTTTACATTGTTGCCACGCCTATTGGTAACTTTGATGACATCAGCCAGCGTGCCATCCAAACCCTATCTGAGGTTGACTTAATAGCCGCTGAAGATACTCGTCACACAGGAAAGTTGTTAAGCCATTTTAATATCAAAGCAAAAACCTTTGCTTTACATGACCATAACGAGAAACAAAAAGCGCAACAAATTGTAGATTGGTTAGAGCAAGGAATGAATATTGCGCTGGTATCTGACGCCGGCACGCCACTTATTAGCGACCCAGGTTATGCGGTGGTTAATTTATGCCGTGAACAAGGCGCGCATGTCACGCCGGTGCCGGGGGCATGTGCTGCAATTACCGCGGTGTGTTGTTCTGGTTTACCAACAGATCGTTTTCAGTTTATTGGTTTTACACCTGCAAAGAGTAAAGCAAGGCAGACCTTTTTCATTGAAGCGGTAAACTCAGGCATTACTAGCATTATGTATGAAAGCACCCACCGTATCATGGCGAGCCTTGATGATTTAGAAATAGCACTTGGTGCAGAGCAGCCAGTGGTGTTCGCCAAAGAGCTCACCAAAACCTTCGAAACCTTTTTCAATGGCACGGTTGCCGAGTTAAAACAGTTTTTAACGGATGATCCCACTAAGCAGCGCGGTGAAATCGTATTGATGTTACCGGGTAAAGCGAAGCAAAGTGACGATATTCCAGAAGATGCGCGCCGTATGCTCGGTTTACTTGAAGCCGAAATGCCACTGAAAAAAGCCTGTGGTGTTGTGGCTGAGTATTTTGGTTTGAAGAAAAATGCACTTTATAAAGCAATTATTGACGAAAAAGACTAATTCTTTACTGCATAGACGTGCGCGCTCAGGTATACTGCGCGCCGAGTCAGCCGAGATAATCGCTGCCTGCAACGAAAATGCGCAGGGGGAGGAAAGTCCGGGCTCCACAGGGCAGGGTGCCAGCTAACGGCTGGGGGGCGCGAGCCTACGACAAGTGCAGCAGAGAGGAGACCGCCAACTTCGGTTGGTAAGGGTGAAAGGGTGCGGTAAGAGCGCACCGGGCCACTGGTAACAGTTGGTTGCAAGGTAAACTCCACCCGGAGCAAGACCAAATAGGGTTCTATCATTTTAAATAATGAACGCGTGGCCCACGTGAGAACCGGGTAGGTTGCTTGAGCCATAGAGCAATTTATGGCCTAGACGAATGATTATCCACGACAGAACCCGGCTTATTGGCTGACTCACCAAATTTAAAGAAAGCCCACAGTAAAAACTGTGGGCTTTTTTCTGGGTGTTTAAAGTTATTTAGAAAATCCACTCCGCGCATGCAAAACAGCGGCTTATTGGCTGACTCACCAAATCATATTAAAGCCCGTAGTGAATGCTACGGGCTTTTTGCTTTCTAAAAGAAAACCCACTCCGCGGATACAAAACAGCGGCTTACTGGCTGACTCATCAAATCATATAAAAAGCCTCGCGGCGATGCGGGGCTTTTTGCTTACTGCATGGACACAGAATTAAGAAAACTCACTCCGCTCATACAAAACAGCGGCTTATTGGCTGACTCACCAAGTTTAAAGAAAGCCCACAGTGAAAACTGTGGGCTTTTTGCTTTTTGGGCGGAGAAAATCCACTCCGCTCAATATTCAAAATGAATCATCATTCTTTGCTCTTTAATCTCGATTACCCCTTTAAGTTGTTTAACCATTCTCTGCAATCTAGGAATATTTCTTAGGCTTACTAAGAAAGTCACTCATTATCATAACGGCTTGTTCTTCATATCCTTTAAGTCTGATTTACTTTTGCTTAAAGGATTGAAAGTGAGTGTTATTGAGGGCAGTACTAAGGAATTTGGCAATACGACTATTCTACTTCATAGCTTGGGTTCTTCTTGTTATAGAATCGAATGGTATAGCCGGATGACGGGCGCATCGACGAGTTTAGCGAGACTCACGCAAGGCAAGTACGTTGTTATTCGTAAATGGGCGCAAGTTAAAAATATGGCCGATGTTTCGAGTGAATTTAGTAGTCGAAATAGTGCGTTGATACACTTTTTAAATAACGTTGATATTGTTAAATCCCATGATGACTGGATCAGTGCCGCTAAGCAGCATTGTCTAAATTTGTTTGTTGAAAATGAAGGGCTAAAACCAGTTACTAAAGCGAGTTTCCCTAAACCGAGGTTGCAAGGAGCAATAGGAAAAGAAGTTGTTGTGAAATCGAAATTGGGTGAAAGGGAAATTGCTCAGGGCTTACTATTGCAGCTTGTTGGTAACCAGGCCGAAATTCAATTAACTAACTCAAAAAAGAAATACTTTTCAAATCAAGTGTATATAAGGTAGGTATTAAGCTGGTAGTTAAACTACCAGCTAATAAAGCTTGAACTACAACCAAATCTTTTGTAACTCTGGCCATTGCTTTTCAAATTGTGTACTGGGTTTTGCTTTAAAGTCGCTGCGCACGAATTGGTTCATCTTACCTTCTACATAGGCGAGTAAGAAGTTGGCTAGGGTGCTTTCGTCTGACTGAAATGCTTTACCTTCGCGCAGTTTGCGCTCGCGTAGCACTTGCTTGAACTGAGTTTCTAGCTTTTCAAATAAGCCTTGTACACGCTCACGTAAACGCTCTTGCTCACCTTGTAAGGCATCACCGGTCAAAATGCGGGTAATGCCTGGGTTTTTCTCGGCGAAGGCTAACAATAACAGCAAAATATTGTACACACGTGTTTGGCTTTCTTTCTCATTTTCTAAAATGAGGTTAATGCGTGATAACAGGGTATCTTCAATAAACTCGATTAGGCCCTCAAACATCCGTGCTTTACTCGGAAAATGACGATATAACGCAGCTTCAGACACACCGACCTCAGCCGCAAGTTTTGCGGTTGTGATACGTTGACCTGGGCTGGTTTCTAACATTTGTGCGAGTGCTTGCAGAATCTGCTCTTTGCGATTACTTCTTTTTGTCGCAGGCATGACCATTCCTTTCTTATAATTTATTACTTGCGCTGTTGGGAGTCAGACAAGCCATTTTTTGTGCAAATGAGTGGCTTATGTTAATGTTTTATTCAGTTTCTTTCCAGCATTTTTACAAACGCTTGGCAAGCTCAGTCATTACGCTCATGGCTAAATCTTTTTTACTTCCCATTGCTAAATCTAGCTGCTCATTGTGCCAGAAGAGTGTTAAAGCATTATGATCAGAATTAAAGCCAAGGCCTTCTTTTGATACGTCATTTGCGCAGATCATATCGAGGTTTTTGTTCTTTAATTTACCTTGAGCATAGCTTGCAACATCTTGAGTTTCTGCCGCAAAGCCAACGGTATAAGGGCGGTTTTCGCTAAGCGCAGCGACATTAGCGATGACATCTGGGTTCTTAACTAAAGTAAGGGTTAGTTCATCGCCTTGCTTTTTCATCTTTTGCTCATGAATTGCAGCTGCACGGTAATCAGCCACTGCTGCACAGCCGATAAAAGCATCCGATTGCGCGGCAAGCTTCATTGAGGCGGCGAGTAATTGCTCCGCACTTTCTATATTAGTGAGCAGGGCATTAGCAGGTGCTTTAATTGTTACAGGGCCTGAAATCAGATTTACCTTTGCACCTAACGCAAGCGCAGCTTCAGCAAGGGCATAACCCATTTTGCCTGAGCTGTGGTTAGAGATATAACGAACTGGGTCGAGGGCTTCTCGGGTTGGTCCTGCAGTAATCGTGATAGTTTTACCTGCAAGTAGTGGCTCTACTTCAGGTTGTGTACAAAGCGCGACTAACTCATGAGGCTCTAACATGCGTCCTGCGCCTACATCACCACAGGCTTGCTCGCCTTTACCTGGGCCCCAAATAGCCACGCCACGCTCGTTAAGTGTGGCAAGGTTTGCTTGTGTAGCAGGGTGGGCATACATTTGTTGGTTCATGGCAGGTGCAACCGCCACTTTTGCAGGGGTAGCCAGCAGTAGGGTCGTCAGTAAGTCATCTGCAATACCCATGGCCATTTTCGCTAAAATATTACTGGTTGCAGGGGCGACTAAAATAAGGTCTGCCCATTTGGCAAATTCGATATGACCCATTGCGGCTTCTGCTGCTGGGTCGAGTAATGAATCAGAAACAATCTCACCGCTTACCGCTTGCATAGTCAAAGGAGTAATAAAGTGTTTGGCTGAGTCGGTCATGACGACTTTTACTTCACAGCCTTGATCTTTTAAACGGCGAACAAGTTCTGCGCATTTATAGGCTGCAATACCACCACTCATACCTAACAGGATTTTTTTATTTACTGATTTTGTCATTACGTGAAATTTAACCTTTGTCGATATGGGCTAACGATAGCAAATCTTTACCGATAGCATGAAGTTTTCTTTTCTACAGACAGGAAAAAACTAAATTTTATAGTACAGTTTAATATATGGAATAGTTGTTTTAAGGATGAAGCAATGCCATTAACCGATTTACCTTTATCAGCAAGGCCGCGGGAGAAGTTACTTGCCCAAGGTGCCAAAGCACTCTCAGATGCAGAGTTATTAGCAATATTCCTACGAACCGGTGTGCCGGGCATGAATGCCATTGAACTGGCTGAGCATCTGCTCGATATTAATAGTACGCTGCATGACTTATTTAATGCATCTGAACAAGAGTTTTGCGCTCAAAAGGGTTTAGGGGCTGCTAAGTATGTGCAGCTTCAAGCAGTGCTTGAATTAAGCCGGCGCTATATTCTTGAGCAATGTAAGCGCGAGGCGTTATTTACTTCGCCACAAGCCGTGTATGACTATTTAACTATTCAGTTACGTGGCTTACAGCAGGAAGTATTTATGGTGCTGTACTTAGATAGTCAAAACCAGTTGATTAAAGACGAAGTACTTTTTTACGGCACTATTAATGCCGCGTCTGTGTACCCCCGTGAAGTGGTTAAAGCAGCGCTGCGTAATAATGCGGCGGCACTAATACTTGCTCATAACCACCCAAGTGGGGTGGCTGAGCCTAGTCAGGCCGATAAATTGATCACCACTAAATTGCAGCAAGCTTTAGCCTTAGTCGATATAAATGTGCTGGATCACATCATAGTGGGTGGTGAAAATTGTGTTTCGTTTGCCGAAAGAGGGCTTATATAGAGCCAACTGTATTAGAGAGTGTGTTAAAAATGAGCAGTTTAGGGCGATTTTAGAAATTAGTTTAATTTAAATGCAGTTTTTACTTTCCCTAAGGGCATTCGATCTTTATAATTAGCCGCTATCAAATTTACACATGAGCTGATTGGATAAGATCTGTTACTTGATCTTTGCCTGTATAAGCTGTATAAAGAGCGCCCTTCGATTTATCCCGGGGCACAAATACTGGCCTAAGGGAAAATTAAGCTCGAGCGAAGTTATTGGAGATATATAGACATGTCTAAAGTATGTCAAGTTACAGGTAAGCGTCCAGCGGTTGGTAATCACCGTTCACACGCGAGAAACGCGACTAAACGTCGTTTCCTACCTAACCTACAAACTCACCGTTTTTGGGTTGAAAGTGAAAAACGTTTTGTAACACTACGCACTACTACTAAAGGTATGCGTATTATCGATAAAAAAGGCATCGACGCGGTTCTTACAGAAATCCGTGCTCGTGGCGAAAAAGTTTAAGGAACTGAATCATGCGCGATAAGATCCGTTTAGTTTCAACTGCTGGTACTGGTTTTTTCTACACTACCGACAAGAACAAGCGTAACATGCCTGAAAAAATGGAAATCAAAAAATACGATCCTAAAGCTCGTAAACACGTGATTTTCAAAGAAGCTAAAATCAAGTAATTTTAGTTTTCAGAATATCAAAAACCCAGCCTCGGCTGGGTTTTTTGTTTTTAGCGTTTAGAAAATCTTAATAGGGTACAATAATCTAGCTTGGCTTGCTGTTTTATCTTGCTTAATTATCAATCTAAGCGTAAAATGCGCGCTCATTTCGGCTTATTAAATTTAATTCCTTGCCTTAAACCGACTGGCCGAAACGGTAGAAGGCTCTATTAACCGTAAGGAATATCCATGCGTCATTACGAAATCGTATTCATGGTTCACCCTGATCAGAGTGAGCAAGTACCTGGTATGATCGAACGTTATACTGGTTCTATCACTGAAGCTGGTGGTACTATCCACCGTCTTGAAGACTGGGGCCGTCGTCAATTGGCTTACCCAATCGACAAGCTTCACAAAGCTCATTATGTTCTTATGAACGTTGAAGCACCTACTGAAGTAATCAGCGAGCTAGAAACTACTTTCCGCTACAACGATGCAGTGCTTCGTAACTTAGTTATGCGTACTAAAGACGCTGTAACTGAAGCATCTCCTCTTGCGAAAGAAGAGAAGAAAGAAGCACCAGCTGCTTAATCGTTTTGAGTTCAAGCATGGCGCTTGCAGTTGAGAAAAAAGATGAGCCAACCGCTTAATCCTTATATGAATCAGCTGACACTATCTGGGGTTGTTTGTAAAACACCTAAATATAGTCAAAGCCCTGCTGGTATACCGCATTGTATTTTTGTTCTTGAACATAAATCGATGCAAGTTGAAGCAGACCTTAACCGTAATAGTTATGTCAGGCTTCAAGTTGTTGCCAGCGGCACGCCAATGCAACAACAAACTCAACAATTGCACGTTGGGCAACAAGTGCAAGTGACGGGGTTTTTAAACCGTCACGAGGGCCGAAACGGCTTAAGCCAATTGGTCTTGCATGCTCAACATATAGAAAGAATTTTTTGAGGAATTTTACTCATGGCACGTTATTTCAGACGTCGTAAGTTCTGCCGCTTCAAAGCGGAAGGCGTACAACAAATCGATTATAAAGATCTAGCTACTCTTAGAAACTATGTTACAGAAAGTGGCAAAATCGTACCTAGCCGTATCACAGGTACTAGCGCTAAATATCAGCGTCAGCTAGCAACTGCTATCAAGCGTGCTCGCTACTTAGCCCTTCTTCCATACACTGACTTACATAAGTAAGCAGCGGATTAACAGTTTTTAAAAGGTGTAGAGACATGCAAGTTATTCTACTAGACAAGATCGCAAACCTAGGTGGCCTAGGTGACCAGGTTGTAGTTAAATCTGGCTTCGCACGTAACTTCCTTTTCCCACAAGGTAAGGCAGTTCCTGCAACTAAAGCTAACATCGAAACTTTCGAAGCACGTCGTGCTGATTTAGAAGCTAAGATCGCTGAAGATCTAGCTGCTGCTCAAGCTCGCGCTGACAAGTTAGAAGCATTAGCTGAAGTTACACTAGTTTCTAAAGCTGGTGACGAAGGCAAGTTATTCGGTTCTATCGGTACTCGCGACATCGCTGAAGCTATTTCAGCTGTTGGCGTTGAAGTTGCTAAATCAGAAGTTCGTTTACCTCTAGGTACTATCCGTGAGACTGGCGAATTTGACGTAGCAATCGCAGTACACTCAGACGTATCGGCTACTATCAAAGTAATCGTTATCGCTGAAGCTTAATAGCAATATTAAGTAAAAAAAGCCGCACTTAGGTGCGGCTTTTTTGTGCCTGAAATTTATAAATTGTAGCATTTTGTACCGCTATTGCTTCTTCAGTTGCCATCCAATAGTATTGGTTTCTATATTTTAAACAGACAAATACCAATCCTATAATCTTACCTATTTTACAAGCATACGTTCTTTTTTCTTAATTTTATTTTTCTTATTAGTATAATCGAATGAGTAAAAGTAAATTGGTTAAAATTGACACTGACAACGCTGTCATTTATATTGTGCTGGTTAAAAAGTATTAAGGGGTTAAGGTTGAGAAGTGCATTAGTATCACATGGAATGGGCAAACAAACAGGCTTTACACTAGTTGAAATTCTTATCGTGATCGCTATTTTAGGGATTCTGTATAGCGTAGCACTGCCAGCTTACACTGAGCACATGCAACGTAGTCGCCGTGCAGATATTCAACAAGAGTTACTGCAATACAGCGCCAGTCTTGAACGAATTTATTCACGAAATGGCGGCTACCCCAATGCATTTGCAACTCAAAATACTGACTATTACAACCTTACTTACACAGCAACAGATAAAGTATCAGGTGCTGTAAGCGATTTTAAAAATCGTGGCTACAGTTTAAAAGCCGCTCCTAAATCGGGTTCGGCGCAAGCGAGTGATCGCTGTGGTGACTTAACCGTTAAACATGATGGTAGTTATAGCGCTTCATTTAGTGATTGCTGGGAGTAACACAATTGCGTCGAATTGCAGGGTTTACCTTAATTGAGTTAATGGTTGTGCTGAGTGTTATTGGCATTATGGCAGCCCTTGCTTTCCCGTCTTTTAGTCAGCAAATTTTGCAAGATCGCGTCGTAACTACTGCAAATCAATTAAATAGTGCTTATAAATTTGCACGCAGTGAAGCGGTCAAACGCGACAAACCTATTAACCTAGTTGTTAGTAATAATAGTTGGCAAGTGACCCTCAACGAGGGCGGCGTAGACACGGTTTTAAAAGAATTTTCGGTCACAAAAAGCGGCGTTGCCGTCAATTTAGTCGCATTGGCCATTAGTGCCAGTGGCGAAGTTGATAAACAAGCTGAAATTTTAGTGAAAGATGAGCACACAAATACCACTGATTACGTGATGTGTGTGCTTAAAAGTGGCCAAAACTGGTTAGTAGAAAATTCACAGCGAGGATGTGCATGAATAAGCAGGCAGGCTTTTCATTATTAGAAGTGATGATTTCAGTGGTGATCGCTGGCATCGCATTATTAGGCTTGGCGGCAGCGCAGCTAAAATCGCTGCAATATGCAACCAATAGTTTTGATTACACTGTGTCACTTATTCAAGGGCAAAACACCATTGAGCGTTTGTGGCCACGCATTTGTGAAATTCAAAAAACTAATACCGCACTTTTTCAAGACGCGACATTTAGAGCTTCGCTCGCGCCACAAGTGAGTGATTATCAGCTGACGATCCCAGCTACTTACAGTGATGACATGCAAATTAATGTAGCTTGGGTTGATAAACGCATGACAGACAATGCAGAAAATCAAATTAGTCTAAATGCCAGTTTTCCTGATTTAACGGCGGTGTGCTCATGAACAAACGCGTTCAGGGTTTTACCTTAGTTGAACTGATGGTGGCATTGGCAGCTGGCGCTTTTTTATTAGCGGGAGTGAGCTTGTCTTACTCGGCGATTAAAAGCACGATTGAAGTAAGTAAAGAGCTCGAAAACGCTCAAGAAGTGATTCGCTATACCAGTAAAGTATTCACCCGCAGCATAAAGCAGACACAACTAACACCGACCATCAGTGCAGATAAAAGCACGATTACCATTACTCAGCCTAGCGGAGTTATTGCTTGTGATGGCTCTGCGACAACTGCGCAGGTGGTTGAAGTATATAGCTTAAATGGTAGCAACTTAATGTGTTCACTCGATGGTGCTGCCTCAGAGCGATTACTGACAGGAATCGAAGCTTTGTCATTTGATATCGCCGGTGAGCTTGTCACAGTCACTGTAAAGCCAAATGATTTACCAGCTCAGTTCGGTAATGGTATTAACATTGATATTGCTTTAACTAATGCAATATTAGTCAAAGCATACGGAGCTGGCAGTGTATAACAAGCAAAATGGTTTTACCCTAATTACAGTGTTGATCTTGACCAGTATGGCTAGCATAGTGGTGCTTAGTTCGCTACGTGAAAACGTTGTTCAAGAACGTTTAAGTGGCAACTTTCAAAAGAAATTAAACAGCCGCTTAATGGCTGAAAAAGGTGTGTTTGAACAAGCTAAGTTACTGCAACAAACCTTGAATGATGAAGGTGTATTAGCGGTTGAAGATTTGATCAGTAAAACCAGTAACGCATCGGGCTCTGGTGTTATTGCTGATGATGCCATTTTTAATGCCAGTTTAAGTCAAAACGCTGCTGGTGAGCTTGAAATTGCAAGCTTGGGGCAACGATTTGATGGTGACGCGCAAAGTAACTTAGTCGCCCGTTTTGCAGTACAAGGCGCGAAAGGTAGTTCTGTTTTCACTAATGCGATGGTGGGCTGTAAGGGAGTCGATTTATCGGGCAGTGGTAGTATCGACAGCTATGATTCGAGTAAAGGCACCTACGAAGAAACAAAGTCGAATGATGGTGATGTTTCAACCATTGCTGGCGATTCAGATGTAGTGCTATCGGGTCATTCACCGATAAAGGGCGATGTAAAAGCGACCGGAGTTATTTACTTAAATGGCTCATCACCAATTATTGGTAATATCCATTCGAACTCCGGTGTTTATATCTCTCCTGGCAGTGGTTTACGTGTAGACGGTAATGTCTATACCCGTGGTTATTATACCCATCGTGGCGGGACTGTTTCGGGGGTTGTGCGAGCCAATGGTGATGCAAAAATGCAGTGGTCAACATTCATCACGAATAGCCAAGGCGAAGCGTTGGATATTATGTATGGCGGTTCAGGCGATTTTAAAGATACCAGCAATAACCAGCAAGATGGTGTGCATTATAGTGATCGTAAATTTAACGTGAACCCGAATGTTGAACCGGTAACTGTAGCCGATCCAGCTGCACCTGATTATGACCCTACAAACCCAGATACCAGTTGCGACCCGTTAATTTTGCCAGAGAAAATGACAGGCATCACAGACCAAGTAAGCAGTTACAGCTCTATTTCTGTAGGTCCTACGCAACAATTTAAGCTTAATACTGAAAAGGGCTATTTTAGTCGCGGTGGTAGCCAAGTTATTATGCCAAGCCTTGCTGATGTTTTCTTGTTTAACTCTAAAGCACAGAACCAAGCTAATGGTAGCAATAGCAAAGAGTATATTTTTGCTCTTGATAGACTCAAAATGACCAGTGACGGCAAAATGGAAGTTTCTGGTGGTGATGTTATTTTATTGATTGATGGTGACTTTTCGATGGCGGGGAGCACAACACTGACTATTAAAAAAGACAGTAGTTTAACTGTGTTATTAACCGGAAAAGTCAATATTGGCGCAGGCGCAAAAGTTATTACTGAGCAAGAAGGATTAACTACTAGTGGTCATCCGTCGTTATCATTCTACTCATCATTTAATGGTGTAAATGGCGTGCAATTTAGCGGTGCTGCGAATTTATATGCGGCTATTTATGCCCCTTTGACAACGGTGAAGCTATCGGGAAGTGGTGAGCTGTTTGGTAGTGTACGTGGCTCTACAATTACCGCAACAGGGGGCAGTGGTGCTCACTATGATGCGGGTTTATTACAAGTACAAAATGGCGGCACGCCTGCTTCTTCGGCACGTATCGTATTTTTAGGTTGGAGCTACAAAACCGCAGAAACAACTGAAGAAGAAAGCGAAGCATCACCTGCCGAATAACGCAAATCCCCAAATAAAATTGTGTAAGCTCAATTATTTGTAGCTTACACAAAAAAATTTAATTTCATTTAAACCTTTTGAATTCCTCCTTACGTCTAATACACTAAATTCACAACAATAATCATAAAGGACAACATCCAGGATGTTGATAGATGCAGAACAAGCGTTCGCCCAGCAAAGTGAGCATGCCTTGATTGAGCGCGTAAAAAGCGGTGATCAAGCTGCCTATGCAACACTTTATGAGTTGCATGTGAAGCGGGTTTATAGCCTTTGTTTGCGATTACTTGCAGACAAAGAGCACGCCGAAGATGCAACACAAGAAGTGTTTGTACAGTTGTGGCACAAAATTGCTAACTTTGATGGACGCTCACAATTTTCGACTTGGTTACATAGTGTTACCAGCAATATTGCGATTAGCTACATTCGCAAACATAAAAGCTGGTTTCAAAAAGTAGTGAGTTTTGAACAAAGCGGTATGGATGAGCAAAGCGCAGCAGATTGCGACGGCTTTAACGGCCTCGACAAATTAGTACTGAGACTACCTGAGCGAGCACGTATGGTGTTTGTACTCCATGCAATTGAAGGTTATCGCCATGAAGAGATAGCAAGCATGCTTGATATGGCGGTCGGTTCAAGTAAATCGCAATTTCACCGTGCAAGGCAGTTATTAAAAGAGTGGTATGAAAATGAGTAAGCCAGAATTTGAACAATTTTTAAATGACTCGCTTAACCATAAGCAAGATATTAGCCCTGATAAAGATCTTTGGCCCGGTGTTGAGCGAGCAATTGCAACAGGGCAACCAGAGCAAACTGAGAAGCCAAACCATGGCTGGAATAAACTCGCTGCAGTTGCCGCTTGTTGTATTGCCGCACTATTGACCGTACAGCTTTTTGTTGGCCAAGGTGAGCCAAATAGCATGATGGCAATGAGCGATTATTTTACTAAGCAAAAGCAAGGTTTGTTGGTGCAGTATCAAAATCAACCTGCGTTAACCGATAACTGGCAGCAACAACTAAAAGAGTTAGAAGAAGCCGAAAGTGCCATAAAGCAAGCACTTGAGAATGAACCTGAAAACCCAGCTTTATTACAAATGCTGTCACAGGTTTATCAGCAACAACTGGACTTAATTAACAAGGTGCATGCACCGAAGTGGCAAACGATTTAGGAGTGACAATTATGAAATTACTAGCCTTAACTTTAGGATTACTGCCACTGATGGCAATGGCAGGACAAACCATTAATGAACAAATTGATGTACCTGCAAATAAACGCATTTTTATTGAAAACCAACGTGGTGATGTACGCATTGAAGGGTGGGATAAACCACAACTTAAAATCGAAGGTGAGCTTGACGATAAAGCACAAGGCTATCGTTTAGAGGTTGAAGGCAGCCGTGTTGAATTTATCGTAAAAATGCCGCGTAACTTAGGTGGCTGGAATAGTGGTGACGGTTCTCGTTTAACCATTTACATGCCAAAAAGCAGTGAGCTTGAATTTGCTGGGGTGAATGTCACAGTTAGTGCTAAAGAGCTTGAAGCGGGCGCAGAGATTGATACCGTCAACGGTGATATCACAGTGCAAGATATTCGCGGCAACATGAGCTTTGAAACGGTCAATGGCGATGTAAATGCCCACGACTTAAACGGTGATATTCGCTTTGAAACCGTTAATGGTGAAATTAACGATAAAAACTCACAAGGTGCTTTACGCTTTACCGCGGTGAATGGCGACATTAAGTCAAAAACCAAAGCACAAGATGTGCGTCTTGAAAACGTAAACGGTGATATCGACTTTGCTTTTGATGCAATTAAAAAACTGCGCATCAATACTGTAAATGGTGAAGCAGAAGTACACATCAATAAGCTGCTAGCAGATGCCAATATTCGTTTTGAATCAGTCAGTGGTGATGCCGAGTTTTACTTCCCTGCAGATGTATCGGCAACGTTTGAAATTGAAGCTCACGCTAACGGTAAAATTGTTAATGAGCTTAGTGATGACAGAGCAACGAAGGCGAAATACGGCCCATCTAGCGACTTAGAATTTAGTATTAACGGTGGGGATGCTGATATCGAAATGGATACGATTAGCGGACGCATTGAACTTCGTAAACAGAAATAACGATTGCAGTTCACTCAATTACAATAAAGCGGGAAGTTTTCCCGCTTTACTATTTGCACAGCCTTAGCAAGTAGATAGAATAGAGCCATTCAATTTTAGTTTTGTGATGTTATGGCCAAACCAGATAAGCAAGTCGATACGTTAAAAGTCCCTCCCCATTCAATTGAAGCTGAGCAATCTGTTTTAGGTGGTTTAATGCTTGATAATCAAGCGTTTGACCGTGTTGCTGAGTTAGTGGTTGCGCAGGATTTTTATACCCGCACCCATAAGCTCATTTTTGAAGCAATGGTGAATCTTGCTGAAGGGGGTGATCCAATCGATTTGATCACTATTTCTGAGAGCTTAGAGAAAAACAATCAGTTAAGTAGTGTTGGTGGTTTTGCCTACCTTGCTGAAATTGCCAAGAACACGCCAAGTGCGGCGAACATTGATGCTTACGCGAATATCGTACGAGAGCGTGCTGTTATTCGTGAAATGATTGGTGTTGCGAACGAAATTGCAGAAGCTGGTTTTAGCCCCGAGGGGCGAACTAGTCATGACCTGCTTGATTTTGCTGAAAGTAAAGTATTCAAAATTGCTGAGCAGCGTAGTAAAAGCACCGAAGGCCCACAAAACTTACACAGTATCTTAGAAAAAACCGTTGATAAGATTGAAGAGCTTTATCAGTCGCCACAAGATGGTGTGACGGGTGTAAGTACCGGCTATACCGATCTGGATAAAATGACGGCGGGTATGCAGCCTTCTGACCTTATCATTGTGGCGGCACGTCCATCGATGGGTAAAACAACCTTTGCGATGAACTTAGCCGAACACGCCGCTATGACCCAAGACAAGCCTGTACTTATTTACTCATTAGAGATGCCTTCAGAGCAAATCATGATGAGGATGCTAGCATCGCTAGGTCGTATTAACCAAACTAAGGTGCGTACCGGCCAGCTAGATGATGACGATTGGGCGCGCCTGTCGTCAACCATGGGCTTGTTGATGGAAAAAGGTAAGATGTATGTTGATGATGCATCGGGCCTAACACCAACAGATGTGCGTTCACGTGCACGTCGTATTGCCCGTGACCATGGCGGTATTAGTATGATCATGGTCGATTACTTGCAGCTAATGCGTGTGCCAAGCTTGTCGGATAACCGTACCTTAGAGATCGCTGAAATCTCTCGTTCATTAAAAGCACTGGCAAAAGAGCTGCAGTGTCCGGTTATTGCACTATCGCAGCTTAACCGTACCCTAGAGCAACGTGCCGATAAACGCCCGATCAACTCCGACTTACGTGAATCAGGCTCAATCGAGCAGGATGCCGACTTAATCATGTTTATTTACCGTGATGAAGTGTATAACGAAGACAGTGCAGAAAAAGGCGTGGCCGAAATCATCATAGGTAAGCAACGTAACGGCCCAATCGGTAAAGTACGTTTAACCTTCCAAGGTCAATTCTCGCGTTTTGATAACTACGCGGGTCCAGCCATGGACGACGAATACTAATGCGCTTAGCCATTGCCGAAATCAACCTAAAAGCACTTGCTCATAATTTAGCACAAGTGAAGCGCTTTGCGCCTGGTTGCAAAGTAATGGCAGTGCTTAAAGCCAACGCCTATGGCCATGGCTTAGTAAAAATTGCCCAATACCTTAATGATGCGGATGCTTTTGCGGTTGCGCGAATAGACGAAGCGTTAGCGCTACGTGCAGGTGGACTGACAAAACCGATTGTATTGCTTGAAGGTTTTTTTCATAAAGATGATTTACCTATCTTGCTTGCCAATAACTTTCAAACCATTATTCATGATGAAAATCAGCTCGCAACGCTTGAAGAAACAAGCCTTGATGCACCAATTGCATGCTGGTTAAAGGTGAATACTGGGATGCATCGACTGGGTATTGCACCATCGCAATTTGAGTCTTTCTACAGTCGCTTAAAAGCAAGCCAGAATGCCCGTGATGACATTAAGTTAATGACGCATTTCTCGTGCGCCGATGACATCAATGATGAAAAGACCGCTCAGCAAATTGCCTTATTTGATTCACTGGCAGATGGCAAAAGTGAGCAGCATTGCCTTGCAAACTCTGCTGGTATTATTGCTTGGCCAAAAGGTCATGGTGAGTGGGTGCGTCCTGGCTTGATGCTTTATGGCGTATCACCGATGCTTAATGGTGTAGGGCAACAGCACGGATTAGAGCCTGTTATGCGTTTAACAACGCGAGTTATCGCGATACGCGATGTCGATGCCGATCAGTGTGTTGGCTATGGCGGACGCTGGCATAGCGATAAACCGACTAAGCTTGCGGTGGTTGCGATGGGCTATGGGGATGGTTATCCACGCCATGCCGAGCAGGGCACACCTGTGGTTATCAAATCACAACGCTATGGTATTGTTGGCAGTGTGGCGATGGACATGATCACGGTGGATATTGGTGATAACCGCGACAACATAAAAGTGGGTGATGAGGTGATCATGTGGGGGCCAGAGCTTCCCGTTGAAGAGATTGCCCAGTGCGCAACAACTATTCCTTACGAATTACTCTGTAATATCACCCCACGAGTCAGCTACGAGTATCAAGAGTAACTTTGTTACTCTTTAATAAAATATACGTCACTGAAACCCATTCGTGCGAATTCTTGGTCACGAAAGTTACGTACTGCTGCAGAGCCTTTTGAAGTCATTTCGACCTGTTGTTCCATCTTTAAATAATTGCTTAAATCAATGCCTTCAGCCGCTGCGATCGCATGGTACATATCGCGGTATTTATCTTTTGCAAAATTGATTTCGCGAGGCTGGTTTTTAAATTTGTAAGTGATGCGGCGTGCCATAATGAATCCTCAATGTTTATCGGGGCTGATTTTACACTAAAAAATAACCATAGCCATGACTTGTTAGTACAAGCGGGTTACAATGCAATACTTTTTAAAGACTCGGTAACTCATAATGAAACTTTCAGTAGAGATCAGTAAGTACCCACTACATCAAGACTACATTCCGTTTATCAAAGGTTTTATTGACCGTGTAAACAGTTATGAAGGGCTTAAAGTGATCACCAACACCCTATCTACTCAGATTTTTGGTGACTATGATTTAGTGATGTCTGTACTTAATACTGAAATCAAACGTTCTTATGAAGAGTTTGGTAAAGCTATTTTCGTCTGTAAATTCTTACATGGTGACTTGTCGCCTAGCGAAGACTAAAGCCTACAGTAGCGCGTGTTATGGAATTTTTAAACGAAACCTTCTCAGGCTTTACTGCCATGTCGCATTGGGAATATATTGCCGTTGCTTTATCGGTGGCGTATTTGCTGTTAGCGATTAAAGAAAGCTTATGGTGTTGGCCTGCCGCGTTTGTAAGCACCTTTATTTATACCGTAATGTACTGGAATGGCGCACTGTTGATGGAGTCGCTCCTGAATTTTTACTACATGTATATGGCGGTATATGGTTGGGTCGTTTGGCGCAGGGGCGTGGACAATAAAGATCATCTGCCCATTATTTCATGGTCGTTAAAGCGCCATGCGGTGATTTTGCTTGCCACCTCACTGGCCTCAGTTGCCATTGGTTTTGTGATGACCAATTACACTCACGCTGATTTTGCTTATCTAGACAGCTTTACCACCTGTTTTGCGGTGGTGACAACCTACCTTGTTGCCAAGAAGGTGCTGGAAAACTGGTTGTACTGGATTGTAATTGATGCAGCATCTATGTATCTGTACTTTGAAAAAGGGTATTACCCAACCTTAGTACTTTTCGTGTTTTACACCATTATGGCCGCATGGGGCTTTAAAACTTGGTATGAAGAATACGAGCAGCATCAGGCTAAGCCGCTTGCACAGCTATAGATGAAAACTGAGCAACAAATTCACGCGCTTTTTACGCGCTTCAACTCACGTTTAGTTATCACCTCAATCAGTCCACTGGTTGAGGGGTTAAGCAATGATAACTACCTAGTAAAAACAGCAAGCCAAGATTTTTTGGTTAAGCACTATCGCGACCACTGGCCGGCGATTGGTCTTGCAGCGCAAGCGCATTTTGCAAAGCAAAGCTGCTGCCCAGCCCCACTTTGGTTAGAACAAGCAACCGACACGGCTATTTTCGAATACGTGGCAGGTAGTATTGCCAGCGGTGAATTTTGTAGTAGCTTATTGCCCGACTTAGTTAATTTACACCGTTACCCTGTGCTAACCGAGCCGATGAATATTGCTTATGAAATTAACTACTACCAGCAAACAGCGCGATACCAGCAACACGCAGAGCTAATTAAGCAGTCACTGGCTTATATTGATAGTGCACCTAAAGACATGGGCTTTTGTCATAATGATTTAGTGAAAGAAAATATCATTGTGAATGAGACGGGTATGTTTTTAATCGACTTTGAATATGCCAAAAGCAACGATGTTTACTTTGACTTAGCTGCGCTGGTGGTGAGCTTTGCGTTAAATGATGAGCAGCAACTGGCGTTACTTAAACATTACCAAGCGTTAGTGTGCGAACATCACGAGTTTTACTTATCAGTTGAAAAGCTCGCGGCATTTCATGCGCTGTTTTTACTTTTATGTATTTGTTGGTATGAACAACGTGGTGCGATGGATAAAGTGGCGCCACTGCTAACACAGCTTAACCACTTCATAGAAAAAGCTAAAAATTAAAGACCGCCAATTCGCTCAGCAAGTTCTTTATATTTTTTTACATCTTCTTGTTCAAACAAAGGCTCCCCTTTGTCATCTTGTGATTTCGAGATCAGTAAATGTTCGCGAGCAAGGCGCTTTACGCGTTCAACTTTTACACCCAAAAATTCCGCGACTTGCTCTGTAGACATTAAACTCATGATCAAATTCCCCTTACATGGCAATACTGCCACCTTGTTATTAATTTTATTAAGTATACGTTAATACCTTGGTTCTGCACGAAAGTGAAGTGTTTTAATGCAAATTGCTGAATTTGTGTGCATATAAAGGCCTTGATGCTAGCATTTAGCGCAAGATGCCATTATCATTGCCGGGTTGTCATGCTGATATCGCGAGTCAGTATTGATAACGACAAATGTGCTCTCGTGGTGAAATGGATATCACGTGGCCCTCCGGAGGCTAAGTTGCAGGTTCGATCCCTGCCGAGAGCGCCATTTGCTCTTCACTTTAATATCTTCTAAGCTCGATTTATTCCTTCAGCAATCTCAAAAAGCTAATGACTTATCAACCTATCGCCTGTGGCGACTACGATAAATATGAATTATGGTGCATGCATAAC
Organism: Pseudoalteromonas sp. MB47; assembly: GCF_011319765.1. Taxonomy (NCBI): domain Bacteria; kingdom Pseudomonadati; phylum Pseudomonadota; class Gammaproteobacteria; order Alteromonadales; family Pseudoalteromonadaceae; genus Pseudoalteromonas; species Pseudoalteromonas sp. MB47. The sequence continues at coordinate 57,957 of NZ_VFBD01000011.1, read as the reverse complement.
TCTTTATTACGCATTACCTTAGAATCTGGTGAGCAGTTAGAAGGAAAAGCTGAGACCCTCAAAATACTCAACTCCGATGGCGAGCACCTGATTTTGGCAACAAAAAAAGGCGAACATGCCATCCGCCTTGATTTAATTAAAAAGGTTGTCGAGCTATAGCCATTTTTTATTTTTAAAGTAAATGCCAATCCCAACGGTTAGCACCACCAAGAAAATAATAAACAAGCTAAATGCGTAAGGGCTTTCAGTGCCCGGAATACCGCCTACGTTTACACCTAATAAGCCTGTTAAGAAGCCAAGTGGTAAAAACAGTGCAGCAACCACCGACATCACATACATGCGCTGATTTAGTTGCTCAGATACTTGGCTAGTAATTGCTTGTTGAATAATTTGCGCGCGTTCAATTGAGCTATCTAGCTCTTCTAAGTAACGGATCAACATATTAGTTGTTTCGTTTAAGCGTGCCTTATCGTCTTCATCTAACCACTTATACTTGTTGTTTAACAAAGTAATAAGTGCTTCTTTTTGTGGCCGTAGATAACGTTTTAACGCGATTGTCTGGCGGCGAATTTGTGCTAATGATTGATGATCAAAGCCTTTGTTTGGTTCATCAATTTCATCTTCAAATCCATCGAGTGTGTCATCTAAATTGTCGATAACAGCTTGCATACGCGAGGTTAGGTTTTGCGCTAATTGGCACACTAACTCAGAAATTGTGCAAGGACCATTGCTGCCATCGAACGATTCAACAATATCTTGCACCGATAATAAACGGCGCTTACGGGTTGTGACCACAATGTTTTCGTTAATAAACAAGCGTAGCGAGACCATGTCTTCTGGACTTTGCGCTGGGTTTAAGTTAACTCCACGTAAAAACAGCATATTACCATTAGTGACTTTACTTAAACGCGGGCGTGTTTCATCGGCAATAAGCGACTCAAGTTCGTAATCAGTTAATAAATTACTTTGCTCAAGCCATTCAACGGCTTCAGCTTGACTGTAGTCCATGTGCACCCAAAGTTTTCCGTGTTCGGGTTGCCAATTTTGCAGCTCAGTACTATTTTCAATAGCACGTGCACCGCCTTGTTCGTCTAAGATTAAGACATGAAGTAACCCATTGATCATATTGAACTCTCGTTTTACAAATAGTGCGATATAGTTGAGTATATACATTAGTATAGTCAAGACTATATTAATGAAATCGATTTATCGAGGGGATAAATATATTTCGTTGGTGTTTCTAGCTCTGTAGCGTATAAGACACTTTTTTATAGAGGGCACATTAATGAGCGCAAAAATTATTGTTGGCTGGCGAGAATGGCTTGGCCTGCCTGAACTGGGAATAGAAAAAATCAAAGCAAAAGTTGATACCGGAGCAAGAACTTCATGTATTCATGCTTTTGACATTGAGGAATTTTCAGAAAATGGCGAAGCATGGGTGAAATTTACTACCCATCCTCTACAAGACGATGTAGAAACAACGGTAGAGTGTCGCGCCAAAGTAGTTGAGCGTAAGTATGTGACCAGTTCAAGCGGTCAGCGTGAGCTACGCTACTTTATTGAAACAAAATTAGTCGCAGGAACCCAAAGCTGGCCTGTAAGGGTGACTTTAAGTAACCGTTCAACAATGAAGTTTAGAATGTTGTTAGGGCGTACAGCAATGGAAAATCGCATAGTCGTTGATCCGGCTTTATCTCATTTATTATAGGAAAAGGACTTATCACACGTTGTTACGTGTATGAGTTTATCAGTTAAGGTTTTTAACTATGAAACTTGGTATTTTATCTCGCAACCAAAATTTATATTCAACACGTCGCTTAATTGAAGCAGCAGAGCAACGTGGTCACGAAGTGAAAGTAATTGATGCACTTCGTTGTTATATGAACATCAATTCAGAGCAGCCTGAAATCCATTACCGCGGTGAAAATTTAAAAGATTTTGACGCTATCGTACCGCGTATTGGTTCATCAGTGACCTTTTATGGCTGTGCGGTATTACGTCAGTTTGAAATGATGGGGGTATTCCCTGTCAATGAATCAGTGGCGATCACTCGCTCGCGCGATAAGTTACGTTCATTACAGCTACTTTCACGTAAAGGTGTGGGTATGCCAGTAACAGGCTTTGCAAGTAAACCTGATGATGTAAAAGATTTATTAAGCATGGTGGGTGGCACACCAGTGGTTATTAAGCTACTTGAAGGTACCCAAGGTATTGGTGTGGTATTAGCTGAAACACGTAAAGCTGCAGAAAGTGTAATTGAAGCGTTTATGGGCTTAAAAGCCAATATTATGGTGCAAGAGTACATCAAAGAAGCGGGCGGTGCGGACATTCGCTGTTTTGTATTAGGCGATAAAGTAATTGCTGCGATGAAGCGTCAAGCGCAAGAAGGTGAATTCCGCTCTAATTTACACCGAGGTGGTAGTGCGACATTGGTTCGTATTACTCCAGAAGAAAGAAAAACAGCGGTTGCAGCTGCTAAAGCGATGGGTTTAAACGTAGCGGGTGTTGATTTACTTCGCTCTGCACGTGGTCCATTGGTAATGGAGGTTAACTCATCACCTGGTCTTGAAGGTATTGAAGTTGCAACCGGCAAAGACATTGCAGGCATGATTGTTGAGTTTATTGAAAAAACAGCGGCATCAAAAAGAACTGCAACGCGTGGTAAAGGTTAAGCCTTTACCCATAATTATGTATACCCAAACCACCTCAAGGTGCGAGTTTCAGTTGGAATTAAAAGCGATTTAGGCAAGGCATTGATTGCAAGTAATAGTGGTTCTATTGTTAAAATCAATAACGCAGTATAAATCGCTTTTAAACCAACCCTTAGGGCGCTTCACAGGCACTTACTCTCATCGTTGTTACTTCTTAAAAGGGACTGCCATTGTTGCAAAGTAACGCCTTGATATTAAGCACCTGTGAAACGCTGAATTCTGCACCTTGAGGAGGTTTGGGTATTAGCGCTCTATTAAAAGGAAAAGTGCGTGGCTAAGGTTAAGAAAAATACACCGTTTTCAATTTTAGGCGATACGGTTGGTGTTGGCGAACGTAAAACATTTGCGATTGAAGCTGCCAAGCTTTACACCCACTCGCCGTTAAATATTCCAATTGAAGTCGTCAATGGTGTGCAGCAAGGGCCTGTATTAATGGTATGTGCTGCAATTCACGGGGATGAGCTCAATGGTGTTGAGGTTGTTAGGCAGTTGCTTGCTAAAATCGATCCAGAGCAATTGCGCGGTACTATTATTGCGGTACCGATTGTGAATGTGTTTGGTTTTATTCACAAGTCACGCTATTTACCAGACCGCCGTGACATGAACCGCAGTTTTCCGGGCTCAACACGAGGCTCGTTAGCAGGGCGAATGGCGAATGCGTTTTTTACTCAGGTGGCAATGCATTGTACGCATATTATTGATTTGCACACAGGTGCAATTCACCGAACTAACTTGCCACAAATTCGTGCCAATTTGAGCGACCCTGCAACGGCGGCTATGGCAAAAGCGTTTGGTACTCCAGCGGTGATTGACGCGTCACTTCGTAATGGCTCATTGCGCAGTGAAGCGGCCAATTTAGGAATACCCGTTATTACCTATGAAGCCGGCGAAGCGCTACGCTTTGACCCAATAGCCATTGCAGCTGGTGTGCAAGGTGTTGACTATGTCATGCGCCATTTAAAAATGGTGCGTGGCAAGCGTGCTAAAAAGCTACCAGAGCCGATTATTGCAAGCTCGACGAGTTGGGTACGCGCTGAAGTTGACGGTATTGTTCGTGCACAAGTATCACTCGGTGAGCGAGTAATGAAAGGGCAGGTTCTAGCTTATATTAGTAGCCCTCTTGGTGATGCTGAGCTTGAGTTACTAGCGCCACGCAGCGGTATTGTCATTGGTCAGCAAACAATGCCGCTGGTAAACGAGGGGGATGCCGTATTCCATCTTGCTTACTTTGCTCACGCAAACAGCCTAGTTGAACAACAGCTCGAAAACTTTATTGATGAAATAAGTGATATTGAAGACGAGTTAAAAACCGCAGAATTAAATAACTAATACCCTATTCTGTAATTCAAAAAGCCAAACTACCTGTTTGGCTTTTTTGTATCCGCCTGTCCCCATCTAATACTTGACCTTAGAGCAAGTACAAGTTTTATAGTTTTTTTACTTACTTGTCGTAAGAATGACTAAAGGATCAAAGATGAAAATTTTTCTATTTTATACAGGCTTATGCACGCTTGCTATTTCACTTACGCACGGCTTTTTTACTGAGCAAAGTGTTGTTCACATTGTGTTATTTCACCCTCTAGTCATTTTATTTAGTTTTATATTAATCGCCTATGGAAGCAGAAAAAAAACACCTCTTTAGCAAGCATCTCGTTAACTTAAAGTCGTTACTTTTTTGGACCTAAAATACGTTTTATGGTTGGCGCTTTGGTTGCCGTAGGTGGGTTTTTTAGGACCATCACAGGGCGGGTAACAAAGATGTTGTTTGGGTAAATCACTTTGTGACCATCAACGTGTTCAAGTACCACGTTCATTAGTCCCATTTCGATAATGCGGCCTTCTAAGAAGTTTGCACCGTCAATTACTCTCACCCAAAAGCCAACGCGGCAGTCGTTTTGAATAAACATCAACAAGAAGGCTGTTAGGTTACTTAGTAACGACCAGGCTGCAAAAAGCGCGACACCTAGCATGGCAAAAATGGATGAGCCAAGTACTAGTAAGCCGCGTAGCTCTATACCCCAAAAAACCAATACTAAACACAGCATGACAATGGCAAGAATGATATTGAGCAACAGCTCAGCACGGTATTCACGATGCGGATCAGCTTTGCCTTTAATTGCTTTTAACAGCAGTTTTTTGGTGGTTTTACGAAGCAGCGGGTAAAGCAAAACTGCGATGACAGTCACGATTAAATGATATTGCTCGTTAAAGAATTCGACGAAGTCCAAAAGGGTTCCTAAATTAATATTTTACGTTTCGATTTTAGCTTTTTAGCTAAACAATAACACTACTTTAAAAGGTATTTTTAACCGTTACTAGCCACTGCACAGAGTCGATATCATCATCTTGCTTGTTAATTGGTGCGGCAATATCTAGGTGAATTACCGTACCGGCATTGGCACGGCTTGGCGCTAAGCGAAGGCCCACTCCCACATTTTGCAGCACGTTACCGTTATCGCCATTATCTTTGTTGTTATACCAAGCTCTACCAATATCATAAAACGCGGCACCACCCACTTTAAACAATTGCAGTAAGTCATATTCCCAGTAGTAGCGCTTCTCTAAAGTCACTAAAAAGCTGCGGTCGCCAACTTGGTAGTCAAGCGGGTATCCACGCAGGCCATTCTCCCCACCAATCGTGAGTTGCTTATCAGCTGTGAGATTTTCTGCATATTGTAGGCGGGCTTTGGCATACCAGCTTTGTCTTAGTGTGGTATTGAGGTAATACTGTAACTGCGTGCTGGCAAACAGGTTTTCTACGTCATCGGTTTCTTCATTCCAGTAGCCATCAAGGTCTGCTTTAAAGCGCCACAATTGGTTGTCTCCAGAGTAATGCGCCTTTGATAAAGATAACGAATAAATAGTACGGCTGGCATCGTCGCTAAAGTCTTTACTCGAATAACCGAGTAAGGCGTGGATATTCCAACCGAGGTTTAAATCTTCTGTTCGGTAGATGCTATCGAAATTTCTTACCTTAACGTAATGATCTTCAAACCACTGTGCACTAACATAGGGGTAGTTGAGCGTTCGGTCTTCAGCAATAGGTAAATTTGTTAATGATATGGCCTTGAAAGTATCCTTACGATTTTCTACCCCGAGTTTGATACGCTGAGTCCAGCTATTGCCAAGTTGTGATGAGTGACCAAAGTAAGCACGGTTTAATATGGTCTTTTGCTCAAATTCGCTAACTACATCACCACGGTAGTAAAGAGATTCTCTGCGCTGGTCAGAGTAACTTGTAACACCGTAACTGTAGGGCGTATCAATCGAGAAAAACGGGTAGCTGACATCGAGGTAATGACGTTTACCGTCATCGTTGTCTGAGTATTCTAAACGGCCTTGATAACGGCTAGAGAATATATGTGGATCGTCATACACAAATAGGTAACCTGTGCGATCAGCATCACGGGTGCGGCTAAATGACACTCGTTTACCCCAGCCTAAAAAGTTTGACTCGCGAAAGCCAATACTCGACTCATTCTCACCGCCGCTACGGCTAAAGCTTATTTCTGGTAATAAAGTCCACAGATCGCGCGTAATTACTTTTACATGGACGTTGCCATCACAATCGAGCTTTGCGTTGATACGTGCATCATATAAATAGCCTTGTTTACGCAGTAACCGCTCTGACTCTAGTAATTTACGTGGATTGTAAACATCACCTTCTTCGAACAATAAAACGCTGTGTATTACTTCTGGCTCAGTCGTCATGTGAGCGCGATTGGCAAACCGGAATAAAAAGTTATTTTCTTCTTCTAGTTCAGTGTTAAAGACATTCAGCTGTTCAAGTTCAATAGAGACTATTTTACGGTTATTAGCAGTATCGGGGAGGGGGTTGTCTGTATCGAGTTGGCGGCGTAAGTTATTATCTTGCGATTTAAGCGTGCGCTGGTTTTGACAATAATTATTATCGTCAGTGAATTGCTGTTCTGCATGAACATTGGCTGCTATGCAGATTGGTAATAGTGTTATTAGCCTAGCAACAAAGTGCGACTGCTTAAATCCCATTTACACCCTTAGTTGAGTATGTCCTGTGCAACTACTACATACTAAGCGTGGAAAAAAGTCTAGCTTATTATTGTAATTGCATGACTAAATATTGATAAAGTTGCGGTAAAACTGCACTTGCCTCAATGCCTTCAGCATTAATCCAAATACTTTCACTGTAATGTTCAAAGTTTAGATTAAAACTATGATCTGTAAAGTGAAAGCGTAATTGATGACGATCAGCGCCAGCATCAAAGTCGGCGGTTGTTATTGCTGGAGCGTGTAAGAAAAGGGTTGCCCAAAGTTCAAAGTCTTCGTCGTGTGGAAGCTCACTTGACGTTATGAGAATGATTTCATGCTCAGCATCATAGCTTAGTTCAGTCATAGCAGTCCTAATTAGCGGCAAGATAGTCGCGAATGGTATTTAAAAACGGTTCGCCGTACTTATTGAGCTTAGTGAAACCAACACCTGATACCTTCAAAAACTCACTGTCATTGGTTGGCATGAGCTGCGCCATTTCAGCGAGAGTTTTATCATTGAATACCACATAAGGTGGTACGTCATCAGCATCTGCCAACTCTTTACGTAAGGCACGTAATTTTGCAAACAGCTTTTTATCGTAATTAAACTGAGCAAGTTTATCTTGGTAAACGTGCTTAGCTTGTAGGCGAGGTTCAGCAAGTTGCAGTGCATACTCACTTTTAAGCACCGCACGGGCGGCTTCGGTTAAGCGTAATGAAGAGCCTTGGGTAATATCTTGGCTTAATAACCCTTGATGGATAAGCTGCCTTAAAATACTTAGCCAGAACTCCACACTATGCTCTTTTCCTATGCCATAGGTGCTTAGCTGGTGGTGATTGTTATCACGAATACGGCTAGTGTTTGCGCCGCGCAGTAACTCAACAATATAGCCAATACCAAAACGTTGTTCTGCACGATACACACACGAGAGAGCTTGTTGTGCGACAAGTGTGCCATCAAAGCTAGTCGGTGGGTTTAAGCAAATATCACAGTTACCACAGGTTTCGCGCTTATATTCACTAAAGTAATTTAGCAAAATTTGTCTGCGGCATGTTTGTGCTTCGGCAAAGCTGGCCATAGCATTAAAGCGTTGCTCTTCAACACGACGCCGTTGCTCGTCTTCAATATCTTCAAAAAAGCGGCGTACGCGACCAATATCGGCCGGATCAAAATACATTATCGCTTCTGCAGCCAGACCATCACGACCTGCACGACCGGTCTCTTGGTAGTAAGCCTCAATGCTTTTTGGAATATCGTAATGCACCACAAAACGTACGTTTGGTTTATTAATCCCCATGCCAAAGGCAACGGTCGCAACCACAATTTGAATATCGTCACGGGCAAAGCCCGATTGCACAAATTGGCGTTGTTCATTGCTCATACCTGCATGGTAGGCGGCGGCATTAAACCCTGCGTCAGCAAGTTTTTCGGCTACATCATCAACCCGTTTGCGGCTGGTGCAATAAATAATGCCGCTTTGATTTTGCTGCTCTTTTAAATATCGAAGCAGTTGTACCATAGGTTTGAATTTTTCTTCTATGGTGTAACGAATGTTAGGTCTATCGAAGCTACCAGTGTGCACGTAAGGGTGGTTAAGCTGAAGCTGTTCAATAATATCGTAACGAGTTGCTTTATCTGCCGTTGCTGTAAGGGCCATCATGGGCACGTGCATAAAGCGTTGCTTTAACTCGTTGAGCCGACAGTAATGCGGCCTAAAGTCATGCCCCCAATGCGAGACACAGTGAGCTTCATCAATAGCAAAAAGTGCGAGTTTAAGATGACTCAAGCGCTCTAAAAATTCGTGTTGTAATACTTTTTCTGGTGCAACATATAACAGCTTAATTTGGCCGTAGTGTAATTGTTGATAGACAGCTTGTTGCTCTTCAAAAGGCAGGCTGTTATTGATGTAGGCCGCTTGCACGCCGAGGGCTCTTAGTTGGGCAACTTGGTCTTGCATCAAGGATATAAGCGGCGAGATAACCACAGTAACACCATCGAGGATCAAAGCGGGTACTTGATAGCATAATGATTTGCCTCCACCCGTTGGTAGAAGTACAAGCGAGTCTTGGCCGTCTAGCGCTGCGGCTATAATCGCTTCTTGGCCATCACGAAAGTCCTTGTAACCAAACACTTGTTTGAGTACGGCTTGTGGTGATCGAACGGGTGTGTTGGACATTGCGGTATTGGTATTCATCGCCGAGCATTTTAGTGGTTTTTTATAGCGATGTCTTTAGCAATATACCCAAACTACCTCAAAATGCAGAATTCAGCGCTTCACAGGAGCTTAATATCACGGCGTTACTTTGCAACAATGGCAGTCCCTTTTAAGAAGTAAATACATGGGCTTATTTAGCGTGTTTTGGTTGCGTCACTGTTTAGGGGGCGTAAAATAGCGCTTTTAAACTATAAAGCCAAACTTATGCCTACCAACATTGAGCAGCGAAAAGGTGTCATTTTCGCTTGTTTAGCCTTTTTTATGTGGGGTCTTGCACCCATTTATTTTAAATTTCTTCAGCAGGTTTCTGCTTTTGAGATCTTAATGCACCGTGTTATTTGGTCGGTGTTATTTTTACTTCTTATTATTGCAGCTCGTCATCAATGGCAGCGTATTCGAATTGTGCTTGGGCAACCTAAATTACTTTTGATGTTGGTAATAACAGCAAGTTTACTTGGCTTTAACTGGGGGTTATTTATTTGGGCGGTGAACAATAATCACATGCTCGATGCTAGTTTAGGTTATTACATCAACCCACTACTAAATGTGTTGCTTGGTATGTTGTTTTTAGGTGAGCGGCTGCGTAAATGGCAAGGCGTTGCTGTAGGCCTCGCGCTTTGTGGTGTGCTGCTTCAATTAGTGAGCTTTGGATCATTTCCTGTGGTTGCTTTTTCGCTAGCTGGCTCGTTTGCTATTTATGGTCTTTTACGCAAAAAGCTGCCGATTGAATCATTACCAGGATTATTGCTCGAAGCACTTATTTTATTACCTGTTGCACTTATTTACTGGTGGTTTATGGCGCCTTCGCCAAGCTCTGATTTAACTGCAAATGATTGGCATATTAACGTGTTACTGATAAGTGCAGGAGTGGTGACAACTTTACCACTGTTGTGTTTTACCGGTGCAGCAAAACGCCTTCAGTACAGCACATTAGGCTTTTTTCAGTACATTGGTCCAAGTTTAATGTTTATGCTTGCCGTGGCTTTTTATGGTGAGGTATTTGATGCTGAGCGTGTGGTGACCTTTGCCTGTATTTGGAGCGCTTTGGCGTTATTCAGTTGGGATTCGTACCGCCAAAGTCGTAAGCAACGCAAAGCGAAATTAGAGGCAGTGACTAAGCCTGTATAGGCTTAGCTTATTAGTTTGTTGCGCCCAGACTCTTTTGCTTGATAAAGCTTTAGATCGGCCTGTTTTATTAGTTCATCTAAACTATAAATAGGCCCATTATGAAAACCAATCGACAGCGTAAACTTGATACGGTCTTTGCTAAATTCAGGGCTGTGCTTTTCAACAAATAAGCGGAATTTTTCTAAACGCTGTAACGATTCATGTCGGTCTTGATCAGCAAAATATACTGCAAACTCTTCACCACCAAAGCGGCCAACTAAATTATTTTTAAAATACTTTGCCATACATTGCGATAGGCCCTTAAGCACTTCATCACCGGCATCATGACCATAGTTATCATTTATTGATTTAAAGTGGTCAATATCGATCATAGCTAAAGAGACAGAGTTTTCTGCCAGTTTTGCAGCTTTGAGGTGGCTGTTTGCTTCACCAAAGAAATAGCGGCGATTAGGCAGCTTAGTGAGGTAATCAGTGTTTGCTTGTAAACGAATCGTTTTAATGTTTTCAAGCATGTCGACGTTTTGACTTAGCCGGCAATAGAATTCTTCATTATTAAATGGCTTGCGAAGGTAATCGTCTGCACCAGATTTTAAAAAGCGCGTTGATAAGTGCAGAGTATCGAGTGCAGAAATGCCGATTATGGCTTTTTCATCATTGGAATATAAACGACGAATTTCAACACAAAGCTCATCCCCATTCATGTTTGGCATTTCGTTATCGGTAATGATCACCGATATTTTTGGGTTTTCAGCCAGTACTTTTAAAGCGTCGACACCATCAACAGCTTCAATGGTTTGGTATTTGTGACGAGTTAATAAGTTACAAATGTGGTGGCGAGTTGCCGCTGAATCATCAACGACAAGAACTTGCACTTGTTCATTTCGAGGCAAGCGAGCGAGTTGTTTTTCAAGATACTGATAAGCTTGTTTATTTTCTTTAGTAATGTAGTCAATTATTGGGTGCTTTTCGACAATATTACGCGTTGTCTCATCTAGGTTTCCCGTCATGACAATTGTGGGAATATCAGAGGCGATAGTAAAAGGAATTGCTTCGCCTTTTGGTGCATCAGGTAGAATAAAGTCTACTACCGAACAAAAATAAGAGTGCTCTTCAACTAACTTTTTTGCTTCAGCCAACGAGCCTGCAATATCGGCTTCATAACCAACTTTTTGCGCGATATGCTTTTGCACTCGCGCAATCGTTGGCGTATCTTCAATTATTAATATTCTTCTAGTCACGGTTTGCCTTGTTATAACTTTTTGGCGAAGCAATAGTTACTACAAGTTTTAACCTTAAAAGCCTAAAAAAGCAAATCGTTATAAGCTGTCTGACTCAGAATAATATTCAACGCTTTGTGTTGTTGGGTTTGCAATACGGGAACGTCCAAACAATGTATGAAATTTCGTTTTGCAAGTGGTTTGCTTTAGGTATTTGACCCAAGCACGTTCAATTGCATTGGTCGCGTCAAGATTGCCGGTGACAACTTGTACAAATTGAGTTTGAAATTCATTTTGTGGTTCTAGGGTTTTGTTGTATAAACCCTTTAGAACAACACCATGCTGCTCGAGAATGTCGGCTTCTAGCAAAGTGAAGTGACCACTACGACCAAAACCGCGTGGGAAATTTTGATCATCATAGAATTGACGTTGGCTTGCAAATGCCTGACGAAGTGATGAAATGTCATTGCTCATGGCTTTATCCTCATGCCCTAATTTCTTGCTGGAGTATGGATCAAGTTGTCGATTTTATTAAACAAATTATTTTTATCGTAAGGGTAAAAAATGGATATCGATTTATTGAAGACTTTTGTTGAAGTGGTCCGTACGCGCCATTTCGGTAAGGCAGCTGAAAATTTATATATTACACAGTCTGCGGTGAGTTTTCGGATCCGACAATTAGAGCAAGGTTTAGGCGTTAACTTATTTATTCGCCAACGTAACAACATACAGTTAACGGCGCCTGGTGAGCGATTACTGCCACATGCACAAATGATCATTACGGGTATGCAGCGCGCAAAAGTTGATGTGGCACTTGCAGATAATATGCATAAGCAAATTAGCTTAGCAGGAACACCTAATATTTGGGATGCATTTTTACAGTTTGGTATTACTAATATTGTTTCTGCTATGCCGGGTGTGTCGTTAGTTGCTGAAGTCAAAGCACAACAAGAGAGTACTCGCTTATTACTGGAACGTACTCTAGATTTAGCTGTGTTGTTCGATCCCCCAAAAGTAGATGAACTAGTTGTACAGCGAATTTGTGAGTTACCTATTATTCCTGTGAGTGCTTTTGAAACAGCAAATAGTGAAAACTTTTTCGATAACCAATATGTCTATGTTGATTGGGGTACCACCTTTTCTTTATGGCATGCTCGTGAGTTTAACGGCCACGCCCCTCCATATTTTAGAACCAGTACGGGCCGTATTGCGCTTGATTTAATTTTGAAGTGCGGCGGCAGTGCCTTTATTCCTCAGTTATTAGTTGAAGAGCAGCTTAAATCTGGTGAGCTTTATCATGTTGAAGATGTTGCGCATACATCGCGTGATGTGTTTGTTGCTTACCACAGAGACAACGAGCAAACCCCTCTGTTAGAGAAGTTAGTCACTTTATTAACTGAGCTACAAATAAAAGCTTAAAATTAATTTAATTTAGCTTTCATAAAAATTTAATTTTACAACAGTGAGTTACGTTTTTATTTCAAAATTAATTACATTTTATGAAGCTAAATTGACGCTTTTATTTCAACTGTCATCTTTCTGTCATTTTTTACTGTCACACTGCGCGCATTGAAACACAACATGTGTTTTTTGTTGCGATTATTGAGGAAACGACATGAAATTTGCAAAGTCTAGCTTATTCCTAGCTTTATTTGGTGGTTTATCTTTTTCTGCACTAGCTGATGTAGATGTATATGGTAAAGCAAACGTGACTGTTCAATCATCAGATGATGGCGAAGGGTCTTTCACTGAAATTAAAAGCAATAACTCACGTTTTGGCTTAAAAGGTTCAGAAAAAATTTCTGAAGGCTTAGAAGCGGTTTATAAATTTGAGTTTGGTGTAGACGTATCTGACGCTGATTCAAAAGGCGACAATGACGATAACATCACTGCGCGTAATCAATACGTGGGTGTGAAAGGTAGCTTTGGTCAAGTTGTTATCGGTCGTAACGATACAGCAATGAAGCAGTCTCAAGGTAAAGTTGATTTATTCAATGACCTTGAAGGTGATATCAAAAACGCATTTAAAGGTGAAAACCGTTTAGGCGACACTATTTCTTATGCTTCTAAAGACTTCAGTGGCTTCAAAGTATTAGCAACTTATGTAGCTGAAGATGATGTAGATGCTGATAACGGGTACTCGGTAGCGTTAACTTACGGCGATGCAAAACTTAAAGAAAGCAAACTTTATGCATCAGTTGCAGCTGACAGCGAAGTAAAAGGTTACGACATTGTTCGTGCAACAGTACAAGGTAAACTAGGTGACTTCAAACTAGGTGCTATGTACCAAACACAAGAAAAAGTGGATGGTAGCGCAGAAGCTGATGGCTACTTAGTAAATGCTGCTTACCAAATGAATAGCAACACATTCAAAGTACAGTACCAAGTAATTGACTTTGATGAAGGCGATAAGAAAACAGCTATTTCTGCAGGTGTTGATCACAAGCTAAACAAAAACACCAAAGTATTTGGTTTCTACTCAACGTTTGATACAGACAATCAAGTTGACCAAGATTACCTAGGTGTTGGTATTGAATACAAATTCTAAGTGAACACTCCCTTACTTGTGAGCCCAGCTAATTAGCTGGGCTTTTTTTGTTGAACAACAAAATTATACTGAAGTTAGCTTTAAGCTTGTGCGTAGTTTGATTTGCCTGCAAGCCAGCGTTGAATCAATTTATCGGTAAGTTCTGGGTAGTCATTCAATATTTTGAAAGCGATGGGTCTGACATGATTAAGTGTTTGTTTATCGCGGTTTAGGTCGGCGATTTTGAATTCAGCTAAGCCTGTTTGTTTGGTGCCAAGTACTTCACCTGGGCCACGGATTTCGAGATCTCGCTCAGCAATCACAAAGCCATCATTACTTTCACGCAGCACACCTAAGCGCTTTTGCGCTGTAGCTGATAATGGCGCGTGATAAAGTAAAACACAGTGTGATGCCGTTGCCCCACGACCAACACGGCCGCGTAGCTGGTGGAGTTGCGCAAGCCCTAACCGTTCAGGGTTTTCAATAATAATAAGGCTCGCATTAGGCACATCAACACCCACTTCAATCACGGTTGTGGCAACCAGTACATGAATAATACCTGCCTTAAACTCACTCATAATGGCTTGCTTTTCGGCGGCTTTCATCCGGCCATGCACCAAGCCAACGTTTAGCTCTGGCAGTGCTGCTTTTAATTGCTCGGCGCTATCCTCGGCGGCTTGGCATTGCAGCACTTCAGATTCATCAATCAGGGTGCAAACCCAATACACTTGACGACCTTGCTCTGAGCATGCTGTTCTCACACGTTGAATAATTTCGTCTCGGCGTGCATCAGGAATCGCCACCGTTGTAATAGGCGTTCTACCGGGTGGTAACTCATCAATCACTGAGGTTTCTAAATCAGCGTAGGCTGTCATTGCTAAGGTTCGCGGGATAGGGGTTGCAGTCATCACTAATTGGTGTGGGTAGCAATCACCAAAGCGGCCTTTTTCACGCAGTGATAAACGCTGATGAACACCAAAGCGGTGTTGCTCATCTATGATAATCAAAACGAGATTATTAAACTCAACCTGTTCTTGGAATAATGCATGGGTGCCAACAATCATTTGTGCTTCGCCAGAGGCGATTTTTTCCAAAGTCGCTGCACGCTCTTTACCTTTACTTTTGCCACCTAACCAGGCAACTTCAACACCGAGTTGATTAAACCATTGGCTAAAGTTGATGCCATGTTGCTCTGATAAAATCTCTGTTGGTGCCATTAAAGCGACTTGGTAGCCTTCGCTTATCGCTGTGAGCGCACTGAGCGCTGCGACTAAGGTTTTACCAGAGCCGACATCGCCTTGTACTAGGCGCATCATCGGAAACGGGTGTTGTAAGTCACCTTTGATTTCTGCCACCACACGACTTTGTGCGTTGGTTGGGCTAAAGGCTAAATTAGCTAAAAACTGTTGCTCAAGTTGGTTATGCGGCTTTAAAGCAACCGCTTTTACCGTTTGCCCTTTTTGGCGTAGCTTTAAAAGGCTTAAGTTTTGCGCAAGCAACTCTTCAAACACTAGCCGTTGCTGAGCAGGATGCATACCCTGTTCAAGAGCAGTTAAATCAACATCGTTTTGTGGGCGATGTAAGGTCATGAGCGCATCGGCTAAACGCATTCCGGTTGGCTGAAACTGTTCTGGCAGTAACTCTTCGACAGGGTATTTAGTTAATAGTGCAAGTGCTTGATCGCTTAGTGCACGAATGGATAACTGTTTTAGCCCTTCGGTAACAGGATAAACCGGCGTAAGCGTGGTGTTCGTTGGTTGCTCAGAAAGGGTATCCGATAAGCTGTATTCCGGATGTGTCATTTCAAAGCCAACACGACCACGGCGGATCTCACCAAAGCAACGAATGATTTTACCTGCACTTAAGGCATTTTTTTGAGCCGCGCTAAAGTTAAAAAACCTGAGCGTTAAACGGCCCGTGCCATCATTTACTTGGCAAACCAGCATGCGCCTTTTTCCAAAAGTAATTTGGCTGGTTTCAATGGTGGCTTCAACACTAACATGGCTATGCGGTTGGAGTTCGCAAATTGGGTGAATGCGGGTGCGGTCTTCATAGCGATGAGGCAAATGAAACAGCATGTCTTGTACCGTATGAATATTTAGCTTAGCAAGGCGCTCGGCCATTTTTGGGCCGACGCCTTTTAATTCTGTAATTGGGTATAACGCTAAGCTAGGATGACTCAAAGGTGACTCAAATTATTAATTAGTAGACTGTTTTTCAGTTTACTTGCACTCGTTAGTGGCTTCAAGCGGTTGCGTGTGTTTTAAAATGTTCCAGAACGTTTCATCAGCAACAATTTCACCATTTTCATCCAGCTCAGGGTACGGCAGCTCTTTTTCGCGGCATTGTTCAGCAATGATAGGGTGACAGCCTTCAAACAAAATACGATGCTTAACTTTCGCATCAAGCATATCGCGGTTATAAAGACTTGCTTCTTCACGTTGGCGCTGTGCTTCAAATAAAATAAGTGCCGCTGCAACAGATACATTAAGAGATTGCACCATTCCTTGCATTGGGATGATGATGTTTTTATCAGCATGAGCGAGGGCACGCGGCGAAATACCATCTCGTTCTTGACCAACAATAACAGCTGTCGGTTTGGTGTAATCAATTTCACGAAAGTCGACTGCGTCGTCGCTGAGGTGAGTTGCTAAAATTTGTACATCAGGATTTTGCGCACGCATCATGGCTACGGCTTCATCGATATTGCGATGCAAGTGAGTTTCGAGCCAGTTTTTACTACCACCTGAAGTATTGTTAGTTAACCATTTTTGATTCTCTGGCCATACAGCATGAACATGATGGCAGCCTGTCGCGTCAGCTGTGCGGGCAATGGCCGATAAATTATGATGCTTATGTACCTCTTCTAAACAAACCGTTAGGTCCGTTTGGCGGCGATCTAATACGCGCTTAACACGCTCAAAGCGAGTTGTATCCATAGTTGTGTGCTCGTTGACGGATTCTAATTGGCGCTGATTATACCCTAGGGAACAACAGCACGGCTAATTGGGTTTTGTAATGAGATCAGCGTTTCTGTTGATTGAATAGCTTCGATGGCTTGTATTTTGTTAATTAACACATCTTGTAGATGATCAATTGAGCGTGCCATCACTTTGATAAATATACTGTAATTACCCGTGGTGTAATAGGCTTCTACGACTTCTTCTAGCTCTTTTAAATGCAGTAACGTTTGTGGGTAATCACGGGCATTGTTGAGGTTAATACCAATAAAACAGCAAACATCGTAACCAAGCTGTTTGGCATCAATACTGACTTGGGTGCCTGTAATAATTCCCGCTTGTTTCATCTTTTCGACTCGAACATGAATAGTTCCGGCACTTACTGCAAAGCGTTTAGCAAGTTCTGCATACGCTGTTCGCGCATTTTCCATTAACGCATTAAGGATGTTTTTATCGAGATTATCGATTTGATAATTTTCCATGGTATTTATTAGTGTTAATTATTGAATCAGTAAAATTTATAGCATTATTTTTATGAAAATTTCAATGTTAAGTTCTTTTTATTGCGGGTTATTGAAAATTATCTTTGTTTAGTTGAGGATTGTTTTAACAGGAGGGGCCAAGCAGCGGGCTTCTCTAATCAAGCAAGTAACAATAACTGGGAATGAGGCCAATTATTATGAGTTCACACTACCTGCAGCAACAGCAGCAAATTAGTAAAGTAAAACAGTTTTTTTCAAGCCAATTAGAACAACAATTAGGATTAGTTGAGGTACAAGCGCCGATCTTGGCAAAAGTAGGCGATGGTATTCAAGATAACTTAAGCGGTACTGAAAATGCTGTATCGGTAGCAGTGAAAACAATTCCGGGTAGCCAATTTGAAGTAGTGCACTCTTTAGCTAAATGGAAACGCAAAACCTTGGCTGATTACGATTTTTCGGTAGGTGAGGGGCTCTATACGCATATGAAGGCGCTTCGCCCAGATGAAGAATCTTTAAGCCCAATTCACTCGGTGTATGTTGACCAATGGGATTGGGAAAAAGTAATTTGCGAGAGTACTGAGCGCACCTTAGACAAGCTAAAAGAAACCGTAACATCACTTTATCAGGCTATTAAAGCAACCGAACGCTTTGTATCAAGCGAGTTTGATTTAACGCCATTTTTGCCAGAGCAAATCACCTTTGTACACAGTGAACAGTTACGTCAGATGTATCCTGACTTTACTGCAAAACAACGTGAAAAAGCGGTAGCACAAGAATACGGTGCGGTATTTTTAATTGGTATAGGCGGCACACTTGCCGATGGCAAAATTCATGACGTACGAGCACCGGATTATGACGATTGGTCAACCCAAACCTGTAGTAAATTTGCTGGCTTAAACGGTGATATTTTAGTTTGGAACCCAGTGCTAGAAGATGCTTTTGAAATCTCTTCAATGGGCATTCGTGTAAGCCCTGATGCCTTAGCTACACAATTAGCGATTACAGGCGACCAAGCTCGTTTAGAGTTTGATTGGCATAAACAGCTACTTGCGAAGCAGTTCCCGCAAACAATTGGTGGTGGGATTGGTCAATCACGACTCGCTATGTTGCTGTTACAAAAACAGCATATCGGGCAAGTACAAGTTGGTGTTTGGCCTGAACAGCTAAAACAGCAAGTGGAAGGAATTCTCTAAGTTAAGATTAATGACCCTAGTAAAAAGAGGCTTAAAGCCTCTTTTTTATTAACTGGTTTTAAACTCCACCTCAACCTTGTTCTCTTCAAGCTTAACCTTGCAAGGGGGGTACTTACGGTTTGTACGTAGCACTTTTTCAAAAATATGTATTTCTACCCCTGAGTGCAATGTTTTGTTAACGACTAATTGCGCATCTTCAAGTAAATCATGCAAATGATGCTCTAAACTTGATAGTTTTTTCTCAAGCATTTCAGCTTGCTCGCAATAGTGCATTTGTGTGGCCCCTATTTTAGCCAGAAGAGTTTTTTTCTTTTCTGCATCTTTTACTAAATCCGCTTTTTCGATAGCCGCTTGTAAGGTATCAAGTTGCGAATCTGTTTGTGCTAAATCTTTGAAGCATTGGTCTGTTTGTGCTGTTACATCAGCACCTGAAGCCGCTAAGTTAATCACCATCTTCGCGCCTGATTCATTGCCAATTTCGCCAGCAATAACTATTTGAGCATCTAAAATTTCACCGCCAAATAGTTTTCCTTGGGGGTTATCTTCTTGGCCGACTTGCAACAATTTAGTGGCTTTCATTACACAATGGCTGGCTTGTCGGTCGATGAGGATATTGTTTGCTTCAAGGTAGCTGTATTGACCATGTGATAAGTGAATGTCACCTTGGCTGATGATATTACATGATAACTTTTTATCTTCGAGTTGGTGGCCAATTACGCCTTGTTTTATGGTGATATCACCAGCTGCAGATAAATGACCAGACTCTACAGTGCCCATAACTGTTATATCGCCTTTGGCATTAATACGCATTCCCGGCTCAACATTATGAGTTACAATGACGCTACCTTCAAAATCTACATGGCCGGTTTTTACGTTGACATCGGCAATGGTAAAAATATCATCAACACGCATACCATTCGCGATATCTACTGGAACACCTGCAATGGCTGAAATAAGTTCAAGCGGATTATTTTTAGATATTTCGGTACCTTCACCAGCAACTAGAGTATTACTTTCACCAGGCTTGGCTGGTAATACATCACCGGTAACAGTAAAGCCTTCTTTACCCGGAGTCGCAGGGATTTGCTTGATAAGTAATACGCCGGGTTCGACACTGGCAAGCTTGCCAAAATCACGCATATCGACAGTACCATCTTCACGCAATTTGGGTTTTTTTAAGCGATCTTTGAGCGTTTCAACTTGAGAAACTAGTTTTGATGGTTGGCCATCGATAGGTAAGCGACCTTTTGCTAGCACGCCTTTAGCGACTTCTCCTGCTGGTAACTCAAACTGTTGTTGTAATAGCTGTTCCAAGAAAGCTTGTTTGTATCCGCGAGCAACGCCCGCTCTGATAAGCTCCTTTTTAGCTTCATCAAGCGTCATAACTTTGCCGCCTTCAGCAAGAGTAAGTTCGCCTGTAGCAAGCATTTTATCATCGCTTAGGGTTACAACTAGGCTCGCATCATGTTTAGAGGCAACAACAAGCATGCGCTCGTTAGAGTCACTTTTGAAGAATTTATTGATAGCTTCATGATCCACTCTGCATTCGCAAAATGGTGACTTTTCTAATGCTTCGATAATAAACGCAGCACTAGGAGGCGAGTTTTCATGAACATCTAATAAAACGTTGCCGTTGTGAGCGAGCTTAAACACGTGGAGATCCTTTTTGACTACATTAGCTAAAGGTTTTATTTGTTATAACAACAGAGTGCTAGAGATTTGCTAATGAGTCAAGAATTTCGGGTGAGGGAAGTAATAACTTTTTCTAAAAAAGTGCCAGCAACTTTGTGTTGCTGGCAGGGCTGATTAGTTTGTTGAAGGTAGCTCCATGATACCGTCAATCTCAACTTGCACACCTTTTGGTAACGCACGTACGCCAATTGCGGCGCGTGCAGGGTATGGTTGCTTAAAGTACTGGCTCATTACTTCGTTGACAATCGCAAAGTTAGATAAGTCAGTTAGAAAGATATTTACTTTCACCATGTCTTGAATTTGACCACCCGCAGCTTGGCAAACAGCTGTTAGGTTTTTGAATACTTGGTGAGTTTGCTCAGTAAAGTCTTCAGAGATCACTTCCATTGTTTCTGGTACAAGTGGAATTTGACCTGATAAATAAACAGCCGTGCCTACTTTAACTGCTTGGCTGTAAGTACCGATAGCTGCAGGCGCATTATCAGTAGAAATAAAAGATTTGTTCATGATTATCCTTGTTACTTTTTACGATAGACTCTTTGCACATCAGGCATAACGCGAATGCGGCGCATAATGTTAGCAACATGAACGCGGTTTTTAACCGTGATGCCTAAATCTATCATGTATAAATTACTTTCTTTTTCGTCAGTCGCTATTTCAACAATATTGGCTTGGGTTGAGGCAACAACATTGGTTAATTTAGCCAGCGCACCTTGGTGATTAATAATCTCAATACGAAGGGCAGCAATATATTCTTTCTCTGGGTTATCGTCCCATTTTACAACGAGGTATTTTGAGCGCTCTTTTTCCCAACCACGAATATTTTTACATTCTTGGCGGTGAACCGTAAGGCCTTTACCTTGGCTTATATAAGCTGTAATTGCATCACCTGGGACTGGGCGGCAGCATTTAGAGTAATTAACTAACATGCCTTCAGTACCGATAATGGTCGCTTTTGCTTTTTGTGCTAGGTCGTCTAGGTCGTCTGCATCAACTTGCATCAAGCGTTTTGCAATAAGCACACTCATGAGATTACCTGAGCCTATTTCGACTAGTAGCTCAAGGACGGTATTTAGTTCATGCTCTTGAAGTACACGGCGAATGTTTTCATCTGGAATATCATCCAGTTTGGTTTCACCAAGTGCTGAGTCTAGTAAACGTCGACCGAGCAGCATGGCTTCTTCATGCTGTTGGCTCTTCAGGTAATTGCGAATACCTAAACGTGCTTTACCTGTTACAACAAAGTTTAACCAAGTTGCATTAGGGTGCGCTCCAGAGCTGGTGATGATTTCGACCGTTTGCCCTGTATCAAGCGCTTTGCTGAGTGGGTGAGGTTTACGGTTAACGCGTGCTCCCACACAGGTATTACCTACATCAGTATGAACTGCATAAGCAAAGTCGACTGCTGTCGCACCCATGGGTAGCTCAACGATACGGCCATCTGGCGTGAAAACATAGATCTCTTCAGGGAATAGCTCTGTTTTAACGTTTTCAACAAACTCAAAAGACGAACCAGCGCTTTGCTGAAGTTCCAGTAAGCTTTGCATCCATTGGCGAGCACGTTGTTGTGCTGTGTGGCCTGCATTATCACCGGCTTTTTTATACATCCAGTGAGCAGCGACCCCTTTATCTGCCATATGATCCATATCGTGGGTACGAATTTGAATCTCAACAGGAATACCATGAGGGCCAACTAATGAGGTATGAAGCGACTGATAGCCGTTAGTTTTTGGTACAGCAATATAATCTTTAAAGCGAGTTTCGATTGGCTTGTAAAGGTTATGCGCAACACCTAATACGCGATAACAGGTATCCATATTATCAACATTGATACGAAACGCGTAGATATCCATCACTTCGTTAAACGAAAGCTCTTTATTAAGCATTTTTTTGTAAATGCTATAAAGGTGTTTTTCGCGGCCAGATATAGTTGCTTCGATGCCAGACTCTTCTAAACGTGCTTCAATCTCAGTCTTAATATTACTGATAACTTCTTTACGGTTACCGCGTGCTTTGACCACTTCTGATCTTAATGCGCGATGGCGCATCGGGTATAACGCTTGAAAGCCTAAATCTTCTAATTCATTTTTAATATCGTGAATACCAAGGCGGTTCGCAATTGGTGCGTAAATCTCTAGGGTTTCACGGGCAATGCGACGGCGTTTGTCAGGGCGCAGTGCGCCTAAAGTACGCATGTTGTGAGTACGGTCAGCCAATTTAATTAAGATCACGCGAATATCTTGCGTCATCGCCATGATCATTTTGCGGTAGTTTTCGGCTTGGAATTCTTTTTTATCTTTAAAGCTGAGTTTATCTAGCTTACTCACCCCTTCAACAAGCTCGGCAACGGTGTCGCCAAAAATTTCAGCTAAGTCTTGTTGGCTAAAGTCAGTGTCTTCAATCACGTCATGCATCAGGGCAGCCATCAGCGTTTCGTGGTCTAAGTGCATGCCGGCAAGTATTTGTGTCACTTCGACAGGGTGGGTGATATAAGGCTCGCCACTTGAGCGTGTTTGGCCTTCGTGGGCTTCGCGAGCGACCACGTATGCTTTTTGTACCAGCTCAATCTCAGCGGGTGGTAAGTATTCGGATATTTTCTTTTTGAGGCCTTCGAATAGATACAAAGTCACACTCCAATGCGCAAATGAAGTAAATCGGTAACGGTATGAATAGAATATACGATGAAAAGAAGGGCTTGCCAACGGCTAGTGTAGAAATACTAGCCGTATAGCTAAATCAAAGCGGGGAGCTTGATTACTGGTTGCCACCTACGATAGCAGCCACAGCAGCCATTTCTGCTGCTTCTTGATGTTGTTGTTCTTCACGATCAATTAAGTCCATAGAAGAGCTATCTACTAACCCTTTCTCAATTTCACGTAAAGCAATAACCGTTGGTTTGTCATTTTCAGCATCAACGAGTGGATCTTTACCACCAACCGCGATTTGGCGGGCACGACGAGCCGCAACTAAAATTAAGTCAAAACGATTACCAATTGCATCTACTGCATCTTCAACAGTTACGCGAGCCATCTTAGCACTCCAAATAAATTCTTAAGCAAAGGCGTAGTTTACTGTACCAAGTTAAATTCGCCAATAGCTTGTGGTTAATTTTTATCTTATTCTTAAAAAAGTATTACTTAAGTAAGTTCTCTAATAACGCCTGATGGCGCACAGCTTGGCTTTTTAACGATAAACGTTTAGCCATAACGATCGTTTCGATTTCTGTAAGCGCAGTATCAAAGTCATCATTAACAACAACATAATCATACTCATTATAGTGTGATGTTTCTGATTGTGCTTTTGCCATTCTTCCTGCGATCACCTCAGCAGAGTCTTGACCACGGTTATTTAAGCGTGATTCAAGTTCTTCTTTTGATGGTGGAAGAATAAAGATAGTCTCAACATCATCAACTAATTTGCGGATTTGCTGAGCACCTTGCCAATCGATATCTAAAAATACGTCAATACCTGCTTCAAGTTGGCTTTCGATTGCTTGCTTAGACGTACCATAGTAGTTATCAAACACTTGCGCCCATTCAAAAAAGTCATTTTTCTCAATTAGCGTTTTGAACTCATCAACAGAAACAAAGTGATAGTGCACACCGTTTTCTTCACCCGGACGAGGTGAGCGAGTGGTGTGCGAAACCGATACCTTCATATCGCTGTGTTTCTCTAATAAAGCACTAATTAAGCTTGATTTACCAGCCCCCGATGGAGCTGACAAGATAAATAAATTTCCGCGAGTTTGCGCCATGATCTGTCTCTATACAAAATAAATAGGCCTGCGGGAGCGCTACTCCAGCAAGCCTTTACAATGTAGTACAGTGTACTGTATTTGACCTGTTTAGCTCAAGCTTGCTAGTTGAAATCGGTTTCTTGTTCTAACTCATTGTTAGCTTGCGACCATGGACTTTCAACTCGCCTTATGTCTTTAAAGCTATTGTACTAAAGGGCTACTGCTGACATTAAAATCAAACCCTTCGATTTTTGCATCAGCAATTAGTAATTGGATATATTGCGCGATGGCTTTACGTTCTACTTTTTTATTTAAGTAGTTTTGAATGCGTAACTTGACGGCTTCATAAGGCAGTTGTTTACCATCTTCTTTAAAATCAACATAGACAATATGATAGCCAAAACGGGTTTCGATTGGGTAGTTGATCAACCCTTCATCAGCACTAAACACGGGGCGCTCGAATTCACTAACTGTTTGCCCTTTAGAGAGTTGCCCTAGTTGCCCGCCTAATGTGGCTGAGTCGCATTTGGAATGTAATTTTGCAAGTTCACTAAAGTCGGCGCCTTGCACTAAGGTTGCAATAATGTGCTCTGCAAGTGTGAATGCTGTTGCGCGTGCGTGTTCATCTTCGTGTGGCGCTGCCAATAAAATATGGCGGGCTGCAATTAGTGGTGGGGTGGTGAACTTTACTTTATTTTGATTATAGTAATGTTTGCATTCTTGTTCGGTTGCAGTCGGAATGAATACTTCTTTTTTGATTAACTGGTTTAAGAGATCATTTTGCTGCAGCTCTGATAAAGTACTTGAACCATTGTTAGCACGATCCGTTAATTTTAAACGCGACGCGCGTTGTTGTAATAACTCCCCAATGATTAAACTTTCAGCAGCATTGACCATTGCTGCTCGGTGGTCATTTGCTGGGTGGTACTGCATTTCATGCAGAATATCGGATTCGCTGATAGTATGATTATTGACTGTGATCATGGTCACCTCTGCACTGGATATTGCTTAAAAGAAGGCTGCCAACTAAAAGAGTTAATTGGCAGCTAAGATATTAAGATTTGCTACGAACAACTTGGTAACTACGAGATAGATACTGAATTGGTACGCTGGCAATGTGCACTAAACGGCTAAATGGGAAGACTAAAAATAAGCTCATTCCTAAAAATACGTGAAGCTTATAAATCCAGTGCACTTGTGCTATTGCCGCAGCGGCTTCTGCACCGTCTAAGGTGACAATATTTTGCGCCCAGCTCATTAGCAGTAGCATTTCTGCACCGTCTAAATGACCTGCAGAGACAAAAATTGACAGTAACCCTAAAATCAATTGCACATAAAGTAGCAGTAATACGGCAATATCCATTTTGCTGCTCGTTGCTCTGATCCGTGGGTTGGTTAAGCGGCGTTTAATTAAGATTGTTAAACCATAAAAACACAGTAGGCCAAATACCCCTCCAAGGCCCATTGCAATTAATTGTTTATGGCTGGCTTCAATCCCAACCACATGCCATACCTCTGCGGGTGTCAGTAAGCCAACAAAGTGACCTAATAACACCATGATGACACCAATATGAAAGGCACGGCTACCTCGTTTTAGCTCTTTGCTTTCTAGTAATTGGCTTGATCCGGTTTTCCATGTGTATTGCTCTCTGTCATAACGAATGATTGAGGCAATAATGAATACCGCTAAAGTAATGTATGGATAAATTCCAAAAAGTAACGTATTTAAATAACTCATGATATACCCCTAACTGGCCTGTTGATTAAAGTCAGTCCAAGAAACTGGAACATATTGATCTTTGCGTTGTGTCTCAAGTGGTCGATTAACCGAACTAGGGCAGTTTGTTGCATCTTGAGCGCCAAACGTGACGGCTTCTTCTTCCCACTCTTTATCAATTGCTTGCTTTGTATCGTCTCGATTTTCTTCATTGATTTGTGCTCTGAGTGCATCTAAATCTATGTTACTTTGGGCAATATCAAGTAAGCTTGAAAAAACAACGGCATAGTTACTTTCTCGTTTTTCGAGTCGGCACATAAGTAAAGCAAGAATATGCTCAACCTCAGATAACCACTCTCGAGCATTCTCGCTCCCTTGTGTTGCTAAGAACTCCAAAAATAGCGGGATGTAGTCAGGTAATTCGTTGAGGTTTAGCTCAAGCCCTGCTTGTTTATATTGTTCAATTAAATCGACCATGGCCTGACCACGGTCACGGCTTTCGCCGTGAACGTGTTCAAAAAGCCACAAACCTAGCGCGCGACCACGCTCAAACAGGCCATCGTACTGTGCTTGCCAATCCATTAAGTCGCCTTGGCATTGCTGTTGAATAAATGCTGTGAGTGCTGTTTTATTGTCATCATTTAATGAGCTGTGATTAACAATCTTGATTAACTCAGCTTCGGCTTCAACCAACGACTGTGTAGGGTAATCAAGTAAATGAGAGAGTACGCTTAATACTTGCATCGTTTACTCCTTTATTTCTACAGGAATGATTTGCTTAACGGTTTGTTTTTTTCCGCCAAACAGATTCACACCATTGTTGCCGTCACTACAGCCGTTACCAAAACTAAAGCCACAGCCATTTTTCATATCATAGGCATCTGCTGCATAAGATTTATGGCTTGATGGGATCACAAAACGATCTTCATAGTTAGCAATTGCCATGTAGCGATACATTTGTTCAACTTGCTCGGCGGTTAAGCCTGCTTGTTTAAGAACTTCAATATCTTCAACGCCTTCAACCTGTTGTGAACGCTTAAACGCTCGCATTGCAATCATGCGTTCAAGTGCCCTAATAACAGGCTTTTCATCGCCTGCGGTAAGTAGGTTAGCTAAGTAGCGCATCGGAATTCGCAGCGATTTAAGGTCTGGGATCACGCCACTCATACCAACATGACCTGCTTCAACCGCTGTTTGAATTGGTGACAGTGGCGGGATATACCACACCATAGGTAATGTTCTGTATTCAGGGTGTAGAGGCAGTGCAACTTTCCAGTCCATCGCCATTTTATAAACTGGTGACTGACGTGCCGCTTCTAGCCAAGTTTCAGGGATCCCTTCTTTGCGCGCAGCTTCGATAACCTCAGGGTCATTTGGATCTAAGAACATGCTGAGCTGAGCTGGGTAGAGATCTTGCTCGTTCGGTACGCTGGCGACTTCTTCAATGCGATCAGCATCGTATAAAAGAACACCTAAGTAGCGAATACGGCCTACACAGGTTTCAGAGCAGACAGTTGGTTGACCCGCTTCAATACGTGGGAAGCAGAAAATACATTTTTCTGATTTACCTGACTTCCAGTTGTAATAGATTTTTTTGTACGGGCAGCCTGAAACACACATTCGCCAACCACGACATTTGTCTTGGTCAATCAATACAATGCCATCTTCTTCACGCTTATAAATTGCGCCCGAAGGACAGCTCGCTACACACGCTGGATTGATGCAGTGCTCACAAAGACGTGGCAAGTACATCATGAAGGTTTTTTCAAACTGGCCGTAAATATCTTTTTGAACAACATCATCGAAGTTCTTGTCTTTTTTACGCTCAGAGAACTCAGTCCCTAAGATCTCTTCCCAGTTTGGTCCCCAATTGATTTTTTCCATGCGTTGACCGGTGATCAATGAGCGTGGACGAGCCACCGGTTGATGTTTGCTATCAGGTGCGTTGTGCAGGTGCTGATAGTCAAAATCAAACGGCTCGTAGTAATCATCAATCTCAGGTAAATCTGGATTTGAAAAAATATTGGCTAATAAACGGCGTTTATTACCTTGGCGTGGCTCTAACGTACCATTTTTATTGCGTTTCCAGCCGCCATGCCATTTTTCTTGGTTTTCCCATTCTTTTGGATAACCAATACCTGGTTTACTTTCAACGTTATTAAACCAAGCGTATTCAACACCTTCGCGGCTAGTCCACACATTTTTACAGGTGATCGAGCAGGTATGACAGCCGATACATTTGTCTAAATTTAAGACCATGCCTATTTGTGCACGTACTTTCATAATTCTATCCTCGGCTACTCGTTATCTAACCAATCAACTTTGTCCATCTTGCGGACAATAACAAACTCATCACGGTTACAACCTACGGTGCCATAGTAGTTAAAGCCGTAAGCTTGTTGCGCGTAACCACCAATCATGTGCGTTGGCTTCATAACTGCACGGGTTACCGAGTTGTGTATACCACCGCGTGTACCAGAGACTTCTGAGCCAGGGGTGTTAACGATACGTTCTTGCGCGTGATACATCATGCTCATTCCTTGCGGTACACGTTGTGAAACAACAGCACGTGCGGCAATTGCGCCGTTTACGTTAAACACTTCTATCCAGTCGTTATCTTTGATATCGCCTTCTTTTGCGTCAACTTCACTGATCCACACAATTGGACCGCCTCGACTCAGGGTGAGCATTAACAAGTTGTCAGAGTAGGTTGAGTGGATACCCCATTTTTGGTGTGGTGTGATCCAGTTCAGTGTTAACTCTTTATTGCCATTTGGTTTTTTGCCAAGTAAAGGTTGTGTTGTCTTTAAGTTGACCGGCGGTTTGTAAGACACCATGGTTTCACCAAAATCACGCATCCATTGGTGATCTTGATAGAACTGCTGGCGGCCTGTTACTGTGCGCCAAGGAATTAATTCGTGCACATTGGTATAACCTGCGTTGTAAGACACATGTTCGTCTTCTAACCCTGACCAGGTTGGTGAACTGATGATCTTACGCGGCTGAGCTTGGATATCTCTAAAGCGGATTTTTTCTTCCTCTTTAGGTTTTGCTAAGTGAGTATGGTCTCGACCTGTAAACTCACCCAGTGCTGACCATGCTTTTACAGCTACATGACCATTTGTTTCTGGAGCAAGACTTAAGATCACCTCTGCAGCATCAATTGCGGTCTCAATTTTTGGACGCCCTTTATGCGGGCCGTCTTCTATGTGGGTGTAGTTAAGCTCTCCTAAGAAATTAACTTCTGTTTGAGTGTTCCAATTAATGCCTTTACCGCCATTACCGAGTTTGTCCATTAATGGCCCGAGTGAGGTAAACCGGTTGTAGGTGTTAGGGTAGTCGCGCTCAACAACTAACATATTAGGCGCAGTAACCCCAGGGATAAGATCGCACTCATCTTTCCACCACATTGCAACGCCATCAGGTTGAGCAAGCTCTCCCGGAGTGTCATGCATTAGCGGTAATGTAACGAGATCATTTTCAACCCCTAAGTGGCCTTCACATAAGGCAGAGAATTTTTTCGCAATTCCTTTGAAAATATCCCAATCAGAGCGAGACTCCCAAACAGGATCAACGGCTTTAGAAAGTGGATGAATAAACGGGTGCATATCTGATGTATTCATATCGTCTTTTTCGTACCACGTTGCTGTTGGTAAAACGATGTCTGAATACAAGCAAGTGGTTGACATACGAAAATCAAGTGTGACCCATAAGTCGACCTTGCCTTCTGGCGC
The DNA here is from genome assembly GCF_011319765.1 of Pseudoalteromonas sp. MB47. NCBI lineage: Bacteria > Pseudomonadati > Pseudomonadota > Gammaproteobacteria > Alteromonadales > Pseudoalteromonadaceae > Pseudoalteromonas > Pseudoalteromonas sp. MB47. The sequence continues at coordinate 28,636 of NZ_VFBD01000011.1, read as the reverse complement.
GTTGTCGTGCCAAACAACATCTTCAGGTTTTTTGTCACCACTTTCACCAAGGTCTTTACCTTGCAGGCCATGTTTGGTGCCTAAGAAGTGACGCAGCATGTACTCATGCCCTTTACCCGATGAACCTAGTAAGTTTGAACGCCAAACAAACATATTGTGTGGGAAGTTTTGTGGGTTATCAGGGTCTTCACAGGCAAATTTTAAATCACCTGATTTTAGCTGCTGAACCGCGTAATCTTTAGGTGATAGCCCTGCTTTTTCGGCATCTTTACATAACTGTAATGGGTTCATCCCTAATTGTGGTGCGGATGGTAGCCATCCCATACGCTCTGCACGGGTGTTGTAGTCGATAATTGAGGCTGACCATTTTTCTTTATCTGCCAGTGGTGATAGCACTTCGGTCATTTCTAGTTTTTCGTAGCGCCATTGATCTGAATGATTGTAGAAAAATGAAGTACCGTTCATTTGGCGTGGCGGACGTTGCCAGTCTAAACCAAATGCTAATGGTAACCAGCCACATTGTGGACGTAGTTTTTCTTGTCCTACATAGTGCGCCCAGCCACCACCTGATTGACCTACACAGCCGCACAGCATTAGCATGTTGATAAGGCCACGGTAGTTCATATCCATGTTGTACCAGTGATTTAAGCCTGCGCCCACAATGACCATACTGCGGCCTTTTGTTTTGTCTGCATTGTCGGCAAATTCACGGGCAATTTGGATAACATGATCGGCATTTACACCGGTGATTTTTTCTTGCCAGCCCGGCGTGTAAGGCACATCATCGTGAAAATCTTTTGCAACGTTAGGATCGTCTAAGCCGTTATCTACACCATAGTGTGCAATCATTAAGTCAAAAACTGTCGCAACAAGCGCTTCACTGCCATCACTGAGGGTAACAGTTTTAACTGGCACTTTACGGACTTGGATTTCATCATGCTCAGTATGTTGGAAATAACCAAGTTCGTGAGCTTGCGCGCCAAAGTAAGGGAATAACACAGCCTCAGTGCTATCTGTATGTTCTTTAAGGCTTAGCGCAAGTTTAAGGTCATCCCCTGTTTTACCGTCGCGCTGTTCAATATTCCACTTGCCTTTTTCGCCCCAGCGGTAACCAATTGCACCTGTAGGTGAAACCAACTGACCGCTTGTTTCATCAAAGCCAATGGTTTTCCATTTTGGATTGTTATCTTGTCCTAAGTTATCGGCTAAGTCGGCAGCGCGTAAGAAAGCGCCTTGCGTATAGCCTTTATCTGACTTATCAAGCTTAACGAGCATTGGCATATCGGTATAACGACGTACATAGTCAGTAAAATACGCGCTTGGCTTGTCGATATGGAATTCTTTTAAGATCACATGACCAAAGGCCATAGCAAGTGCTGCATCTGTGCCTTGCTTAGGTGCTAGCCACATATCAGACAATTTAGAACATTCTGAATAGTCAGAGGTGATTACGACGGTTTTGGTGCCTTTATAGCGAACTTCGGTAAAGAAGTGAGCATCAGGTGTTCGTGTTTGTGGCACATTGGAACCCCATGCGATGATATAATTTGAGTTATACCAGTCTGCAGATTCAGGAACGTCAGTTTGCTCGCCCCAAATCTGTGGTGATGCAGGTGGTAGGTCACAATACCAATCATAGAAACTTAAACAGTTTCCACCAATCAAAGATAAGTAACGAGAACCCGCAGCGTAGCTAACCATACTCATTGCAGGGATAGGTGAAAATCCCATGATGCGATCTGGCCCATATTTTTTGGCGGTATAGACATTTGAAGCTGCAATGATCTCATTTACTTCATCCCATTTTGCACGAACAAAGCCACCTAAACCGCGTTTTGACTTGTAGCTTTTCGCTTTTTCAGGATTAGTAACAATTGACTCCCAAGCAAGTACCGGATCTGAGTGTGCTTGCTTTGCTTCACGCCAAAGTTTTAATAACACTTGTCTTACTTTAGGGTATTTTAGGCGGTTAGCGCTGTAGATATACCAAGAGTAACTTGCACCACGAGGACAACCGCGTGGCTCATGATTAGGTAAATCAGGGCGGGTACGTGGATAGTCTGTCTGCTGAGTCTCCCAGGTGACTAATCCGTCTTTAACATATATTTTCCAGCTACATGACCCTGTGCAGTTTACACCATGTGTAGAACGTACAATTTTATCATGTTGCCAACGACGGCGATAACCGTCTTCCCAATCGCGATTTTCATCAGTTGTGACACCGTGACCACCTGCAAAACTCTGCTTGTTAGTCTTGAAAAAGCGCATTTTATTCAAGAAATGGCTCATTTACTTATTCTCCTATCCTGCTCAATTTTAGTGCGCTACCCATAGGCACTTCGACTAGCAGACAGCTACATTGCGAAACTTAATATAGTGCTTCGGCTGTACAGTACATTGATGTAGGTCACTATCTCAATATGATGTAAGTCAATGAAAATAATAAAGATACCCACAAATAGGTAGTGTCATTTTCACGTGTTTATGGTGAAAATAGTGGCCTTGGTATCATTCAAGCGTTATGGTTTTATAAAAGTGAAAGGGTGAGAATTTATTGTGGGTATTCGACTCAAAGAACTAAAAAGTACGTTCAATGGCTCGGTGATGATTTACATCAAGGGCTCCTTAGTCGGGATTATTAGTTTAGCAATATGCACGTTATTTTCGTCGTATTGGATCACTGAGTTAGCTGATTTGGATGCGCGCGCTATAAACTTGAGTGGCTCGTTGCGTATGGAGTCATATCAGCTTGGTATGCTGAGGTTAGAGCAGCAGCAGGAGCAGTTAGCCGTACAAATCAAACTGTTTGAGGATAAACTACAAGACCCAATATTTATTAAGCTACAAGATGATCCTCACTTATCGCCCTTGTGGCAGTCACTAGTAACGCATTGGCACCAAAATCTAAAACCCACCTTGCAAACAGGCTCAATTGAAGACAAGGCTCATTTACATCAGCAGGTCATTTTACTGGCAGGGTATGCAGACAAGTTTGTATCAGAGGTGCAAGTTCAGGCCGAGAATAAAATACGATTACTTCGTTCGATACAACTTGCTGCATTGTTTATTACTTTATTAGTGGGAATTTTTACTTTGCATTTGATCAGTCTTAGAGTTGAGAAACCAATGGCTGAACTAACCCATGCGGCCTATGCAATTGGCAAAGGAAACTTTACATACCACGTAAACCTCAAAGGAGATGATGAACTTGCGTTACTAGGAGCAACGCTAAACCACACATGTAATGCAATCGCATCAATGTATGGGCAGTTAGAGCGGCGAGTGAAAGAACAAACCAAAGAACTTGAATTGAATAATCAGGCCTTATCATTTTTGTTCAAAACAGTGCGTATGTTGTTAGAAACACCACAAGAAAAGCTCAACTTTCAACAAACGTTTGATGAGTTAGCAGAGTTGATAGAAGTTGAAGATATTGAGCTTTGCTTGATGACGGCAAGTGGCGATAGACCCTATAGCCAAATCAAGCCAAGCACTGATGAACATCCATTTTGTGCCAACCAAGATTGTGGTCAATGCACAGGAAATGGGGCGTTTATTTTAGTTGACCAACCAACTGTAACGCGCTTTCCATTACTGTATGGAAGTCGCAACTACGGTGTTATTGTTTTACGTGGCTCAGAAAAATTTAGCTCAGATTCTTGGCAAGTACAATTGGTTCAGTCTGTTGCTGATCAGGTCGCACTGTCGTTAAATTTACATGATCAGCAAGATCAGTCTCGAAGAATTGCACTTTTACACGAGCGTACTGTGATTGCCAGAGAATTACACGATTCACTAGCACAAGCACTCTCTTATTTGAAAATTCAAGTAACCCGTTTAACCAAAACGCAAGAAAAAGAAAAATATGAACTGCAACAGCCCATTATTGATGAATTAAAAACAGGATTAGATGCGGCATACCGACAGTTGCGGGAGTTGTTAACCACTTTCCGCTTAAAAATGGTGGGAGAAGGGCTTGAAGCGGCGCTAGAAAAAACCATAGAGCAACTGGCAGATCAGAGCAATATGCAGTTTCATCTAAACTTTAAGATAAGTGAAGTGCCCTTATCACCGATGGAAGAAATCCATTTATTACAAATAGCCCGAGAAGCAAGCCAAAATTGTGTACATCACAGTCAAGGAAATAATGCTTGGATCAGTCTTACTCTAGGGGCTGATAAGCATGTTGAGTTGTTGGTTAAAGATGATGGTATAGGTCTTAGCTACAGTCGAGATAAGCTTAACCATTATGGTATGGCTATTATGCAAGAAAGAGCAAAGCACTTACACGGCGAGTTATTTGTTGAAGACAGCAAATCCGGTGGCGCTGAAGTGAAATTGGTATTTCGGCCAGTGGGAGGAACTCAGAATTATTGAATATTGATTTGTAATTTTTATATTAATAAAAATATACCCTTACCACCTTTGGGGTAGGTTCAACCACCCCCTCTTTTGTATAGTGTTTTTTTTGCTGACTCTCTAAGCTTAAACCAGTTTAAAGCTGAAGTACTTCCACCTAAACTTTCTGAGCATGGTGGCTGTACCGTGGTTTACCACCGGGTTTATAGAGAAATGTATAGGCCTCCCGATTTGGAAAGGCTGTGATGTTGCAAGATAGTTTTAATAGAAAATTTAGTTATTTACGCTTGTCAATTACTGAAGTATGTAACTTTAAGTGTAATTACTGTTTACCAGATGGCTATCAGTGTGATTCACGCCCTAAAACACTTAATGTTGAGCAGTTGCGAATTTTAGTGGCTGCATTTGCTAAAGCAGGCACCGAAAAAATTCGCCTGACAGGCGGCGAGCCAACATTAAGACGTGACCTACCAGAAATCATTGCTATGTGTCGACAAACATCGGGCATACATACCGTTGCCTTGACCACCAATGGCTATCGTTTACTCGACAAACTTCCTCGTCTTGTAGACAGCGGCTTAACTAACTTAAACCTCAGTGCCGATAGTTTAAACCCGCATACTTTCGCACAAATCACAGGCAGTAATAGCCTTAAAGAGGTGTTAGCGTGTGTTGATAAAGCACTAACGTTGGGTATAAAAAAAGTAAAATTAAATGCTGTTTTGCTCAAGCAATATAATGGCAGGGAATTGCAGCAATTTCTTAACTATATCAAAGATAAAGCCGTTAGTTTTCGATTTATTGAACTGATGCAAACCGGTGATAATCAAGCTTATTTTAGCGAGCAGCATGTACGTGGTGAAACCTTAAAACAGCAGCTATTAACATCGGGTTGGCGTGTATTAGCAAAAGAGCCAAACGCTGGCCCCGCAGAAGAATTTTACCATCCAAATTATGCCGGTACGATTGGACTCATAATGCCTTACAGTAAAGATTTTTGTGACAGTTGTAATCGGCTCAGAGTATCCGCTGACGGTAAGTTACATTTGTGTTTATTTGGCGAAGCAAATGACGATTTGATGCCTTGGATAACAGACCAAGACATTGAAGGTTTAAAAATGCATTTAACACACAGTGTGCTTGGCAAGTGGCAAGGACATGAGCTGCATAAGGGCAATGCAGGGCTGACTAAACAGCTGGCAATGTTAGGGGGCTAAAATGTTATTGGGTATTGTGCTTGCTGGTGGGCAGTCGCGACGTATGGGGACAGATAAAGCAATGCTTACCGTGCAAGGAAAGACACAATTGCAGCGAACAACTGATTGCTTGGTTGATGCTGGCTGTGAGCAAATAGCGATTAGCCGTAACGAAGTAGGGTTTGTTACTGATCAGTTTTTACAGCAAGGGCCTTTGGCGGGGATCCAAGCCTGTTTAGCTGCTTACCAGTGCCACGAAGCGGTTGTGATCCCTGTAGATATGCCTTTAATTGAGTCACGCAGCATTGCAGCTCTTATTCAGTTTGGCAGAACGCAGGGGCATTCGTGTTATTTCGAATCCAGTGCATTACCTTGCTACCTATTTGATTTAGAAGTTGCTAAAGCGCAATGTATGCAGCGTTTACAACATGGAAAACGCTCAATAAATGGTTTTTTACAGGCGATAGCAGCTAAGCCATTAAGGTTTAAGCAAAACAACTTAGCTAAATATGAGTTACTTAATTCTAATACACCGCAGCAATGGCAGTTGGCGCAACATTTAATGATAAATAAGGAGCGAGCATGGGACGGGCAACATCACAGTCATTTATCCCGCTAAATATTGTTTTATTAACCGTAAGTAATACGCGCTCAATAGAACAAGACACTGCGGGAAAGTTACTCGTAAAGCTCATTGTTGAAAGCGGGCATCGTATACAAGAGCGAGTGATCAGCAAAGCTAATCTATACCAAGTGCGAGCTCAGGTTGCAAATTGGATAGCGAGCGAGAGTGTACAAGTGGTGTTAATTGCTGGTGGCACAGGCCTGACTCGTGATGACATTACCCCGCGAGCCATTGAAGGACTATTCGATAAACAAATCAATGGTTTTGGTGAGCTGTTTAGGCATGTTTCGTATCAGCAAATAGGCACTTCAACACTACAATCAAATGCGTTGGCAGGGATGGCAAATGGTACTTTAGTGGTTGCCATGCCGGGTAGCCCAAAGGCGTGTGAAACTGCTTGGCAGCATATTTTAGTTGAACAATTAGATAGCCGTCATGGCCCCTGTAATTTTGTTGCACAATTAAAGCAGGTGAGTGCAACGCAATGTGGATCGCGAGGTGAAGGCTAATGCAGTTAACGCATATTGATGAAACAGGCCAAGCTGCAATGGTTGATGTGGCAAATAAAGCAGTCACAATCAGAGAAGCTAAAGCGCAGGCTATTGTAAAAATGCAGGCCAATACCTTGGCACTGATTTGTCAAAATCAACTTAAAAAAGGCGATGTGTTAGCGGTTGCCAGAATTGCAGGCATTCAAGCAGCTAAAAAAACAGCGGATTTAATTCCTCTTTGCCATCCTTTGGCATTAAGCAAAGTGGCGGTTGAATTTACTATTGATGAGCTAAATTCAACGGTTCAAATTAATAGTTATTGTAAGTTAGCGGGACAAACTGGCGTAGAAATGGAGGCGTTAACCGCCGTATCAGTTGCAGCATTAACAATGATTGATATGTGCAAAGCGGTTGATCAGGCAATGACGGTTGATGCGTTATGTGTGACATACAAAACGGGTGGCCAGCGAGGAACTTATCAGCGAAGCAACGAGGAGCTAGTAAATGAATAAGGTGTTATTTTTTGCCCAATTAAGGGAGCGTCTAGGTTGCGACACTCTGGTTGTTGATGCAGCTGGCTTATCTGTTCAGGCGTTAAAGCAGCAACTTGCCCAAAAAAGCCCACAATGGCACGACTGGCTGCTTAATAAAGATGTACTTGTTGCTGTTAATCAAGAATTGGTAGATGAGCAAACACACATTGAGCTACAGGATGAAATAGCTATGTTCCCACCGGTAACCGGAGGATAATAATGATCCGCGTTCAAGAGCAAGATTTTGATTTAGGGGAAGAATACCAAGCTTTGGTAGCTGATGACAGCACATCTGGAGCGGTGGTGTTGTTTGTAGGGCGCGTACGGGATTTAAATCAAGGCCATAAAGTCCATGATTTATACCTTGAGCATTATCCGGCCATGACAACAAAGTATTTACAGCAGCTTGAAAACCAAGCACTAGAATTATGGCCGATAGAAAAAGTAACCCTTATTCATCGAGTAGGGAAGTTATCTTTACAAGATCAAATAGTACTTGTGGCAGTGTCGAGTGCGCATCGAGAAGCAGCATTTGAAGCTGCCGAGTACCTGATGGATTTATTAAAAACCAATGCCCCATTTTGGAAAAAAGAGCACATTGAAAGAGAGCAAACTCGCTGGGTTGAAGCAAACCATAAAGACACGATCGCAGCAGCGCAGTGGGGCTAAAATGCATCAACTTTTTAAGCATGGATATTTTGTTTTATTGTTAGTCAGTGTACTTGTAATTAAAACAGCAAGGGCAGATAACTCAAGCGCACAATTAACCATAGCCTGCTCAGCAAATTTTAGCGCCACAATGGAGCAGTTAACTGCGTTATTTATTGCAACCTATGATCAGCCCATTGCAATTAAAGTATCAACGGCTTCTTCGGGAACATTGGCGACGCAAATTATGCATGGTGCGCCATTTGATTTATTTTTTTCTGCTGATAAAGCTTACCCCGCACGCCTGAATAAACAAGGAATAGGCATTGAAACAGCTCAATACGCTGCGGGTGTATTAGTTTTGTATGCAAATAAGCAAAATGTAACTCTCGAACAATTAACAAGCAATGCCCGCAATTTAACACTGGCCATTGCAAACCCTAAATATGCGCCTTACGGAAAAGCGGCAATTCAGGCGCTTGAGCAACTACAATTTAAACCAAAGCGTCTTATAAGAGGTAACTCGGTGCTACATGCTTTTCAATATGTTGACAGTGGTCATGCTGATTTGGGTTTTGTTGCGAAAAGCGTATTGTGGCCACAGCAGCAAGCTAAAGCGATTGAAATTCCACAAAGCTGGTATGAGCCTATCACGCAAGATGTACTACTGCTCTCAACATCAAGCCATGCCCGTGCTTTTTTTGAGTTTATACAAAGCAAGCCTGCTCATACTTTAATTCAAAAAATGGGTTATAAATTGCCATGAGTGAAGGCGATTTACAGGCGATTTATTTAACCCTTAAGCTCGCTTCGTTAACAACCTTAAGCTTGCTTGTGATCTGCGTACCGTGTGCGTATTGGTTGGCGCGCAGTCGGCATGGCGTAAAGCCTTTAATCGAAACGCTCGTGACCTTACCGTTAGTCTTGCCGCCAACAGTGATTGGTTATTATTTTTTAGTTCTTTTTTCTCCTAATCAAGGGCTTGGGCTTTGGTTGAATGAAGTGTTAGGTGTGCAATTGGTGTTTAGCTTTTCAGGTATTTTTTTATCATCAGTGATCTATAGTTTACCTTTTACATTTAGGCCGTTACAAAGTGCTTTTGAGCAATTGCCCACTGATTTATATCAGGCCGGTTCATTGCTCGGCTTTTCACCTGTAAAGCAGTTTTTTTTAATTTTATTACCGACTATCAAGCCAACATTATTAACAGCAGCAACATTGAGCTTTGCCCACACGATTGGTGAGTTTGGAGTAATATTAATGATTGGTGGTAATATTCCTGGGGAAACACAGGTTGTATCGCTCGCTATTTTTGATCATGTAGAAAGTTTAGATTTACAAGCAGCAGACTCATTAGCAGGGCTAATGCTGGTTTTTTCGTTTGTGACGGTTTTTGTTTGTCAGTGGTGGCAACGACAAAGTACTCAAATGAATGAACTAGCTAGCACGGCTTTGCGAGGTCAATGTGACTGACTTAGCGTTCAAAGACACTGTGGCTGATTTTAATATCACCATTGAGCAACCTGTTAAGCAGCATTTGATTTGCTCTCTAGAAAGTCAACACATTGCGGTTTTGCTGGCTCCAAGCGGTGCAGGCAAAACAAGTTTATTTAATGCCATAGCAGGTTTATCTCCGTGTAGGGGGAGTATTAAAGTGGCGGCTGAGCCGCAAGAACGTTTACCCACCTATCAGCGCCATATTGCTTATGTGACCCAATCTGCTTTGCCATTTAGCGGTATCACTGTGGCTAAACTCATTAAGTTAGTTACTCAGCAGCAAGCGACCCCTTTTGATGTGAACTGGGCTATTGAACCATTAGGATTAAGCGATAAATTAACAACCCCGTGCCAGCAATTAAGCGGTGGTCAAAAACAGCGTGTTGCATTGTTGCTAGCCATGCTAAAAGGAGCACCTTTGTTACTTTTGGATGAAGTGCTTTGTGGCTTAGATCAAGCCAGTAAACGTCATTGTATTGCGGTTATTCGTCATTATTTAAAATTAGCTAATGCAGCAGCCTTAGTTGCGTGTCATCAGTTTGAAGACATATTAGCATTAGCAGACTCAACACTTTTACAGTTAAAGCAAGCTGATACGCAAGTTTGGCAAGCTTACCCCGTCGAAAGTGGTTTGCGTCATTATCAGCAAGCCGGCTTACCCTCAGAGCAGCAACAAGCGGTGAAGGCTGTGCGTTCAGCCAGTGAGTTTGTATCTACCTTTAGTGCCACAGTCATTGCGCATCATTATGAGTTAGGGTTAAGTGAGTATCAGGTGGGGCAGCAGCGCTGCTTTACGCGATTAAATGCTCATCATACAGAGCTGCAAACCGTTTCACTTATGCTCAGGGCTAACCGAGTTGGTCTTGCAAAAAATGCCCTTTGCCAAAGTAGTTTTGTGAATCAATTAAAAGTACAGATTGAACACATCAAAGAGGTGAGCTGGCAAGGTGAAAAGGGCACATTAATCTCTGTAAGATTACCAACTCATGCAGGGGCGCATTTGATCAATGTGTGGATCACGCATTTATCTTATATCCAACTGCAGCCTCAATTATCACAAACGTGGTATTTAATTGGTAAAGCAGATGCAATGCATTGCTCAGGGCGATACGAGATTGTTTCTGACTAATCCGCGTCTGACATTTTTACATAGTTTTGCAAAGCGAGATATTTCATTAAAATGAGGGATGGTGCCAATGCTCAGTTGGTGCTCCCAGTAACATAGCTCAGTATCAACAAGTTCCATAAGCTTTTTGGGGCAACCTACGCAGGAGTTATTAGGGCCGCAAAAAAAGGTATCGGGCTCGTACAGAGGCAGCTCATCTTTAACTTGCGCGATGAGCTGGTACATAGCAGTGACACGATCTGGTTTTTTTGCGTTCATTAAGCTGCTTAAAAAACTAATTAAGTGCGATATCAAATGGTTGAAAAGCAACAATATCGCCACTTTGCCACTGTGATTGGTTTGCATCAAGAATAAGATAACCCGTGCTTTTGCTAAAGGTGCTTAAAACCCCGGAACCTTGTCCTTTAAGTGGCGTAACGACTGTGCCTGCTTCTGTATGTGATAAGGTCGCTCGCATAAACTCTGTTCTTCCCGTTTTTTTACTAACGGCGCTCGCTAAAGGTAAACGTAAGTTTGGTGTTGCTGTGATTGATTCACCGGCCATTTTTCTAAGCGCAGGTAAGGCGAGTTGATGTAAGGTGACTAAGCTTGAAACTGGGTTGCCCGGTAAGCCCATAAAACGCTTTGCATAATTGTGCTCACTGCGTTTTTCAAAATGGCCATAGGCAAAGGGTTTACCAGGTTTAATTGCGACTTTCCAAAATTGCATGCTGCCAAGTTGAGTTAACACCGCTTTGGTGTGATCTGCCTCACCAACTGATACACCACCTGATGAAATAACCACATCAGCACTTTCAATCGCTTGCTCAAAGGCTGCTTTTAGCGCATTTGGGTCATCATTAATAATGCCGAAGTCCAGCACCTCAAACCCTAAGTTATTTAATAAACATGCAGAGCTATAGCGATTGCTGTCAAAAATTCCCTCATTAGCACGTTGGCAACCAGGCTCAAATATTTCATCGCCAGTAGATAAAATAGCGACTTTTAGTGGCTTGTATACGTTAACACTTGCAATGCCTAATGATGCTAACATGCCAATGTCTGCTGCTTTTAGACGATGACCTTTGGTAAAAATTGTCTCGCCTTTTGTGATGTCTTCACCTTGGTAGCGCACATTTTGCGCTTTTTTTGAGGGGCTACTAAAAGTGATAAAATCGCCATCAACAGTATTGTTCACAATCGCTTGCTCTTGCATAACAACAGTATCAAAGCCTTCAGGAATAGGGGCGCCTGTCATGATGCGAATGCAACCACCTTGTTGCCATTGCCCGCTATACGCATTACCAGCAAAGGCTGTGCCTAGTAGCTTAAATTTAGAATAAACACTGAGATCGTTAAATTTAAATGCGTAGCCGTCCATCGCTGAGTTGTTATAACTAGGTACATTGATATCAGCAATAATGGGCTCGGCAATAATTCGTTGATGTGCGAGTTTTAACGGCACCGTTTCGCTTTCGACACAGGGGGTATTGTCATCAATAAGTGCTTGGCGAGCCTCTTCAAAAGGTAAAAATAAAGCGGACTGCGACATTATTATGATCCTTTTTGTTGATTGATCATCCACACTGCAGCTTCAACACGCGAGCGCAAATCTAATTTTTTTAGTAGATGTTTTACATGTACTTTTACAGTGCCATCTGAAATATCGAGTTCTCGTGCAATGAGTTTATTTGATAACCCTTTGGCAATGAGTTTTAAAATTTCAAACTCACGGCTAGTTAGCGTATTAATAAGATTCGCTTTTTGTGATACATCAGGTTTGCGAATGGCTTGAGCGAGTATGTCGGTGAGTTTTTCACTTAGCACCATTTTACCAACCGCAGCTTGTTTCATTTTTTCAAGAATTTCTTCAGGATCCATATCTTTTAATAGGTAGCCATCTGCACCGTAGCTAATTGCAGTTAATACATCTTCATCGTTATCTGACACGGTAAGCATAATTATTCTCGCAGTAACATCCTGTAGGCGCATGGCTTTGAGTGTTTCAAGGCCATCCATTCCTTGCATATTAAGATCAAGAATAATTAGGTCAGGATCGTGTTCTACTGCTAAGGCAAGCCCTTCTTTGCCATTGGAGGCTTCTGCGATGATCGTAAGTTCATCTTCAAGTTCAATGAGTTGCCTTAACCCTTTGCGTAATAAAGGGTGGTCGTCAATTAATAAAACGGTAGATTCTGAAACACTCATGCTTGACTCAATTTTTCACTTAGCTTGGAAACGGTTGCAATTATCTTAGCGTGGAACAAGTTAGGGTTCATCTAAAACAATAAAGCTACTCCCAATAACCTATCAGCCTTATTAATTATTTATTTAAAAACAGGTTGTTAGGGTTTTTTATACCCATTTATAGGTAGTAGTTAGTAGTGCTTGTTTTAATTCTGTTACCCATCTATGTGAATTGTACTGCCTTGATATTATGACCATAGTGGCCGTATCTAATAAATAAGGAGCGGCAAATGGCTGATCTAATAAGGTGGGAGCCCGAAAATGAAGGGTTTTGGGAATCCCAAGGCAAAAAAATAGCGCAAAGAAACCTGTGGATTTCGATACCAAGTTTGCTTTGTGGTTTCGCAGTTTGGTTATATTGGGGCATTTTAACAGTACAGATGATGAATGCCGGATTCGCATTCACGGCGGATGAGTTATTTACGCTCACGGCGATTGCCGGGTTGTCTGGTGCAACACTACGGATCCCGAGTAGTTTCTTTATTCGCTTTTGCGGTGGTCGAAATACTATTTTCTTTACGACTGCACTGTTGATGATACCTGCATTTTTTACAGGGTTAGCATTGCAAGACCCTACAACCCCTTTATGGCAGTATCAATTGCTAGCCTTACTCTCTGGTTTTGGTGGCGGTAACTTTGCCTCTTCAATGTCAAATATCAGTTTCTTTTTCCCTAAAAAACAACAAGGTTTGGCGCTTGGCCTTAATGCAGGTTTAGGAAACTTTGGTGTCACGACAATGCAAATCCTCATCCCGTTATTTATGACTTATGGAGTATTTGGTGCATTAGGTGGCGATCCAATAACCTTGGTTAGTCCATCGGGTAGCTTAATTGGTAAAATCCCTGCTGGCTCAGATACATGGATACAAAATGGTGGCTATTTATGGTTATTGATTTTGCTTCCTTTATTTTTTGCTTCATGGTTTGGAATGAATAACATTCGAACTCCAGAGGTATCGCCTAATCTAGGTAGCCCGATAAGCGCTTTTGCTATGATTTCGGTGATGCTGTTAATTGGCTTAGCAACCGCGGCGGCAGGGCTTTGGTTAATGCTGCCCGAATCAGCCAATGGTTCAGGTTTAGGCGTACCTAAAGAGTTGGTTTTGGTGTTAGTGGTGACTGTGACTGTGTTTGCGTTGAAAATGTTGCCAGGAGCAATCGGTGAGAGCTTATCAAAGCAGTACCAAATATTTAAAAATAAACACACATGGGTGATGAGTATTATTTACACCATGACTTTTGGTTCATTCATTGGTTTTGCCGCGGCATTCCCGCTTGCTATTAAAGTGATTTTTGGTTTTCAGCATATTGAAGTGGCTGGTGTTATGACCCACGACACAGTAAATCCTAATGGCCCAAGTGCATTAATGTTTGCGTGGATGGCGCCATTTATTGGTGCGTTAATTCGCCCAGTTGGCGGTTGGATTGCCGATAAACTGGGTGGTGCGCTGGTAACACAAGTGTGCTCAGTCGTGATGGTGATTTCATCGCTAGGCGCTGCTTATTACATGAAAGCTGCTTATCAATCAGCGACGCCAGAAGAGTACTTTGTGCCATTCTTTGTTTTGTTTTTAGTGTTGTTTGCTGCAACAGGTATTGGTAATGGTTCAACTTTCCGTACCATTGCAATGGTATTTCCAAAAGAGCAAGCCGGGCCTGTTTTAGGGTGGACATCTGCAGTGGCTGCATATGGTTCATTCTATATCCCAATGGTATTAGGTCAGCAAATTAAAGCAACGACACCAGAGGTGGCACTGATTGGCTTTGCTGCATTTTATGGTGTGTGTGTAATTATTAACTATTGGTTTTATTTAAGAAAAAATGGGGAGTTCTATAACCCTTAATTCTCTCCACTTCTAGAGCCATTAGTCTTTTGGTTTTTGGCTCTTTTTCTTACCTAAAAGTCAGAGGAATACAATGAGTAAGTTTCAAGAGTTACTATCAATGGCTCGCTATCAGCCAGAACAAGTTAAATTATTAATGCTATTTACCAAGGCAAATGTTGAAAACTCACATAATGATGTAAATAAAGGGGTAATTGAGCCGGTGATGTGCGTTGATAAATTGCCAGATGAATTACTTGATTATGAAACCCTGTGCCGTGAAGCCGATGCCATTAATAAAGAATGGGATTTAGTGTTTATTACCAGTATTGCGGCGAGCGTGGAAGCAAGTTTGATTGACAAAAGTATGAAATCAATGGTGAGCGATGTGCAGACGGGGCAAAATACAGCCATGTATGTTGTACTCGACAGAGAAGATAATTTAGTTGAATTAGTGGGTGCTTAGTTTTTACTGAATAAGTACATCATTAATAACAAAGTAATGAACCAAAACCCGCTAACTATCTTCCAAAAAACCAAGCTACTGGCCTCTTTAGGTTCAGGGCTTGGTTTTAAAAAAATTGGGTTAGGGGTGGTGAGATCATTAAGCAAACCCTCAACAGTTTCATAGCGCTCGGTTAAATCAAAACTGACGCCTTTTTGTAGTGCTTTATCAAACCAAACTGGGATTATAGGGTTGTGAGTTGAGGCACTTTGATAACGTAACTTGTCGTAGTCACTCATGCTTGTGCATTGCTCTACACGCTCGCTATAGGGGAGGTGTTTGGTGAACAATTCGTAGCAAATGGTGGCGAGGCTGTAAATATCGCCTTGTACGGCGCTATTTTTACCAACAAGGTAGTTTGGATCTGAATAACTTGCTGTTCCAAGTGCGCCAAGGTGTTCTATTGGGCGGTAGAGTTCTGCGACACCAGCAACAAAAACCGAACCAAAATCAACAAGTTTCACCTCATCATTGGCCAGTATCATAATATTACCCGGTTTTAGATCTTGATGAATAGCATCATTGCTATGAAAGGCTTCAAGCGCTTGTGCAACTTGTTTTACAATGGCAATGGCTCGCTTGGGCTTGAGTGGGTAATTGTTTTCCAGCCAAGTATCTAAGCTTTCACCATTTAACCACTCCATCAGGTAATAGAGGGCGCTACGAGGACGTGTGTGCTGAATAATTTTTACAACATGGGGTGAGTCAATACGACTGCCAATCCACTGCTCTTTAATGAATCTGTCGATGTAGTGATTATCATCTTCAAAATTAGCCGACGGTGTTTTCATGGCAAAGCGTTCACCGGTCTCACAGTCTTCAACTAAATAAAGTTGACTGCGGGGGGAAGAAAAGAGCTCTTCTATTATTTTATAGCCATCTAGTTTCATGCCGGCATTAAGCTCAGGCGGAAAAGGTAATTTGGTTAGCTCTTCGGTAAAGTCACTTTCATCTTGATGGGGTAGCTCATTAATTTTTACCACTACACAACTAATGTTATCGTCACTACCTTGCTCTAATGCCAATTCAGTTAAACGCTCTGACATTGATGCTGTACTACTTTGATGCATTAATGTTTGGATCAGTTGCTGCGTCGATAGAAAATCGTGGATGCCATCACTGCTTAGTAGGTAGATGTCACCTTGTTGTAACTCGACGCTGCAGTAGTCAATGTGTAGGTTGTTATCCATTCCCATGGCACGTGATAAAAATGATTTTCCTTGCCCTAAATGAGTTGTGTGATCTGTGGTAAGTTGCTCGAATATTGCATCTCTTAAGCGATACACTCGGCTGTCGCCAACGTGAAATATATGCCCATGAATTCCTTTAATAACCAAGCTACTAAAGGTTGATAAATAGCCCTTGTTATCATGCACAAACTCATGACTTTTTCTAAAAAGGCGTAAGTTTATTGCCGATAAAACCTGCTCCCCGCTGCGACTGACCGACCAAGTATCAGGGGTTTTAAAATATTCACTTAAAAAGCGTTTGACTGCGGTTTCGCTTGCTTCTTTACCAGCCTCAGCTGAACTCACTCCATCTGCAACACAAAAGGCGCACCCTTTTACATACCTAAGGTATTCATCTTTAGGAACTAAAAAGCCTGCATAGTCTTCATTTATTTCTTTAATGCCACTTGAGGACTTAAATCCAGTATCGATGTGTGTACTTAACATGGCGAGTTATCATTGCTCAGAAGTTACGTAAATAGTGCAAGAAAAGCTGCCCATTGTTCAATATTGAAATAACCATTTTTGCTTAAATTAAGATTTATGTTATTTGTTCTGGGTATAAAAATACCCAATAAGTGGTAGTTGAGGATTTCAGTTAAGTTGTTGATTTTGTTTATTTTTGTTTTATTTGTTGTTGCTCTTATTTTGGTAAAACATAAAAACCGATGCATTGTAGGTAGAAGGGCATACATTACAGCCGCTTTAGGTAAAATTAGGTTTTAACGCACAGTGCGAAACGTCGTTTTGCAACCAGCTAAGGGGGGAGGGATGCAAGAGTTGGAAAGAAATCGGGCTTTAGTGCTAGCGACTCTAGCATTTGCAGCCAACTTTTCAGTTTGGACTCTGTATGCAGCAATCGTTCTGCCGATAGCATCAATGTGGCATTTAAGTGTGACTGAAATTGGTGTACTGCTGGCAGCACCTATGTTGACGGGCGCCATTTTACGTATCCCTGTTGGCTTATTGGTTGACTGCATGTCTGCAAAGCTATTGTTTGTTTTGCAAATGTTACTTTGCATACCTGCTTTGTTACTGCTCTATGTTGCTTCAAATTACAATTATTTATTAATGATTGGTCTGTGGATTGGCATTAGTGGTTGTTCATTTACTATCGGCATTCGTTATGTCTGTGACTTCTTTCCTCGAAAACAGCAAGGTACTGCGATGGGAGTGTTCGGTGTTGGTAATTCTGGTGCTGCAATTACACTCGTATTTGCTCCTTGGTTGATCGAAAACTATGGCTGGCAGTGGGTTGGTCCTGCGTATGCATTAGGGTTGGCTATTATTGCTGTCATGTTTTGGCTATTAGCGCCCAGGCAGCCTGTACTCTCTGAACAGATTTATCAACCGCCGCAACGTTGGCAGCAATTACTAAAAAATCATCATATATGGCGTTTGGGGTTGTACTATTACTTTGTTTTTGGCTCTTTTTTAGCGCTGCTATTGTGGTTACCTTATTATTATATGCAGGCGTATCAACTCTCTTTAACCCAAGCGATGGCCTTTACTTTGTTTTTTGTCGCCACTTCATCGGTGATCAGAGCATTAGGAGGATGGTTTGCTGATAAATACGGTGGGCGTAGTGTTAACTGGAGTGTTTTTTGGGTCTGCTTAGTTTGCTTATTCTTTTTAAGTTACCCCCCAACCACTATGACAATTCACGGTGTTGAGCAAGATGTGGATTTAACTATTTCAGTTAATGTTTGGGTGTTTACGGCACTGCTTTTTATTATCGGTCTTGCGCAGGGTTTCGGTCGAGCGAGTGTGTTTAAGATGATCCATGAACATTACCCGCAACAAATGGGCGCAGTGGGCGGGATTGTGGCAGCTGTTGGTGCGTTAGGAGGCTTTACTTTACCCATACTCTTTAGTTATGCCGTTGATTTTGTAGGCTTCTATAGTGCCAGCTTCATGATGCTTTATGGTGTATTAGCGGCTTGTATGATGGTGATGTACTTCGCATTGAAAGCGCAACGATACCAACGTAGGTTAAAAGAGGCATCAAGTTATAATTTTTTAGAAGATGATGATCTATGAAACAAGCAACTTCGGATGAAAAAGTAAAACCAATGCCGGTGTTATTGAGACTTGCATTTCGACCTTTATTTTTATTTGGTGGTGCGTTTAGCTGTGTGGCGTTGGTATTATGGGAGCTTGCATTGAGCGGCCAATACTCATTTACTCCTTACGGAAATATCTTATTTTGGCACAGCCACGAAATGATTTTTGGTTTTGTCTCTGCGATTGTTGTTGGTTTTTTATTAACCGCGGTGCAAAACTGGACATCTATCCCCAGTATCAAAGGTAAAAAGTTAGCTGTTTTAGTAGGAGTATGGCTGCTAGCAAGAGTGTTAATGCTTATGAGTTTTACACCGCAATGGTTAATGCTCGCTATTGATGTATTGTTTTTACCTTTAGCCGGGTACTGGCTCGCAAAACCAATAATTGCTGTTGGACAAACCCGTAATTTGTTTTTTGTTCCAATTATTGTATTACTCAGCGCCGCTAATTTATTTATGCATTTGGGTGTGATTTTAAAAATACCTGCTCTTTACTCTCATGGGTTTATGTCGGCAATATGGTTAATTACATTGCTCATGAGCTTGCTAGGCGGGCGTGTGATCCCATTTTTTACAGCCAACGCCACAAAGACGCCTAAGCCAGAGCCTTTAGTTTGGCTTGAAATAATGAGCTTAGGGAGCACCTTGTTTATTTGTGTGTTGTTTTTTGTTGGCGCAATTTATTATATTCCAGCAACTTTCATAGGTATTTTAATGGTATTTTGTGCCGTTGCTCACGTGATACGTGCGTGGCGTTGGCATTTTAGCTTAACATTAAATACGCCACTCTTATGGAGTTTGCATGTTGCTTACTGGTTCATTCCAGTTGGGGTTTTTCTAATTGGCCTATCCTACTTATCTAATTTAGTGACTGTGTCTACGGCATTTCATGCTTTAACGGTGGGCGCAATGGGAAACATGATCCTCAGTATGATGGCTCGTGTCAGCCTTGGGCATACAGGGCGACAACTCATCGTTCGCCATTCAATTATTATTGCATTTGCATTAATTTTGATAGCGGCCATAGTAAGGGTGTTTGGTGCCTTGCTGATTAACGACTTTAGCCATTATTTTATTTTTGCATCAGTCATTGCTTGGTGCTTAGCCTATGGTGTATTTGTATTAGTCTATTTTCCTATTTTGACTAAACCTAGAGCAGATGGTCGCCCAGGTTAATCGCTGTATCACACGTGTTTTTTATGTTCTGGGCTGGCATATTTTGCAATGTGTGTGTTTTGCTATTTTAAATGTCTTAAAAGTGAGTGTTTGTGCATCGTATAGCGTTAATGCTACTTGGTCTGGGTTTAAACCTAGCAGGCTTTTTATTGCTTCTGTTGCTTGTAATGTGCCGATTGTCCCAACAACCGGTGAAAGAACACCTGCTTCCATGCAACTTAGGTTAGGTTCTGTAAATAAACGCGCAACGCACTCATAACAAGGGTCATTGTTACGCATTGGAAAGTGTATTATTTGCCCTTCCATGCGAATAGCCGAGCCTGAAATTAATGGTGTTTGATGTTGCCAGCATAGTTTGTTTATTAATAAGCGAGTGGTTAAATTATCACTGCAATCAATTACGACATCGGCATTTTCTATACAGTGCTCGTGTTGCTTCTTAAAGTGTGTAGCATGAATATCAATCTGATTTTGCGTATTGATTAAAGCCAATGCTTTTTTTGCTGACTCGACTTTGTTTATGCCAACCGAATGTTCTGGGTGGAGTATCTGCCTTTGCAGGTTCGTTACATCAACCGTATCGCCATCAAAAACCGTTATTTTCCCAATTCCCGATGCTGCTAGATAAGGCAAAGCAGCACATCCAAGTCCGCCTGCACCAATCACAAGAACATGACTGCTCATAAGCTTTTCTTGCCCTTCTTCTTGCACATGCGGTAATAAAATGTGGCGGCAGTAACGCATCGTGTTGGTTTGATCTAGCTGCATAGTTTTACCCGTCTTGTTTTTAGATATTCGGTTAAGGTGATCTGAGTAATCTAGCCTACACCAACGGGAGAGTCGATGTTATACCTCTTTGTGGGTGAGTGTTGGGTTTTATTGGTAACGCAATGATTTTATTGATTTAAGTCAAGTTTTGAAAGGCGGCCTGCTCGTAGGCTACTAGCAATTATATAGATAGCAGGTAGTGATATGAAAACACAAATCGCAATTATAGCAGCGGTGGTTACCTTAAGTGTGTCGTGGCAAGTTCATGCGGATACAGTCGATAATTTACAAAACATGCTAGCAAATGGTGAAGCGCACGGGATGTTTCGTTACCGCTTTGAAAATGTTGATCAACAAGGTGTCGCTGAGCAGGCAAATGCATCGACCTTGTTAACACGTTTAAATTATACATCGGCTACGCTCAAAGATGTGCAAGCGCTAATAGAGTTTGACAATGTATCTGTTATTGGTAGTGAAAATTATAACAGTACAATAAATGGCTATGTTGATCATGCTGTTGTGGCTGATCCTAAAGGGACTGAGCTGAATCAAGCTAGCTTAAAATATAGCAATGATCAGTTGGAGTTTATTGCGGGTCGACAACGTATTAATTTAGATGATCAGCGTTTTGTTGGTGGTGTTGCATGGCGTCAGAATGAACAAACATTTGATGGCTATCGGATTGTTTATAAACCGAATTCAGCACTCAAGCTTGATTATAGCTACGTATATAATGTTAATCGTATTTTTGGTGAAGATAGCCCTTCGGGAGATTTGCATGGCAAATTACACTTTGCCAATGCTGCTTATCAGTTTAATAAACAATTAACTTTAACAGGCTTTGCGTATCTGTTTGATTTTGACTCAGCTTCAGCATTATCGAGCCAAACACTTGGCATACGAGCAAAGGGAGCGATTACTGACTCATTAACATATACCTTAAGCTATGCGCGTCAAAGTGATTATGCCGACAATGCTGCGTCCTATGATGCAGACTACTTACTTGCTGAGCTACAAGGTCGCTTAGCGTCTGTTAATTGGACGGTGGGCTATGAAGTGTTAGGTGCAGACAATGGGGTTAGCTTTAGCACGCCATTAGCAACAGCTCATAAATTCCAAGGTTTTGCAGATAAGTTTTTAGCAACACCGACAGAAGGCATTGAAGATTTATACCTAGGTGTAAGTGCAAAAATGTCGGGTGTAAAACTTGCTGCGACCTATCATAGTTATCAAAGTAATGAGCAAAGCATTGATTATGGAGATGAAATTAACCTATCTGCTGCTTATGCTTTTGCAAAGCATGCCAATGTCTTAC
The DNA here is from genome assembly GCF_011319765.1 of Pseudoalteromonas sp. MB47. NCBI lineage: Bacteria > Pseudomonadati > Pseudomonadota > Gammaproteobacteria > Alteromonadales > Pseudoalteromonadaceae > Pseudoalteromonas > Pseudoalteromonas sp. MB47. The sequence continues at coordinate 7,056 of NZ_VFBD01000011.1, read as the reverse complement.
TAAAGTATGCAAATTATCAAGCTGATGATTATGCCACTGATACTGACAAAGTGTGGTTAATGCTGACATATAAGTATTAACCTGAAATTTGAACTTCCGCGATCAGAGCCTCTTAGGGGGCTTTTTTCTTTTTAACCTACCAAAGAAATCATAATCACATAGCTATTACTTTTAATCTTGCTTTTTTCCGACAGGGTATTTGTTTATCTCTTTGTGAGTAGTGTTGCTTAGCACGCTTGTGCTTACACGTAATATGACGTTTACCAAAGTAGGTAAGTCAAAATTGTGCCTTCCCATCAGCTTGTTATTGCTTGATATACATCAATATTTTTCAGCTATAGGCTATCCAAAATAAGGCTAAATGAAGTTATTGGAGAGTACTATGGCAGGTAAAAAGTTTACGATTTTTTCCTTTACTGGAAAAATGAAAGTGCTGCACCTTAGTTGGATGGCATTTTTTATTACGTTTATGGTGTGGTTTAATTTTGCCCCGCTATTACAGGCAGTCAAAACCTCGCTTGGATTAACCACAGAACAAGTGAGGACCTTACTGATATTAAACGTTGCATTAACGATCCCCGCTCGGGTCATTATTGGTATGCTAACAGATAAGTATGGCCCTCGGCTTGTTTATTCGAGCCTATTAGTTGTGTGTTCTATTCCGTGTTTTATGTTTGCCTTTGCTGATAGCTTTTTACAAGCTGCTATTGCTCGATTTCTACTTGGGTTTATAGGTGCAGGTTTTGTGATTGGCATCCGCATGGTTTCAGAATGGTTTCCACATCATGAGCTAGGTACCGCAGAAGGTATATATGGGGGCTGGGGTAATTTCGGTTCAGCAGCTGCTGCATTTACTTTACCGACCATTGCATTGTTAGTCGGGGGCGATGATGGCTGGCGTTATGCAATAGGCATTACCGGGTTATTGAGCTTGGTTTTTGGTTTTATTTATTATGCCAATGTGACCAATACACCAAAAGGGTCTACTTACTTTAGACCAAAGAACTTGGGGGCTATGGAAGTTACCTCTAAAGGTGATTTTTTCTTACTTTTAATCATGAAAATTCCAATGTATGCCGCGCTTGCATTATTAACATGGAAATTGTCACCTAATGGTGTCGGCATGCTTGAAGCAAATGTGGTTAATATCACTTATGGTGCTCTAGTGTTACTTTATTTATTTGAAGTTAAAAAGGTCTGGAGTGTAAATAAGGGGGTATTTGAGCAAGAAGTGCCTGAGTTGCATCGCTATAGTTTTAAGCAGGTTGCAGTGTTAGATATTTTGTATTTTACTAACTTTGGTTCAGAGCTTGCGGTTGTGTCTATGTTGCCATTATTTTTTGCAGATACATTCTCGCTCGATCCCGTGATGGCAGGCATGGTTGCTGGCGCTTACGCATTTATGAATTTAATGTCGCGCCCAGCTGGAGGCTGGATCTCTGATAAATTTGGTCGTAAAACAACGTTACTAATTTTAACGGCAGGCCTAGCAGCCGGTTACTTTTTAATGGGAATGGTCGATGCACAGTGGCCGCTGTGGTTAGCTGTAGTAACAGCTATGGCATGTTCTTTCTTTGTGCAATCTGGCGAAGGTGCCGTATTTGCAGTTGTACCATTAATTAAACGCCGTTTAACCGGCCAGATTGCGGGAATGACTGGTGCTTACGGTAATGTCGGGGCTGTGACGTTTTTAACAGTGTTATCGTTCGTTGATTATGCAACCTTCTTTTATGTTATTGCTGGAACCGCGATGATTGGTTTTGTTACCTTATTCTTTATGGATGAGCCAAGAGGGCAAATTGCAGAAGTGCGTGAAGATGGTACGGTTGAGCTAATTGACGTATCAAATAAGGGGTAATTAAACCCTATAACAATAAACCAGCACATTGTGCTGGTTTATTGTCTTTAGTGGCCCAAGCAATAAACTTAAGGCTTTGCGTTACGGGTTGCTATTTTGATTTTGGCCTAAATACTTGAATAACGTCTTCGTTACAGGTGATGTAGGGACCTTCAAGTAAATCGATACAATAAGGAACAGCGGGGAAAACAGCATCTAAACATTGGCGAATTGCTTTTGGTTTGCCAGGTAAATTGATAATGAGTGAATTTCCCCGTATCCCAGCTGTCTGCCTGGATAAAATAGCGGTAGGTACATACTTTAAACTTTCTTGACGCATTAACTCACCAAATCCTGGCATCATTTTATCACATACAGCTTCTGTCGCTTCTGGCGTAACATCTCGCTTAGCAGGCCCAGTTCCACCTGTAGTAATGATCAGTGCACAATTTTGCTCAGCTAGTTCGCACAATGCTCGCTCTATGAGTGGTTGCTCATCTTCAACAAGTTTATTGCATGCTTGCCAAGGGGAGTTTATATAATCGTTTAAAGTATCTTTAATAGCGGGGCCTGATAAATCGTCATATTGACCTCTGCTAGCGCGATCGCTCACCGTTAAAATACCTATTTTGGCTATCATTGCTTTCCCTTATTTATTTTGATGTGTGTTGAGTCTAGCAAAGCTGTTCGTTGAGTTAACTCCTCCTTAGTGGGTAGATGTTAACAGTTGAGCACTTTAATAATACAACTCTACAAAGCCATCATTGAATAGGGGAATTTAGTAGCATGTTTTAATTAGGCACACGACTTCTTGATTTATTGTTTAAATAAAACATTATTTTCTAAATGTATGTGTTCTTTAAGATCTAGATATAGCTCTTTAATTTGCAAATACAATAATTGCCAATCATTATCTGCTTCTATAGGTGGAGTAAAATTATTGGTAAGTTCGACGAGTGTGTCTAAGGCTTGTGCATGAGTTTGATGTTCAGCTTCCATCACAGAAATAGGCCCTGAGGGATAAAACCCTTTCATAATCATAGGGAATAAAATAGCTTCCTCTTTCATCATATGTTCTTCAAGTTCATAACGCATCTGTGATAGATGAGACTCTAAATGTTGTGGAAAAAGTTCTTTAAAAGAGCTTTTTTCTTGAACTACTTTACACATGTGGAGTAATTGGCGGAATTGTATTCTGTGCTTTTCATGAAAGTTATCAATGATATGCGCAACCAATTTTATTGGCGATTGAGTTTGCCAATTAAAGTGAGATTTATTTTCTGCTTGCTCTAAATTTGTGAGTTTAAAAAGAAAAGCTGCTTTATCTATTTTGGCATTGGCCAGTGCTACTTTGAGTTGCTGTTTGCCATTTAAGAAAAAATCTAGATTGTAATCATTGAAAAGATCGGTAGCACCAGGGACTGTGCAGGCAATATCGCTTAGAGTTTGAGTTTGAACAGACATTTCAATCCTTTGTAAAAGTAGTGAGTAGTCCTTTTAATCTAGAGTATGTTTTATACTAAATATATTCCTCCTAATAGATAGAGTTAGACTAACCTTTTATGAGTAATTTAAGACTTAAAAGTGCGCTGATAATTATTTTTAAGTTGAGCTTATTTTAATTTTGTCTGGCTCACAATTTCGCAGATGGATTTTTAAATAGCAAGCTTTGAAGGGGGCGGGAAAATTTGGAGATAAAATAAAGCCCTATGTAAATAGGGCTTTGCTGGAAGTTTGACTACTAATCTTACTCAATATTCTGGATCTGTTCGCGCATTTGCTCGATTAACACTTTTAGTTCTACCGCAGCGTTTGTGATGTCACTGTTGATAGACTTTGACGCTAATGTGTTTGCTTCACGGTTAAACTCTTGCATCATAAAGTCTAGGCGTCGGCCACATGCGCCGCCTTTAGTTAAGATTTTTTTGGTTTCTTTAACATGCGACTTTAAGCGGTCAAGTTCTTCAGCAACATCTTGCTTTTGTGCAAGGTAAATAAGCTCTTGCTCAAGACGAGACTCATCGATGTCTGTTTTTAGTTCTTCTAGCTTTTGGTTTAGCTTTTCACGTTGCCATTTAGCGATTTCAGGTAAGTGACCTTCAACAATGGCTACTTGCTCTAAAATAGCATCAAGGCGAGTTGCGATCATTTCTTGTAAGTTTGCGCCTTCATCGCCGCGAGCTTGTTTAAAATCTTCAATCACTTCATCGAAGCCTGCAATTAGCGCAGTGTTTACGCTATCCATGTCGAGCTCTTCGGCTTCCATAACGCCAGGCCAACGTAAAATATCAACTGGGTTGATGTCACCATTGCTTTGGTTTTGCACCCATTGTGCGCTTTTAATTAATTGCTCAGCGAGTGATTCGTTAATCGTTAACTCACCAACATGCGCTGGATTTGCAGCAAACTTTAAGAAAACTTCAACCTTACCGCGTTGTAAATGTTTACGTAAACGCTCACGAATAACCGGTTCCATGCCACGAAATTGCTCAGGTGCGCGGATAAAAGTTTCAAGGTAACGTTGGTTTACTGAACGAATTTCCCAAGTGCCAGTGCCCCATTCGCCTTTAATTTCGCGGCGCGCATAAGCTGTCATGCTGTGGATCATGGATGATTTCCTAGTGTTATTAAATTTACAAAGTTGACTGATTATACCGAATCAGCTTTTAACCTCTAGCGTAAATTTTCTGAAATGTGCTTTTCTGATGCAGTTAATTATGTAAATGAACATGGCATCTAGCACCACATCGACTTATAATGTGGCAAATTCAGAATTAAGGGGATCGTTAATGCGTCCAAGCGAAAGAACACCTAACCAAATTAGACCGGTTACATTCACACGTAATTACACTATGCATGCTGAAGGTTCAGTATTAGTAGAGTTTGGAAATACTAAAGTTTTGTGTACAGCAACTGTTGAAGCTGGTGTACCACGCTTTATGAAAGGCCAAGGTAAAGGTTGGGTTACGGCTGAATACGGTATGTTACCTCGTTCAACACATACTCGTAATGGCCGTGAAGCATCGCGCGGTAAGCAGGGCGGTCGTACTATGGAAATTCAACGCTTAATCGCACGTGCACTTCGTGCTGCGGTTGACTTAAAAGCGTTAGGTGAAAACACCATTACTATCGATTGTGATGTTATTCAAGCTGATGGCGGTACACGTACAGCATCAATCAGTGGTGCATGTGTTGCATTAGTTGATGCGCTTACTTACATGCGTAGTAAAGGTATGATCAATTCAAACCCACTTAAGCATATGATTGCGGCAATCTCAGTTGGTGTATATAAAGGTCAACCAATTAGTGACCTTGAGTACCTAGAAGATTCTGAAGCCGAAACAGATATGAACGTGATCTTGACCGAAACTGGCAAAATCATCGAAATTCAAGGTACAGCTGAAGGCGAACCTTTCTCATTCGACGAACTTGATGAGCTACTTACATTAGCTAAGCACTCAATTCGTGAAATTATCGACGTTCAAAAGCAAGCATTAGCTTGATAAAGAAGTAGGTTTATTAGTTATGAAAGATTATCAAAAAGAGTTTATTGAATTCGCACTTGAAAAGCAGGTGCTTAAATTTGGTGAGTTTACTTTAAAGTCTGGCCGCACTAGCCCTTATTTCTTCAACGCTGGTTTATTCAATACCGGTCGTGACCTTGCACGCTTGGGTCGCTTTTACGCTGCAGCACTTGAAGATGCGGGCATTGATTACGATGTATTATTCGGCCCTGCTTATAAAGGTATTCCAATCGCAACAACAACAGCGGTTGCTTTAGCAGATCATCACGACAAAGATGTACCATATTGTTTTAACCGTAAAGAGAAAAAAGCACACGGTGAAGGTGGTACATTAGTAGGTTCTGAACTTAAAGGTAAGATCATGTTAGTTGATGACGTGATCACTGCAGGTACAGCTATTCGTGAGTCTATGGAAATCATTGCAGATAATGGTGCGGACTTAAGTGGTGTTTTAATTGCACTTGACCGCCAAGAGAAAGGTAAAGCTGAGTTATCTGCTATTCAAGAAGTCGAGCGAGACTTTGGCACTAAAGTTATCTCTATTGTAAAACTAGCTGACTTAATTAGTTACCTAGAAGCCAAAGGTACAATGGATGAGCATTTAGCTGCAGTAAAAGCATACCGTGATCAATACGGCATTGCTTAACACCTAAAATGCGAACAATTTAAAGGCCCAGCTATATTGCTGGGCCTTTTTGTTTTTAGAATCTTGTACTTTTATGGCCTTAAATACGGTTAAAAAGTTACTGAAGCGTTAATAAAGTTTCTCTTTTGTGGTGTTTAGACTAAAAAGGATACAAAAGGCAGTTTTTTTAAAGTTTTCTCAAAAAAGTGCTTGCGTTAATTCGCTGCATCCCTATAATGCGCATCCACCGACACGGCGGACTGCTTACAAAAAAGCAAAGCGACGAGTTGGTTGAGTCAAGTAAGACTGAGTTTTGAAAAAATAAACTTTTCTCAAAATTAAGTGTTGACAAAAATAACGGCTTGCGTAGAATGCACAGCCCTTGAGACGCAAAAGTATCTCAAACGTTCTTTAACAATATAAAGCAATCATCTGTGTGGGCACTCGTACAGATTGAGTTCTAACAGCGAAGCTTAGTTTACTAAGTGGAGCAAACAAATTTAGAGTCTCAATTTCTTATGAGTGACTATATAGTCAATTCGTTTTGATTTTACTTTTTTAAAAAGTAGAAACAAACAATCAGAATTCATTGAGCATGGTTTGAAGTTTACTTCAAACAAAAAACTTTTAATTGAAGAGTTTGATCATGGCTCAGATTGAACGCTGGCGGCAGGCCTAACACATGCAAGTCGAGCGGTAACAGAGAGTAGCTTGCTACTCTGCTGACGAGCGGCGGACGGGTGAGTAATGCTTGGGAATATGCCTTATGGTGGGGGACAACAGTTGGAAACGACTGCTAATACCGCATGATGTCTACGGACCAAAGTGGGGGACCTTCGGGCCTCACGCCATAAGATTAGCCCAAGTGGGATTAGCTAGTTGGTGAGGTAATGGCTCACCAAGGCGACGATCCCTAGCTGGTTTGAGAGGATGATCAGCCACACTGGGACTGAGACACGGCCCAGACTCCTACGGGAGGCAGCAGTGGGGAATATTGCACAATGGGCGCAAGCCTGATGCAGCCATGCCGCGTGTGTGAAGAAGGCCTTCGGGTTGTAAAGCACTTTCAG
>NZ_VFBD01000008.1:0-380452 GCF_011319765.1 Pseudoalteromonas sp. MB47 | reverse complement strand
AAGCGCAGCGTCTCTTATCCTCTTTGTGAATATTATTTTTAAATGCTGTTTTTCTCTGTGTAGCGCGAAGTGCCTCAGTGTACTTTGTGGTTCAATATTTTTTTTCACAAAGAGAAAAGAATGAGAAGTAAATGAGATAGACCAAAAGAGTATTTTGTTTTTTCCTCTAAAGCGCAGCGTCTCTTATCCTCTTTGTGAATATTATTTTTAAATGCTGTTTTTCTCTGTGTAGCGCGAAGTGCCTCGGTGCTCTCTGTGGTTCATATACTTTGAAAATAAAAATATGCTCAATGTGAATTTGAACTCAAACAAATATCTGTTTAATAGGTTGTTTTTGTGTTTATCATAGAAATTAAACAATAATAAAGTTTGAGCTTTATGCTCACCAAGGACGGTTATGCCAGATATGTATTTTGGAATATTCGCCAATTTAGGCGTGGTTCTATTACTCGTTTTAATTTTAAAAGCATTCAGTAAAGTAACTATAAACTTAACTTGGCTGCTTGCTACTCTGTTAATTCTATTTTGTTATTTCTTAGCTTTATTCAAAGGTAAAGAGTTCATTTCCTTAGATTTACTCTTTACAGATCTCAAATGGAATTGGTCAGGTAAAATTGTCGCTATTACTCTTTGGGCTTTGGTATTGGCTTTATTAGCAGCTTTTAAAAGTGACTTTAAAATCAAGGACGCTGGTTTTACTCTTAGACAAAATGAAGGCTCTATTAAGCCTGCACTCGTTGTTTTAACCCTGTTTGTTGCGTTGCAGATTATTGTAACGCTTAGCCTTGGTAACGGACCAAATTTCGATTTTGAAACGCTACTCTATCAAGCTCTTATTCCTGGGTTAGATGAAGAACCAATGTTTAGAGGGGTTTTATTATTTTGTTTTTCGTTGGCTGTTGTTTCATCGCGCATTAACTTTTTTGGCTCGCCAATAAACATTGCAGGGTTACTTTTGGTTTTATTATTTGGTCTAGTTCATGGGGTTATGCATATAGATGGTGAGTGGCATTTGTCTGCATTCAGAATCGTACTAACTGGGAGTTATGGATTTATTTTGCTGTGGTTAAGAGAGCGTACTGGTAGCCTTGTTTTTCCAATTGTAGCGCACAATATGGTTAATTTTGTTGGGCAGTTAGTTTAGTACATGAAGGTAAAGTAAATATACTATCAAGTACATAGGTTGGCTTAATAGGAAAGTAATGGCAAAATTGTGTTTTAAAAATGGAAACTTAAATAATGGATTATAATCAGCTATTTTCGAAGCACTCCCTAGATTTAAACCTGAGCGACCGAGTTTGGTTTAGATATTCAACTTTCTATGAAAAGACAGTTTTACAAGCAGACTCTAATACAAAACTAACGTCGCTACCGGGCCTAGCTGTGCTGTCGGGCGGAGCTGAATTTTTATTTTTCTTTATGACTATCGCTATTGCTGTAATGAGCCTAGTGCTTCAAGAAACGATGCAGCCGATACCTGCTTTTGTAACTTGTGTGAGCTGTTATCTTTGTGTATTTGTTATCAAGCGAATTGTGATTTATAACAAATTTGGATTTGGTCGTAAGTGGGTTATGAGTATATCTAAAGACTCACTCGAAATAGATAGGTTAGCAATAGAGGGTAAAGCTTCAAAAGTTTTGCAAATCGCTAAGGGCGATATCCAAGAAATCATTTTTAATTATACTTTTCACGGTAGAAGTGGTCATATTGTGAACGATAAAACGGCCAATTTACACGCTTGTGAAATTCATAAAAATGATGGCGAGGTTGTAACAATAGATAATATGCGAGTAGGTCTTTTTGATGTGCTGTATCTTTTAAAATTCCACGAGTACCCGCTACTATTCAGAAGTACAACTTCAGGCGGCGCAGGTAATATAGTTATTTTTATTATGCGGTTAATTTCTCTTTCTGCGATCATGTCGGCTCTTGTCATGTTGGCATTTAATTTAAAGTCATAAAGGTGAGTTATTTGTATGGCTATTAGCTGGTAGGTTGGTTAGAGAGGATTTAAACTCAACGTTTGGAGCCATCAGCTTTCAGCTATCTGACGAAAAAGTTAGCGAGATACGAGGTGTAGGAGGCGTTAGAAGATGTTAGATATCAGTCGTTAGAAGTCAGATTAAAACAACAGAGCTGTAAGCTTTAAGCTATAAGTCAGATCAGCCTGCACGCAGTTTCAGTGAAATGCATACCCGTAGGCGTGAAATTTATTTCGCGCGATGCTTATCTAAACCACAGAAGCAAGATGTAGGTCGGGCTTTAGCCCGTCAATGTTAGCGATTATGTGTCGCCATAAATGACGACCTACAGTGCTTGATTCATTAGCTCGTAGGTTGGTTAGAGCGGGGTGAAACTCAACGTTTGGAGCCATCAGCTTTCAGCCGTCAGCTATCAGATTGAAAAGTTAGCGAGATGCGAGGTGCAGGAGGCGTTTTAACGCTGAACAGGTAGCAGCGGATTTACCCCGCGTAATTTACAGTTTTCTCTGTGGTTCAATATTTTTTGCACAAAGAGAAGACAATGAGAAGTGAATGAGTAACCCAACAAAACCATCAATTTTTTAATAATTCCTCTTAAGCGCAGCGTCTCTTTTCCTCTTTGTGAGTATTCAGTGGATTACGCGATATAAAATCGCCGCTACACTCTTGCTAATCCGCAACTCGTGCCCCTAGACCCTTTCACCTGTATTCTTTTACAATGCATAAAATGACTTTTTTTAGAGAATGCGTTGAACTACTTGGCTCACCTTTATTTAGCACAACCAACGGCTGATTCACATTTTGGTAATTTGCTGGGGGATTTTGGTGGGCGTCGGTATTCTGCGCAGTTACCTGATGCGGTTAAAAATGGCCTTGAAAATCATTATTTGGTTGATAGGTTTACTGACTCACATCCTCTTGTAAAAGAGGCTAAGCAGTACTTTTCGCCAGCACGTAAACGCTTTGCAAGTGTCGCCATTGATGTAGCGTTCGATCACTTTCTAATTCAGCATTGGCAGCGGTTTAATGACCAACCATTAGCTGAATTCAAACAGCACAGTTATGGGCTTTTAAATGCTAGGCAAGCCATGATGCCTTCGCGTATGCAGCAAGTTGTGACTAGTATGACCAACAATGATTGGTTTAAAGAGTATGAAACACTCGATGGGATCGGCCTTGCCCTTGATAACATCGCCAAGCGTATTCGCTTTGCCAACAACTTTGCAGGAGCCGCTGACGATATTGCCCGCCACTACCAACAATTAGACGCGGTGTTTTTAGCGTTTTTCCCTAAGCTGGTTGAGCATGTGAAGCAAATGGGAGTGGAAAAGTAAAAGCTTTCAGACATCAGCCGGTAGGTTGGGTAGAACGGAGTGAAACCCAACAAGTTAGCGAGTTACAAGGGTAAAGAGTAAAGGGGAAAGATTGCGAGATACGAGGCGTTCTAACGCCGAACTGGTAGCAACGGGTTTACCCCGCGTAATTTGCGGTTTATCTCTATGTAACGTGAATCGTCTAGGTGCGCTTTGTGGTTCAATATTTTTTGCACAAAGAGAAGGCCATGAGAAGTGAATGAGTAACCCAATAAAACCATCAAATTTGTTCTTAATAATCCCTCTTAAGGGCAGCGTCTCTTATCCTCTTTGTGAGTATTTTCTTGTAATTAAACCCTGCTTTCTCTGTAGCGCGAAGTGCCTCGGTGTACTTTGTGGTTCAATATTTTTTTCACAAAGAGAAAAGAATGAGAAGTAAATGAGATAGACCAAAAGAGTATTTTGTTTTTTCCTCTAAAGCGCAGCGTCTCTTATCCTCTTTGTGAATATTATTTTTAAATGCTGTTTTTCTCTGTGTAGCGCGAAGTGCCTCGCTGTACTTTGTGGTTCAATATTTTTTTGCACAAAGAGAATAGAATGAGAAGTGAATGAGTAACCCAATAAAACCATCAAATTTGTTTTTAATAATCCCTCTTAAGGGCAGCGTCTCTTATCCTCTTTGTGAGTATTAAGAGAACTACGCGGTATAAAATAGCGGCTACACTCTTGCTAACTCGCAACTCACCTCATTTAATCGTCTGGGCCTTTTAGGGTAAACACTAAATGCCTGCGCATGTCTTTTAAAATCACGCCTTTTTTCAGCATTGCGCCACTTAGGCGTTTTTGCCATTTTAATAGCTCTGGTGTTGCTGCATCGAGTGATTGCTGGTTTTCAAATTGAAAACATAATAGCAATGAGCCTGGGAATAAGTGGTATTCCACATCAAACCAGCATTGCAACATGCCTTCAAGTTCTGCGCGACCTTGCTCTTCAAGGGCATCGGCAACATTTAATACAAGGGCTTGCTGTTTTAATTGTACTTTAGAAAGCTTTTTCATTTAAAAACCAAAATCGAGTCGAAAAACTAATTATACCTAAGCTTCATGCTTGGCGGAATGCATTACGCCAGTCTCGCGGTGATAAACCAAACTGAGAACGAAAATGATGGCGTAAAGTAACAGATGAGCCAAAGCCGCATTGCTCGGCTAAATGTTCTAGAGGTAAATCAGTTGACTCAAGAAGTCGCTGCGCGTGGTTTAAACGTTGATTTAACAGCCACTGCCCAACGCTCTGTCCAGTAAGCGATTGAAAGTGGCGGGTAAAGGTGCGTCGGCTCATGTGCATTTGCTCTGCGAGTGTATCAATCGTATGGTTGCTAGCTAAGTTTTTTTGCATCTGTTCAAGCAAGCTTGCTAAACGCTCATCAGCAACATTTTGCGGGACGGGTAGGGCAATAAATTGTGTTTGCCCCCCAGTGCGATACGGCGCAGTTACCATCATTCTGGCAATAGCATTAGTTTGCTCGCTTCCTAAAAATTTGCGAACTAAATATAAGCAACAATCAATGGCTGCCGCTGTTCCTGCCGATGTATATAGCCGATTATGTTCAAGGTAAAGCACTTGATTGTTAAGCTTCACTTTTGCAAAGCGTGCTTTGAAGTCATCGCTGTATGCCCAGTGGGTGGTTGCTTCAATATTATCTAAAAGCCCAATGTGCGCTAACGCATAAGCGCCTAAGCAGAGCCCTACAATTATAGCGCCACGGCTATGCGCGTTTAGCAAACTGGTTGCTAATTCTTTAGAGGGGGCTGTTTCAGGTGATGGCCAAGACGGAATAATTATAATATCTGCCTGATCAAACTTTGTTATTGAGTGATGCGCTTGAATATCAAACCCCGCGCTTGAGGGCATTACAGCTTTACTTTCGCTGCACACCGCTAAGTTAAATTCTTTGATACCAGCTGAGCGAGCGCCTTCACCAAACACCATACATGGTACTGCAAGATGAAATGGACTGATATTTGGAAATGCGAATACTGCAACATTCATGGTAAAGCCTTATCAAACACTTTGGCCCAATATTATCGATAAATGATGTTTGGGTCACTGTTTGATACATTAAAAATTCAGCAAACTAGGCGTCAATACAATGAAAAAGGGTTTATACAATGACAAACACAGCATTACTAATTATCGACTTACAGAGTGATTACTTTGAGGATGGCGCGTTTCCTTTATGGCAGGCTAAACAAGTAAAAGATCAGCTCGTCGATGTGATAAAACAAGCCACAGAGCGCGGGGTTTTACCTATTCATATTCAGCATGTTGCTGATCCTTCTCAGGGTTTAGCGCCATTTTTTAATGAAGGTACAGAAGGTGTTGATATTCATCCTGATATTTTAAATGCAGCACCAGAAGCCCCTGTGGTTGTAAAACACTATGCAGACAGCTTTCATCAAACTAATTTAGAAGATGTTTTAAAGCAGCATGGTATTAAAAAACTTTTGATCGCAGGTATGATGACGCAAAACTGTGTAACTCATACAGCTATCTCAGAGCAAGCTAAAGAGTACGATGTGGCAGTTTTAACAGATGTGTGTACCACAGTATCTGAAATGCTACATTTAATCGCACTAAATGCGCTTGCCCCACGAGTAAAACTGCTAGACGCAAAGCAAGCCTTGCTTAGTTTGCAAAGTAATTAATATTTGCAAAGGCCGAAATAACATCTTTGGCAAATGCAATACGGGGGTGTTTTAATGCCCCTTTGTTCCAAACTAAGTAAATTATGTTTTCTGGGCCTTCGGGCCCTAGTTGCACAAGCTCCCCGGCTTTTATCTGATCGCGACAAAGGTAATCGGGTAATACAGAATAACCAATACCTGAACGAATAATATTGCTAATAGCACGTATATCTGGGCAAATAGCAATGACGTTTGAGTGGCATTTTGCGTTGAATACAGCTTCAAAGTATTGTCTTATCAAAGGCAGTTCTTCATCATAAGCAACGACATTGTAGCTTGAGAGTAAATCTGCGGTAATGGCGCTGTCTTTGATTTCTCGGCCATGTAAACGGTTCATCACCAAAATGAGCTTTTCTTTGTCGAGCACAAGGCTATCAAATAGTGCTGGATCAGGCGCTGATGCGGCAATAGCAATATCTGCAGTACCTGATTGCAAGGCATCAAAAATTCTCACTTTATTACCAATATGCAGAACAAGATTTACATTGCCAGATTGCAGTAAGTTGGCAATTTGTGGCCCCGATACACTACTAATATATTCGGCAGGTCCTGCAATATTAACAGTGCCATGTGCGGCATCAGAACGTGCCCGTATCGACATGATTTTTTGCTCTAATATATCGATATGACCAGAAACCTGCAGCGCTAAATCATGTGCTGCTGCAGTGGGGGTAACACCGCGGGCTTTGCGCTCAAATAAAGATTTACCAACTACAGTTTCCATTGCTTGAATATGAGAAGTCACCGAAGGCTGAGATAAGCCTAAATTAGCCGCAGCCTTCGTAATATTTTTACAACGATAAACTTCAACAAAGGTTTTTAATTGCGTGAGATAAGACATGTAACTGTACGAGCCATAAATATTCTGATTGCTCCTCTTAATTTATCCGAATTCTACTCGCCCCGCAAACCCACTATGATGGCTTCACTTTCTAAGAGGATGAGTTATGAAAAAGATATTACAGCGACTAACGCTTGTTGCTGCATCAACTATGTCGATGTTTGCAGTGGCGGGTGAAGGCGAAGTGTTGGTTATTTTATCAAGTGAAACAACTATGGATTTAGCTGACGGCCAGAGCATTGAAACAGGCTACTACCTAAATGAGTTTGGTGTGCCTGCAAAAGCATTAGTTGATGCGGGTTATGAGCTTGTACTTGCAACACCTAAAGGTAATGCGCCTCAAGTAGATAAAAAATCAGTGAGCACCGATTACTTTGATGGTGATGAAGCTAAAATGCAGAGCATTCAGCGTTTTGTAGCATCACTTCCTGATATCAATGATACCGCGAGTTTGAGCGAAATTTTAGCGGGTGACTTAAGCCAATATGAGGCTGTGTTTATCCCTGGAGGCCATGCACCTTTAATTGATTTAGCAAACAACCCAGAAGTGGGTGAAATTTTGCGTCATTTTAATAAGCAAGGTAAACCAACAGCGGCAATTTGCCATGGCCCAATTACCTTGTTGTCGGCTCAAGTTCAGCCAAATTCTTATTATCAAGCGATAAAAGATGGCGAAAAAGCATCAGCCAATAACTGGATTTATGACGGCTATAAAATGACTATTTTTTCAGACCCTGAAGAGCGTGTTTTTGAAAGCAGTTTAGAAGGTAAAAAGCTTAAGTTCTATCCTGCTATGGCAATGGAAAACGCCGGTGGAAATATGGCATTCGCTAGTGAGTGGCAGCCAAACGTGGTTGTTGACCGCGAACTCATTACGGGGCAAAACCCGTTTTCAGATAAATTATTAGCAGAAAAGCTTTTAGAAATGTTAGCTAAGTAAATTAGCTAACTAGCAATTTAAACCTAATTTAAGGGGCATTTAAATGTTGAACTTTATTTATAAAAATCAAACCGAAATTTTGTTTGGTAAAGGTCAAATGAGTGAGATCACGTCACGTTTACCAGAAAACGCTAAAGTACTATTACTTTTTGGTGGTGGCTCAATAAAGAAAAATGGCGTATACGACCAAGCAATGAGTGCGTTAGCCGATGTTGATGTTATAGAGTTTGGTGGTGTTGAGCCTAACCCAACATACGAAACACTGATGCAAGCTGTGGCAAGTGCTAAAGAGCATAATGTTAACTTTATTTTAGCTGTTGGCGGTGGCAGTGTTATTGATGGCGCTAAGTTTGTTGCAGCAGCTTATAACTTTGCAGGTGAGCCGTGGGATATCCTTGTTAAAGGTGCTGAGTTTAGTAACCCGCTTCCTATTGGTGCAGTATTAACTTTACCTGCAACTGGCTCTGAGAGTAACGGCAACTCAGTGGTTACTAAAAAAGAGACGTCGCAGAAACGTGCTTTTTCATCACCGAGTGTGCAACCAGTTTTTGCAGTACTTGATCCTGAATATACTTTTTCGTTACCAGAGCGCCAAGTAAGTAATGGTGTTGTAGATGCGTTTGTACACGTTATTGAGCAGTACTTAACTTACCCAGTAAATGCGCCATTACAAGACCGCTTTGCAGAAGGTATTTTACAAACCTTGATCAGCGAAGGACCTAAAGCGCTGAGCGAGCCGCAAAACTATGATGTAAGAGCCAATGTTATGTGGTCGGCTACAATGGCACTGAATGGTTTGATTGGTCAGGGTGTACCGCAAGATTGGTCTACACATATGATTGGTCATGAATTAACAGCACTTTATAATCTTGATCACGCACAAACACTAGCGATTGTTTTACCTGCGCTAATGCATGTTCAAAAAGAGCAGAAGTCTATTAAAATTCAGCAGCTTGGTGAGCGAGTGTTTGGTTTTAATTATAGCGATGAAGCTGAACAAATCGATAAAACGATTAAAGCAGTGCAAGACTTCTTCGAAGCAATGGCTGTGAAAACACGCCTTGCTGATTATGACCTTGATGAACAAGCAATCGACGCGGTTGTTAAAAACTTAGAAAAGAATGAGTTAACTACGCTAGGTGAACACGGTGATATTGATTTAGCGAAAGTTAAGCAAATATTAGCGCTTGCACTTTAGGGCTTAAATTTAAAGGCGTAACATAAGCTGTTACGCCTTTTTAAAAAATTGAAGACGTTTAATTCTATTGCATAAGCTAGTAAAATCTAGGCAATAAATTATCGATAAAAATCACACCATGAAACTTACCCATTTATTTTCAAGCGCTTGTTTAGCTTTATCTTGCTTTGTCTATGCAGAACCTGCAAAGTTTTATGCTAATGAAGCATTGCAAAAACAAACGCCAACAGCATACGCGCTCAGTGAATCTAATATTCCTTGGTTAGAGCAAGCACATAAGCAAAGACAACTTGATGCAGAAAAACTGGTCAACGCCTTAAAGCAAAATAAAGCGCTTTATAAAAAGTTAATGAACTGGGAAGCGCTATCGTTTGAGCAGCGAATGGCTTTACTACCAGAGGTGTTTGCAATTGAAATTCAAAGCTTTGCTATTACAGCACCAACCTTGGTGATAAATAACACCTTATTTCCGCAAAGAGCAGTTAATTTTGTGTTTGATGTACGTTACCCAGGTGCAGGATTAGTTTACTTAAATCCAGATAAGCTCAAAGAGATGGAAGTTTATGCGCCATTAGCGTTTTTATTACACGAAACCCGCCATGCATACCAATTTCAGCTAGCCTTTAAAGAGCAAAACTTATTAGCAAAAGGTTACTTAAGTGCATTTAAAACGCAGAGTAACTTATCGGGCGCATCATTTAGTGATTTTTTAACACTACTTAATGAGTACGAGGCGTTTCAATTTGGTAATCAGGTACTTGAACTGCTCACTGATGGTAAGTTTGAATCAGCAATGATGGGCACGTTTGCTAGCCAATTTAATGAACATAACCACTTAAAAATTGATTTGCTCGAACTGGCTAAAGAACCCCAAAAGGGCAGTTTACTTGAGCGGTTTAATGCCGCGATGAAAGAGCAATATAAGCTACGTTACCCTGAAAAATAAACTAGCGTAGCGAGTATTCACTATTTCATTGAGCGCCATGCAAAGGTAGAGGCGGCAACCACAATCGCAATAGAAATACCAAGGTAGAGGGTTTCTATTGTGCCGCCAAACTCAACGGCGTGTTCTAAAAACAGAATCACCAAAATCACAGATGTTACCTGCACTAAAGTAATTTTTAAGTCATGAAAATCTTCGATATGAAAGGCGGCCAAAAACTGGCTGCTTTTTGTTGTTGAGGGCGATATAAATAGCCGGTACAGACTGATGGTAATGACTTGAAGAGTAATACCGATGAGTAATAGGTCGAGAATTTTTAACAGCTCGACAATTAACTCTTTCCCTCCTTTTGCTGAGTCAGGTAGCGCGGTGATGGTGACTTTAACAACATTGAAAACGATATTCACACAGGCAATGTAAACGAGTAACGATGAAATGGCCGTGGTGAGAATCGCGATAATAACTAAAAACCGGCTATTTTGAAAAAGGCGCTCCATATCAACTCACACAAATTAATTTCTTTAATATACGTAGTTTAGCTCGTTTTTGATTAATTACTGAACATATTATATGCCAAGTTAAACCTAACTTATTAGTTCTTTGAGTATTTACTCGTAAGGTCGGGTTGTGTATAAGTTTAAGGAACAATGAAGGTTGTTCTTATTAGGCTTTATTTTAAAAGGGATGTTTATGGGTTCTATGGCTAAGCACTCACTGGAACTGGATTTAAATGATAAAAAATGGTTTCGATATGCAGCCTTTAAAGGAAAATCATCACTAACCGAAGATTCATTAACAGAACTAGAATCTTTGCCAGGCTTAGCGACGTTATCAGGATGGGCCGAAGTGATTTTTGCGCTTATGGTATGTGCGATTTCGTTATCTAGTTTTTATTTAGCAGATGTTGTTAAACCATGGTTGGCTTTTTTAATTTGCCTTACAAGCTTTTTATTGGTGTTTATTACTAAGCGCGTCATGACTTACAAGAAGTATGGCTTTGGTTCTAAATGGGCAATGAGCATAAGCAAGGATGAGCTCAAAATTGATAAATTGACGTTTAAAAAGCACCAAAATCGTCCCATCACAATTGCTAAAAATGAAATCGCAGAGGTGTTATTTCACTATACGATGGATCTAAAACGCAAAAGAAAGTTTGGCGAACCCCGAATTAGATTACCTACTTTGCATGTGTGTGAAATTCACTTAAAAAGTGGTGATACCCATGAAATTGACGGGATGCGGGTAGGGCTTTTTAACGTATTATATTTAATGGTTTTTCATGGCTACCCATTAAGCTTTAAAGGCACTTTTGCTGGTGGTGCAGGGAATGTCTTAATTTTGTTACTAAGGATGTTTGCTCTAACAGCGATTGCAAGTGCGCTTAGTATGCTTTTCATTAATTTAAAGCCATGAGCAGTTGTTGTGTGTTCTTGAATGAAATAGCGCCTATTAAAATTAATAGACGCAACAGGTACGCTCGTATTAAGCAATAAAGTCAAGGGTTACAAGTAGTCGTTTTTCGCCAGCAGCGAGTGCTGGTGAGCGATGCACAAGGCCTTTGCCTTCGTTATCTTGCCAAGTTTCGCCTTTTAATAAGGCTACATCACCCGCATTTAGAGAGTGAATTTTAGCATTTGCTGTCATTAATCCTGATTCTTCATCGCTTAATCCTTGATGACCAGCGCCAAGTTTGGTGCGATCAAGTCCTGCATTTTGCAACCACTGCGAACCACTACCATAATATGTGCTGACTAACCGGCAAGGGACTTTATCAACATGAAAACGTGGGCACATGGCACGTTCAAGAACTCTTAAACGTAATCCGGTTCGCTTTAACTCAAATAAATAACAAAACATATCAACAAGCTGAGCGAGGTCGGCTTTAAGCTCTTTTGCTTGAGGTAGTTTTTCAAGGGCTTTATCAATGTCAGCCACAATGCTGTTTTGATTGATCACAGCGTTAATGCTGAGTTCTGGGTTGGCTGTAATACTCTCAGCTACTTCTGATTGCAGCTGTTCAGCTAAGTTACGCTGCCAAATTGCAATGTTATGCTCAGGTTTATAAATTTGTGAAAACACCACAGGGCTTAACGCTGTTGCTGCCGCTGATGGTAGGTTATCAGTGTCATGTTCTAATGCGTAGGCTGTCATTATGCTTCCTCCCAGACAGGAAATGGATCGGGCAGGGTTTGCCAAAGCGCTTTGCCTGCTAATAGTTCATCGTCGCTAAGTAAGCAGTTATCGAGAGCTTGAATGATCGCTGCTTGATTGAGGTTTTGACCAATAAAAACCAGCTCTTGGCGCATATCACCAAAGGGCTCTTGCCATACTTGGTTAATTGAATCTAAGTAGTCGCTATCTGTTGGCCACTGATCTTTCGGTAAGGCTTTCCAAAATACCCCGCCAAAACCATAGCGGGCTATGCCGCCAGCTTGATTCCATTGGCAAGCAAATTGTGGTCGAGAGGCTAACCAAAAGTAGCCTTTGGAACGAAGTAATTTGCCTTCGCGCTGATTGTTATGAATAAAGTTATAAAATTTTTCAGGGTGAAAAGGGCGGCGGGCCCCGTAAGTAAAGCTGCTAATACCGTATTCTTCGGTTTCTGGGGTATGTTCGCCGCGCAGTTCTTTTAGCCAGCCAGGTGCTTGCTGAGCTTTTTCAAAGTTAAACAGGCCCGTGCCCAAAATTGTATTGATATCAACTTGGCCATTTTCAATGGCAATCAGTTCTGCAGAGGTATTTAATGAGTTTAAAATGGCTTTTAAACTCTCAAGTTCATCGGCACTAATTAGGTCTGTTTTACTAATTAAAATGACATCAGCAAACTCAACTTGATCAATAAGTAAGTCGGCTACGCTTCGCTCATCTTCATCACCTAAGTGTTCGTTGGTTTCTTGTAAGAATTTGGCTTCGTTAAAGTCGTTTAAAAAATTAACGGCATCAACGACCGTGACCATGGTATCAAGCCTTGCAACATCAGACAGTGACACGCCATCTTCATCGGCAAAGGTAAATGTTTCGGCAACAGGAAGGGGCTCTGAAATACCGGTTGACTCAATAACCAAATAATCAAATTGGCCTGTTTGCGCTAAAGCGCGTACTTCAATGAGTAAGTCTTCACGCAGTGTGCAGCAAATGCAACCATTGCTCATTTCTACTAGTTTTTCTTCGCCGCGGCTAAGCGAAACATCGTTTTTAACTGTTGCTGCATCGATGTTTATTTCGCTCATATCATTGACGATTACAGCCACTTTTTTGTCTTCACGGTTATTTAAAATATGGCTGAGCACAGTGGTTTTACCTGCACCTAAAAAGCCAGAGAGCACGGTGACGGGAAGTTTGCTCATAGTAGTGACCCTTAATAAGATTAAACAAAATACGTTAAACGTTTTGTTATAATATATCAATTTGATGTCATTTAGGAATAGTAATCGTTGTTCGAGTAAGACTATTTGGCAGTGTACGAATAGGTACAGCTGGCTTAGTCTTTAGCTAATCAACTGCTTATTAAGGATTTATATGCGATTAACCAAACTGTTGCCGCTTTTTATGGCGTGTTTGCCTTATACGTTATCGGCAAAAGAGCTGTTAGCACCAAAGCTCCCTGAGGCTATTCAAGAAATTTACCCAACGGTCATGAATCAACAGATTTGGGTTGCGGGTGGTATCTCTAACGAGCTGCCAGGATCTGCGGGTAAGATGACCGCAAAAGTTCATTTTTGGTCGCCTGAGTATGCAAGTTGGCAATCGGCCCCGAGTTTGCCTGAAGGGCGTCATCACACGTATTTAATCGCAGTAGAAAACAGACTATTTGCTTTTGGAGGTTTTGTTAATAGCCAAGGCCAATGGACCAATAGCCGTGATGTGCTAATGCTAGATAAAGGTGCTAAAGCATGGCAAAAGGTGGCGAGTTTGCCTTTTGCATTAAGCGAAACGGTGGGTGCCGTGCTTAATGGTAAAGTGCATTTAGCTGGCGGTCGCAGCCCAAGCAGTGAGAAAAATGGACAATGGCAACATAGTTTAGATGTGAGTGCGCATTTAGTCTTTGATCCTAATAGCTTCACATTTACAGAAGCGGCTCCTCTACCTTCGGCTAGAAACAGTGCGGCGAGTGCTCAAGTAAACGGTCGTTGGTTTGTGCTAGGTGGCAGAACCGTTGGCGGTGAGCCTATCACTGACATGCTCGAATACTTACCCAATACAAACAGCTGGCAAGCACACGCAGCACTCCCTAAAGCACGAGCAGGGCATGCGGCAGCGGTTATTGATAATGCTATCACTGTGTTTGGCGGTGAACATAGCAAAGGAGTTGATCGTGAGGTTTTTAGCTATGATTTGTCTAAGCAGCAATGGCGCAAATCTTTCGAGTGGCAAACGCCACGCCACGGTTTAGGGGCTGTTACGTTAAACGGCCAAATTTGGCTAGTGGGTGGCGCCACAAAGGTAGGACTTTCTGAAACGAGCCGTGAAGTGAATAATGCAAATGTGCTGCTTGAAGGTATGAAAGGTTTATGATTACTGTCTGTTAAAAATAATGTTATATTTGTATTCTTACCAAAAAGTAATAAAATAATACAAATTAAAATTTAACGATCAGGTTTCAAGATGACATTACAAACAAATAGTCCGTTAGTAGAGCAGCGTGCCGATCCATTTGTGCATAAGCACAGCGATGGTTTTTATTATTTTACCGGTTCTGTACCAACTTATGATCGCATTGAACTTCGTAGGGCTGCTACATTAGAGGGCCTAAAAGACGCTGAAACCTTTGATATTTGGTTCAAACATGACAGCGGCCCGATGAGTCGTCATATCTGGGCACCTGAAATTCATTACCTCGATGGCAAATGGTACATCTACTTTGCAGCCAGTGAAGAAGATGATATCTGGGCATTACGCCCGTATGTGCTTGAGTGTAAAGGTCAAGATCCGTTAAATGATGAATGGGTTGAGCTTGGCATGATGCAAGCGGCTGAGGGCGATGAAAAGTCATTCACTGATTTTTCTCTAGATGCCACTATTTTTGAAAATAACGGTAAGCGTTACTTCTGCTGGGCAGAGAAAACGGGTGGTCAATTTGCTGCATCAAACCTGTATTTAGCTGAGATGGAATCTCCAATTAAGTTAAAAACAGCGCAGTTTATGCTGACGACACCTGATTACGATTGGGAACGTGTCGACTTTTGGGTAAACGAAGGCCCGGCAGTACTTAAAAATAACGGTAAAATCTTCATTGCTTTCTCTGCAAGCGCAACAGGTGCATGTTACTGTATGGGCTATATGGAAGCGGATGAAAACAGCGATTTACTTGATCGTAATTCGTGGACCAAAACACGTATGCCAGTACTTGAAACAAGTGTTGATAAGAAAATTTTTGGTCCAGGTCATAACTGTTTTACAGTAGCTGAAGATGGTGAAACACCACTGTGTATTTACCATGCCCGAGACTATGAGCACGCAGTTGGTGAACCAAGTGTGGTGCCAAAAACAGACACTCGTCCACTTGAAGAGATTGTAAAAGATCCACTTTACGATCCAAACCGCCACGCTCGTGTGATGGAAGTAAAATACGACGAAAATGGTCGTCCGCTATTTGAATTGTATTAATTTATAGTGATTCAAAATTCGCTTACAAAGCCACCTACTCAGGTGGCTTTATTGTATGAGGCTTAGTTAGCTAACAATAGCTGGGTACCAGTTTGCCATAGTCACCCCAAATAAGCCGATTAAGAACACGATTGATATTAGCGTCATCAAACAGGCGGTGCCGATAGTGATAAAGGTAATATTCGTTCGAGCTGCATAGCGGACAAGTTCGGCTATTAAAAGGGGGACTAAGTAAGAGCAAAGGCTAACGGCAAGCACGGCAGGCCCTGTAAATGTAGCGGTATCGACGCCTAAGGTGCCAAATACTAAAAACCATGCAAATATTAATAATCTAAAAAACAACACACCGTTAGCGGCAAGATATAAGCGTATGGCCCATACTTGATGGGCGTTAAAGTTACGAGCCCTTGCGGTTTTAACCGCAAATAGACTTGATACGATAACCACTAAGCCGCCAAACATTGTCAGCGCATGCATTAAGGTATTACCAACGGTGCCCCTTACTATCATTAAATACATGCCAGCAAATGAAATACAGCAAGCTAAAACAACAAATACACGGCCATTATAGCGATGAAATGTTCGGTATTTTGTTCTCAGTTTTTCAATCAGCTGTAAGCTTCCGCCAAGGATCATCACGACAGCAAATAATACATGCACTGCATACATCAAATTCCCCGTTGCATCATTGGCAACATAAGCGGTGTTATTAAGTCGGTTCCAACCAGAAAGACCTGTAGTTAACCCTGTCACTCCATAACCAAGAATGAGGTAAATCACAAAGCAAGTTTGCGCCATTATCAGGCTACTAAACCAAATCTTTTTACTGTATTCGAGCGCCTTTAAAGGCGTGAGTTTGCTATTTTTGTTAAACATCATCAAATCCATTATATTTTTCTAATACCGCAAATATAAAGGGCTAGAGAAGAAACTCTTCTCAAATTCGAAATTTGATCAATAAAATATTGTGATTATTTATGAGAACTCACACAGGGTTTGACACATTCACTAACAAACTCTTTTTGCTATGTTGATTTTGAAAAAGTACACTTATCTGATTGGTAAAAAATTCATCAATCCCCCAATTTAAGGCATGAAGAGTTATGCAAAATACATCCCCTTATTACTTACTCGTTTTCGTTTGTATGGGGCTCATGCTGCTAAATGGCATGAAAAAAGATAAGCAACTTATTCATTATCTGTTTGCTGTATTTTGTGGCTCGCTTTGCATGGTTGGGGTGCAAAAAATTAGTGCGCCCAGTATTGGTGTTTACAGTTATTTAATTGGCTTATTTACCTGCGCAACTTGTAATATGGCTTGGCTTATCTCACGGACTTTATTTCGAGAGCAAAAGCCTATTTCTAAGGTGCATATTGCAGTGGCAACTGCTATTGCGGGGTTAATTATGTTTAACCAGACGTGGCACTATTTGGTGAGTATTGATGTAGAGTTTTTCCCTGATAGCCAATTTATGTGGCGTTTAAAGCAAGGTATGGCCGAAATAACGGTACTGCTCTCTTCAAGTATTCTGGTGTTGTCTTTTTGGGAAGCATTACGGGGTTATAAAGGTAAAACACAAACGCAAAAGTTGCAGGCAAAGATTTTTGCTAGCTGCTACTTCTTAGCTGTATTTAATGCCAGCATTTTGCCTAAATTTTTATTCAGTGAGAGCGAATTTCGACAATTTGAGCCGCTTATAATTACCTCATCTGCATTGTTGATTGTATTTGCCATGCAGCTAGTAATGTTCTTGCAAAAACGTGCCCACAACAGCGTACCTGAAGCTGTTGATAGTGAAGTGCTGAACTCTGAAAAGGTAGTGAAAGCTACCAATCAGGCTGAACAACCTGAAAATAATGAGGTAGAGGCTGAGCTTATTACTGGCATAGAAGCACTCATCAATAAGCAGGTTTATTTGCAAACTAATTTGAAAATTTCTGATTTTGCCCAAGCATTAGCAGTACCTGAGTATAAGATCAGCAGGGCAATTCGTTACCACTTTAAAGCTACAAATTTTAATTTATTTATTAATCAGTACCGAATACAGCATGCGCAAGGGTTGTTACTAAAAGACGAAGCAAGTCATTGGAGTATACTTAGTATTGCAATGGAAAGTGGTTTTTCTTCGCTTGCTACCTTCAACCGTGTTTTTAAAAGCATCGTTGGGGTTAACCCTAACGAGTTTCGTAAGCAGAATAACTCAATAGGTGAACAAAAAATCATAGAGCTTACCGACTAAAAGTTACAGAGGCTTTTGCGTTAAATGCTCAGCAATGACCTCAAACATGGTTTGTACTTCTATTGGCTTGGCGATGTAGCCTTGCATGCCAGATTCTTTTGCTTTAGTTAGGTCGGCTTCCATGGTGTTGGCGGTCATGGCGATGATTGGAATATGCGCAAACTTTGATTGCTGTTTAATTTTATTCGCGGCGGTATAACCATCCATTCTCGGCATTTGACAGTCCATTAAAATGCAATCGAAAGTGTTTTTCTCAACAGCTTCAATCGCTGCAATGCCGTCTTCAGCGATATCAACAATAAACCCATTTGAACGCAATATTTGCGATGCGACTTGTTGGTTTAGCGGGTTGTCTTCAACGAGAAGTATTTTTGAGCCCGCGAGCGTTTTAAAACAGGTGTTATCTACTTTGTTTTCCTTTTTAGTAGCGATCCCCATCACATGCTCAAGGGTTTTCAACAGGTTCCCCTTTATAATCGGCTTTAAAAGTATTTCTTCAACGGTTTTATCTAGCGTACTTAGCGTGTCTTTAACTTGTTGGTTTTCAAAAGATGCGAGAATAATGGTTTTTTTAATGTCGATAGAAAGCTGTTTTTTGAGGTTTTCTAAAATGTTATTTTGTTCACAGTTTAAAACGTGCCAATCTAAAAAAATAAAGTCGTAACTATGGCTAATATCGACCTCAGAGAGTTTTTCATCCATGCAATCAATAGTTTTTACATTGATGCTTAATGTGTTGAGCATGCTTTGGAGAATAGCTTCAGGTTGGCCGCTTTGCTCAATAATAAGAGCTCGCTTATGTTTGAAAATGTTTGTGTCGTGGCAGCTTTGCATACCCGATAGCGCAAATGACACATCAAAACTAAAGCAACTCCCTTTGTTTAATTGGCTTTTTACCTCAATGTGACCACCCATAAGCTCGATGATCTTTTTACTGATAACAAGACCTAGACCTGTACCGCCAAACTTACGTGTTGTTGAAACATCGGCTTGTGAAAAAGGCTTAAACACACTATTTACTTGCTCTTGAGACATACCAATGCCTTGGTCAATGACCTGAAATTTAATACAAAGAGAGGTATCGGTTTGTGACTCTTTTGTCATTTTTAGCGTGACATTTTGCTGGTTTGAAAACTTAATAGCATTGCTCAGTAAATTTAACAAAACTTGATTGAGCCTAAGTGCATCACCGATTAAAAATTCAGGAATATCATCGTCAATTTCAAAAATGACTTCGATGTTATTTTTCTCAATTAAGCTACTGGCTAAATTAGCTAGGTTAGCGAGAAAGTTGTTTAGATTAAAATCACTGTTTTCAAGTTCGAGCTTATTGGCTTCTATTTTAGAAAAGTCGAGAATGTCATTGATAATACCAAGCAGTGATTTGGCCGAGAGTTGGATTTTTTCAATGTAATCATATTGTTTGTCGGTTAATTCTGTATCAAGGGCGAGGTGGGCCATGCCTAGAATTGCATTCATTGGCGTACGGATTTCGTGACTCATATTCGCTAAAAACATCGATTTAGCTTGGTTGGCGGCATCGGCTAACTCTTTGGCTTTATTTAAATCCTGGGTGCGAATGATGACTTCTTGTTCTAGATTTTCGGCGGCATGTTTTAGCGTCATATTGGCTTCATATAACTCTAAGGACTTCTGTTCTAAAAGCGCTTCGGCTTCTTTTCGAGCCTGGCGCTCTCGTTCTATTCTACGTTTGTAGAGTTCTTCATCCACATTAAGCTTCTTTTGTTAGAGTAAAAGTGGCAGATTGATAGTTATCCTCAATCTCGCTTTTAACGGTAATAACTTCATTGAAATGTTCGCATGCGCCCTCAAATAAGCCCTCAGCTAGACATGCAAATGGGTTACCAGAGCGATAAAACATTTGCATTTCGTTCTGGCTAATTCGTTTAGTTTCAAAGCTTGGTAATTCAGCGTCGTTGTAGAGCTTTTTAACTTCAATATGTACGTGTTGGTCAATGGTATCAAGGAATTCAAAAGTACTTTCGACACTATCAAAAAAGTGTGGAAATAAAACAAAAAAACGCTTTAACAAATACTTACCATAAGCATGAACTAGTTCATCAACGGGCTTATTTATGTGATTGCTTAATGAGCTGACCAACATTAACAGCTCTTTATTGTCGTAGTTTCCAACGCTGGTGTAAGCGCCGTTTGAAGTAAGTGAGTTTTCTTCAATGATTTTGTCTGCGACCTCATAAGAAAACTCATTTTCGACCATTTCTAAAAACTCGGTAAAGACGATACCTTTCATATAATTGGCCTAATGATTTTTCATACTTAAAGTTTAGATATAAACAAGAGTTTTACAATTTTTATGTGTCAAACTTTAGTATGACTAGCGATAAAATCAGCTATTAAGTTTTTTGCTTTAAATAACACAGACTTTGTCGGGAGTTGTAGTCATGTAGTTTTCAGATGGTTTATTAGTTTCTTTACAAAAAATAAACATTAATTGTGTTTTTGGGTACATGCAGGTAGTCTATCTTTATAGGTAATTTAATATTATAAATAGTTAAGGAAGATAGTCTTGAAGATTTACAGCTCAACTAAGTTGTTAGTGAAAACATTAATAGTACTTTTGTGCTTTACTCAACATACCTTACAGGCACGAGAATGTAGTGCTATGCCAGAATCTGGCAATGTATACTCTGTAATTAATAGGGGGTCTGGCCTTGCACTTGATGTAAATACCAGTGATTCTAGCTCAGCCCCGAATATTATTAGCTACGAATACTGGGGTGGAAATAACCAAAAGTTTCAGCTTATTCAAGAAGCAGATGGCTATTGGATTATTCGCTCTAAATTTAATAATAAAGTTCTTGATGTGTTGAACTCATCGCAATCAAATGGTGCAAATATAATTGCTTATGATGATTGGCAAGGAGCAAATCAACGTTGGTTGTTAAAAGCATCTTCATCGGGCGGCTTCAATATCGTTAATAAGTTAACCGGTAAATCTTTGACAGTTGCAGGCTCAAATAATACTGCAAATGTTTATCAAAATGATGATGCTGGGATCAGTTCACAAAGATGGTTTATTAATCCAGTAAATGGCGACTGTGGGACTACAGGAACCACTCCTAGTGACTTAATAGGCTTTGCATCTCAAGCAGGCCAAGATGGATTGAGCACAACGACCGGTGGTGGGAATAACACAGCCATCACAGTATATAGCTGTGATGATTTAAGTACGGCGTTGAGTTCTGGCTCTGCTGCGGTTATTCAGGTTCCAGATAACACCGTGATTGATTGTAGAACCGCCAATAGAACGGTGCCAGCTTGCCCACTTGATTGTGGCCAATGGGGTGATTACGGTAAAACTTGGTACAGAATACCTGTTGGTAATCAAAGCTGTAGTGAGTTGGGAAGTAGCTCAAACTCAACCGTGAATGTTACCCGCAATGATAGACGTATTATTGTGCAATCAAATAAAACGCTGCAAGGGTTAGGTAAAAGCTCGAAAATAATTGGTGCCAGCCTCGTTATCAGTAATCAGCGAAATATTATTATTAAGAACATTATGCTTGAGGATATTAACCCTGCGCTTGTTGAAGCTGGTGATGCTATTTCAATAGATGATAGTAGTCATGTATGGGTTGATCACATGGCATTTAATAAAATAAGTGATGGATATATTGATGTAGACAATAGTCAAAACGTTACTTTAAGTTGGAATCGTTTTTACGGGCATAACACGCAAGTTTGCGCTAACCAGCATTGGTATACTCATTTGTTCAGAAACTCTCAAATAACAGCGCATCACAATTTTTGGGATACAGCAGCAGGGAGAAACCCTAAAGTCGATGGCTATAATTCACGCGTGCATATGTTTAATAATTACTGGAAGAACATTACTTACTTCTCAATTAGTGCAGGTAATGGCGCTGAGGTTTTAGTAGAAAACAATTACTTTGAAAATTCAGCAAAACCGCACTGGAATCAAGGCTCGGGTTATTTTAGTGCCTCAGGAAATGTTTACACTGGAAGATCAGCAACTGATCAATATCGTGATAGCGGAGCAGCGGTATTTGGTGATGTTCAACTCTATCCATACCGCTTGGATGATCCAAATTCTTTGGGCAGTAAAGTGAATGGCGGAACAGGCCCACAATAAGAATCAATTGTGAGTTGGAAAAAGCTCAGCTATTACTAAATAGCTGAGCTTAACGTTTTAAATTGCAACTAAGCTTTGCTCCAGCATCGCTTTAATTTGCTTAACAATTTTAGCTTCTGTCTCGGGCTCAAATTGCTGAATACGTGGGGTGTGAATATGCCCTGTAGGGATGTCTGAATTAAGCTCATCACGCAGTCGAATACTACGATACGAAATTTCATTTGATAAGTAGCCGCCACCACCACCTTTGACAGCAATCGCACCTTCTAATTCTTTAAGAGATTGTGGCTCAAATGCTTTTTCAAGCGTAACGACTTTATGATTGTCGTTGATTGGGAATGGCCCTTTGGCTTTTTGCATCTGCTTAACTGGTAAGCTAAAAGTGACAAACTCATTGCCCGGAAGAGGGCGGTCGTTAAGGCTCGAAATTTTCGGTGCAGTGGCTGTGCCGCCATACACAATATTGGCGTTATCGGGCGCCGTTACACTACGGCGTTTACCTGGAAAGCGTTCAAGGTCAAAGTCTTTGCTGCCCATACTAATAGTGGCAATCATATCGACATTGTTAAGTGCGTAATAGGGCGCAAGTAATGATTCGATAATACCTTGATCAAAGTCTTCGTAGCGTACTGGCACCATCACCGTATTGATCTCTGCGCTAATGCCATTGTAATTAATCACTTGGCCATCAAGTAATAATGCCGCAACACCTGATGGGTTACTTTGATTAATATTTCTATCTAATAAGAATGGATCAAAACCTGTAATTAAAATGTGTTTATCGGTTTTTTTACTGTAATCAAGGTCGGTACGGCCTCGGCTGCCATTTTCAAGCATGGTTAATAACGCGGTTTGTTCACTGTCGGTCATTGCAAACTGAGGTTTGCTGGTGCGAATAATCTTGCTTGAAAGTAAACGTGCCCAATACAGCTCTCGGTCGTCGAAGCTGTTGGTTTTAATTATACGCGCTTTGGCATCGCGCCATAATTGTTTGGCGTAATCATCAATAAGGTCACTTGCTTGCTGATAACTGGTGGCAGCTTGCCATTGTTTTTCAAATTGATTTACTTCATCAGAAAAAGCACTCAACACCTTTGGCATGGCTTTGCTGGCTTTTTCAATACGCAGTTCCTCAACGGTTAATTTGGCTGCAAATGCAGTAAATGACGAGGCGATTAAGCTGGTGGCAAGTAAAACTTTTTTCATGATTATCCTATTTAGTTACAGCAGGTTTTGTAGGCTTGAGTTAACTATCCTATGGATAAAAGCTGAGCGCAAATAAAATCGCTCAAAACAGAATTAGAGAAATAATGAATGAACAGAGATAGCGCTTTTGCTCAATACTTTACCTCAAAGGAAGGACTTTAAATGTTCGATATGAGTTAATTTATTATCGTTTTTCGGTAATTTTTGTTTGTTTTTTAACTTTTTCAGTGCCATAGTAGTTTTTTTACTAGAAGGATCGTGAAAATGAAATTTGGTTCTATAGCAATCGTTTCGCTGATTGTGTTGTTATTAACTGGTTGTACGACAATTAAAGTTGAGGAGTCTCACTTTTTGTATCCGGATAAAAAAATAACGATGCAGGAAATACAAAATGTTGATGCGACAGCCAAAAAGCAAGAAGTTACTTTATCCACCGATGAAGGCATCACTCTTAAAGGCACCCTAATTAAAGTTGCAGATGCACGCGCAACAGTTATTTACTTTGGTGGCAACCAGTTTCGCGTTAGTGCCGCAGGCGGGGATCCTGCCAAGCTACTTTTACCTTTTCAGGTAAATATTCTAATGATGGATCATCGCGGTTATGGGCTGAGTTCTGGAGTACCCAGTGTGGCTAACCTAAAAGCTGATGCATTACTGGTGTTTGATTATGTGAAAGGCAGAGCCGATCTAAGTACTTTGCCTGTGGTGATCCATGGTCATTCTTTAGGAAGTATGATCGCAGGTTATGTTGCCAATCAGCGCAACGTCGATGCTCTCGTACTCGAAGGCAGTGTGACAAATGTTGAGCAGATGACAGCAGCACGAATTCCGTGGTTTGCTAAACCGTTTGTTAGTGTTGAATTTAGTGAAGAGATTTATCAAGTTGATAATTTAAAAGTATTACAAGTTTACCAAGCACCGCTATTAATAATCACCGGTGAAAAAGACACACAAACGCCACCTGAGTTAGCGGAAGATTTATATCAACATGCAAAATCTCAGCAAAAGCAGCTTTACATTGCAAAAGGTAAGCATCATTCAAATGCGTTGACAGGTAAGCAGTTAGCGACTCACTATGAGCAACTTTTAAAACAAATAACACTGAGTAAATCGTCATGAAAAAAATAGTGTGGATGAGTACGCTGATCCTAAGCTTACTACTTTTTACGCTTATTAGTTTGTTAGTAACAAGCATTATTGTCCTTTTCAGTGACAGTGATGTGTTAAGTTTTACGCAAAGTAACGGTGCGCATATGTGGATTGGCCTTGAAGTCAGTGGATCTTGGCAAGGAATCGCTCAGACATTGGGTGAGCATGGCTTTGATAGTGTTTTATGGCTGGGTCTTGTGCAATTGCTGCCGTTTTTTCTTATCAATATAATTTTGATTCGGTTATTTCTGCTTTACCGATGTGGATCTTTTTTCACTATTGAAAATATCCAATGTTTTAAATGGTTAGGTGGCGTATTATTAGCGCAATTTGCACTAGTTGTATGCTATCCACCACTACTTATAACTCTTCTTAATTTTGCAACAGGAACTGATATGGGAAGAGTCGTGACGATACAAGATACTGATATTATAGGTTTAGTGGTGGGGTTGATTATTTATGTTATTGGTTGGATTATGGGCCAAGCACAGCAACTACAAGAAGAGCAAGAGTTAGTGATTTAATGGCGATTATTATTGATTTAGATGTTGTGTTAGCTAAGCGAAAAATGAAATCTACAGAATTAGCTGAAGCGATAGGTATTACGCCACAAAACTTATCCGTTCTTAGGGCTGGGCGAGCTAAAGCTGTACGCTTTACAACCTTAGATGCAATTTGTAAGCACTTAGGTTGTCAGCCAGGTGATATTCTGCGTTTTGAAGATGACTAACGCAAAATGAGTTTTGTTTGTTTAGTTTGAGCGTCTTTTAATAACTTGCGGTATTTTGCCGGGGTGACGTGCATTATTGCTTTGAACTCTTTGATTAAATGCGGCTGATCGGTAAAGCCACATTCTACTGCAATATCTGCAAAGCTTTGCTCAGGGTTTTCCTTAATTGCTTGTTTAGCCAGTTTTACTCGGTAAATACGTTCAAAATATTTAGGTGTGACACCACATTGCTCCTTAACCTGCCTTTCAAGCTGACGTTGACTCAGTGGGGCACGCTGATAAGCCGTTTCGAGAGGCGTTAACTCAATTAGATTACGGATTAAATGTTTTGAGTGTTTATTATGTTGATTTAATCTGTGCTGGCTAGTGAAATACGATTTGACCAAGGTCACAAACTTTTCGAGGTTGGCACTCTGTTGCAAGGTTTTTGCTATAGCATTTAATGAGCTCTTTGCGACGATAGGGTGTGCAGAGCGTTCAAGTTCAGGTAATACGGTCGGGTTAAAACGAATACCACAGAACACAGCATTTTCTGAAAAAGTAAGTTTAGAAGCATGTGTAGATGTTTGTTGGAATGCATAAGGGGGGAGCAACTGATGGTCATCAAGCATTAGCTCACCTGCAACAGGAAATATAACACCTGTAGCTCCGTCACAAGCAAGCCATTGCTCCCCTTGAAAATTCGCCTTGGCAAACCAAATAGCTTGAATACTTTGGGCAATATCACCTTTAGGGGTCATCAGTTCTAAGGTAAGGTGGTTACTCATTAAACTCCACTTCAGGTTTAAACATTTTCACAATACGGTTCCAACTATTAATGGCATTAATAGCGATTGTGAGAGCGACTAACCCTTCGTCTGTAAATTCTTTAACTAGCGATTGGTAGAAAGTATCATCAATTGGCTGTGCTTGTGTCAATTTTTCTGACAAAGTTAGCGCAAGTTGTTCTTGGTTAGTGTAAAAGGGCATATCTTTCCAAGCACATAAACCAATAATACGGTTCGTAGTTTCACCATAGTCTTTTGCTTGTTGTGTGTGCATCGCAATACAAAAAGCACATTGATTAAGTTGCGACACTCTTAATTTAATAAGCTCCCATGTTTTTAAGCTGAAAGTCGTTTCGGCAGCCTGTTTTATAAGTTGCTCTTGTTCCATTAGGTGCTTTATTAGCAGTGGTTGTAAAGAAAAATAGTTAGCTCGTTTCATAAATAATCCTTAAATAATATTTTCAACGAGCTTAGTGCTTATGCATTGTTTAATATTGCAAAAAAACGACATTTTATAGAGTTTCTTAGACACGCCAATTAGCACCTTATTTTGAATCCTGCTATGCTACGCGCATTTGCAACACTGAGTATTTGAGATGATTAACGATAACGATGTAATTGAAACATTAGATGAGTTAGAAACGTTTTTACGCCTAGTTGAAAATGGCGGTTTAGGGCTTGAAAACGTAGCCGGAGTTGCACTTGCTACAAACAATAGTGATGGTCGCCCATTTGTTGCGGTGCTTGATGATAGTCATAAGCTGCTACTGGGTCGTTACGTAAGTAATGATGTTTATGAAAACGGTAAAGATATGATCCGTTATGGGACTAAAAAAGCACATTAGCGTTTTTCTTGTTGATAATGAATTGCTATAGTGGCGGCTCGTTTTCATGATTATCTATTAGTTTTAGTTAGTTTTAAAAGGAAGTTTGTTTATGAGGTTTTTAATGTTGGCCTTGGTTGGTTTAGTTTTATCTGGATGCGCAAACTCAGGTAAAGAACAAGCAAGTAACGATGGCTTAATTTGTAAAATGGAAAAACCGACTGGCAGCAATATTGCTACTCGCGTGTGTCGTACACCTGAACAAATTGCTGCTTTGGAAAAAGAAGGTAAGCAAGGGATTCGTGATATTCAAAGAAATAGCACTAATACAATAAAATGAATTAGTGGCTGCAATAAGCTCTATAGTATTTTAGCGTTTCAATGGCCACATGTTAATTGTGGCCATTTTTTTTGATTGTATTTTGATATTTTATTTTGTGCGATGACGCTGCTGTACGTCACTTGCAAAATATCCATATAAACAGAACTAAGTTTAATTTTTGCTGGCGTTCTTTTGTATCTAATAACTAATAATGTTAATGGTTTAGCTAATAGTGTTAAGTTCTCTATGAATACTCATTACCAGTTCGCTAGGAATGCATAACTGATTGGCCAATGTGTCTAAGTAGTGTTTAGAAACTGTTTGGTTCAAATCAATTGCACTGGCACTGGCTGCATATACTTCAATACCCATTTGTGCGTTTGGCACAGCGGCAACTAACTCTGATAGTTGCATTGGTTTTCTTAGCTCATCAAACAGCATGGCTTTTTCTTGCACTGACAATTGCATTGTTTCTACTTGTGCGAAGATTTTTTGTCTTTCGGTTTCATCAATGTGGCCATCAGCATAGGCAGCTGCAATCATAGCGCGCATGAGTAATAATTGCCCATCACTGTGATTATCGTCGATTGCATCAGTGAATGACTGCTCAGGCAGCGTGGCGGGAGTAAAATCAAAACCACGTGAACTAGTTTGCTGAACTGGGGCTGATTTTTGCTCTGAATATTGTTTATAGGCTTTCCAGGCAAGACCACCTACAGCAGCCAATGCTCCGTATTTAACGGCTTTTTTACTGCTCTTTTTACTTTTTCCGCCCATCAAGCTCGTTAGCCCACCGCCGGCAACACCACCCAAAAAGCCATTCAGCGCGCCTGATTTATTTAAATTACCCACTAATTTTTGTAAGTCTTTCATTGTTCTCTCCTTGCAGATATGTGCCCAGATTAGGTGATTTAAAATCAAAAGGAAACGAGATAAATGTTACAAAACACATCAGTTAACAATTGGTGGTATATTTTTATTGGGTATTCTATCGGCAATATTAAAACCTGCTATTGGGGTGAATAGCGATTAACTTAAGTCAAGAAAGCCAGCAAACTAGCTGGCTATCTATTGGTGAAAATATAAGGTTTAAATTAAGGTAAACGTCCCTTGCATAATTGCGTAGTGACCAGGGTATGAGCAGAAAAATGCATAATTTTCGCCCTCTTTTAAAAGGTTGCTTGCGAAGGTTACGCTGGTTTGTTCGCCACCCCCTATAATTTTAGTTGCAGCAAGTACACGACTATCACCTTCTTTTAGGTAATTTTTGTCAAGCCCTGCGCCCATGCCATCGCTGGCGATATCTGGAATATCTGCTTGTTTAGAAAGCACCCAGTTATGGCCCATGGCATTTTTTGGTAATTTGCCAGTATGTTTTAGTGTTACCGTCACTTCTTTACAGCTTTTTGGGGCAGTTAATGACTTAGTTGAAAACTGCATCATATCGTTTGATTCAATTGTTAGTTCACATTCATTAGCATTTGCTGAAGCTGCAAGAATAAACAAAATAGAGCCTAAAATTTTCTTCATGGTATTCTCCTTAAATGAACATATTTATACAGTGGCACGTGCATCTTTAGTTAGTTGAACAAGTGCTTTTCGTACTGCTTGAGGGTTATCACATACCTCATTAAAAGGGATGTAGTAGTTCTTATTATGGCTTCTGATGTAGCAGCCTTGCGGTAGCAAACCATTCATAACGGGTGCTGTGTCGTCAACGTGGTAGTGATGGTTTAGAATTAAGGACATTGCATCTTTGTGGTCTTCGTTCATATGATTGATCATATGCAGCTCTTGGTTGTCATCCCATGCTTTTTCTGATGTAAGCCATTCATCTTTTTCAATCCAAAAAATCTTGCCAAAGCCGCCTATATAGCGAATGCGAACAGGGTCTAATTGCCATAAGTTAAAGTCATGAGCGCTACGATAAGAGTCAGCTTCTGGGTATAAAGCAATATATTTGTTGAGTAATACTTCAGCATGTTCTGCTGGAACTAATGAGCCATCACCCACGATGGTTACTCGACCATGTTCGTTTTGATCGCCTGTTTGCGCTGCATCAAATATTGTTAGACTCATGCGCTTGTCGTGAACTAGGTTTTTAGTGTGTTGAGCAATATCGCTGATAAAAAAATACAGTTTTCCTTGCTCATCACACATGTAAGGAGTTACAGAGCCAAATGGATAGCCGCG
Source organism: Pseudoalteromonas sp. MB47 (assembly GCF_011319765.1). Lineage (NCBI taxonomy): Bacteria > Pseudomonadati > Pseudomonadota > Gammaproteobacteria > Alteromonadales > Pseudoalteromonadaceae > Pseudoalteromonas > Pseudoalteromonas sp. MB47. The sequence goes on along the minus strand of NZ_VFBD01000008.1, from coordinate 351,316 downwards.
TAAATTATATGAAAGGGTAGACATTACTCCGCTATTTTTTTTGTATACCAATTGCTTGGCGTCGTTGACGGCTTGTGTTCTCATGAAAACTCCTGACGTTGAGAATAAATCATTGGGGCGTCATGCAGTGGATGTGACTTAACATACAAAGGCATGGCGTAAATGTGTTTTAAATTATGTTCAGTGAGGACATCTGATGTTCTGCCAGACGCCAAAATGTGTTTTTGATGCAACATAATAATGTCGCTGGTATAAAGACTTGCTAAATTTAAGTCGTGGATTGCAATAATGGCGGCATTGCCTTGCTCAACAAACTTGTTAACACAACCCAATAAAGCATGCTGGTGGCGCATATCGAGCGCTGAAGTTGGCTCATCTAATAACATGAGCTTCGGCTGAGCATCATCACTAAATGCATCGAGTTGCGCTAAACAACGTGCCATACTCACTCGTTGTAACTCGCCGCCCGATAAAGCCGTGGCACGACGATCTCTCAAGTGTCCCAGCTCCATAAAATCAATGTATTGAGCTACTTTTTTAGCACAGTGCTGCGTTGTTTCTTTGTAAGGGTAGCGCCCCATTGCAACAAGCTCTTGCACTGTGAATGCAAAACCTAGCTGCTGAGACTGCATAACAACGGCACGTTGATGGGCCAGTTTAGCTTGGCTAAATTTTGCTAAGGGGTGGTTGTGGAGCAGTATTTCACCTTGATAAGGATGACTTCCGGCTAGAGTGTGGAGCAAGGTCGATTTTCCAGCTCCATTTTCACCAATTAAGCCCACACATTGACCTGCTTTAATCTCACCAGTTAAATCTTGCAAGATGGCTTTTTCGCCGTAATTAACACTTAAGTTATTAAAACTAAGCAATTGCGCCTCCTTGCTTACTTTTTAAAATAAGGTAGATAAACAAAGGCGCACCAAGTAGGGCGGTGATTATCCCAATAGGAAGTTCTGCTGGCATGACTAATGTGCGTGCGAGCCAATCAGAGAGTAATAAAACGATAATGCCAAGCAACATACACAAAGGCATCATAACCCGTAAATGGGGACCCACCATAAGCCTTGCAATATGCGGAACAACCAAACCAACAAACCCGATTAAGCCTGTCATTGCGACACTTGCTCCCACACCTAATGCAACTAAAATAATGATTTGAAATTTAAGAGTCTGCGTGTTTATTCCTAAATACTGAGCTTGTGATTCACCTAGCAGCAAACAATTCATAGGTTCTTTTAAATACCACAGGCCAATTGCACTGATAAGTAACAGTGGTAATGCTTGATTTAAATTAGTCCACGTAGCACCGCCAAGTGAGCCCATAGTCCAATAGTTTATTAACCTCAGCGCACTGTCATCAGCATAAAAACTTAATAACCCTATTAATGCAAAGGCAAGAGCGTTTACTGCTACACCGACCAAAATCAAGGTCGTCACATTAACTTGACCGGCCTGTTTAGCGATAAGGTAAACAAAAAGCGTGACAGCCAATGCACCTAAAAATGCGGCATAAGGTAAATATTTATCGGCTTGAAAATCAAATTTCGCACCCAGTGCGATAAATGCCACTGCAATAACTGCAGCGCCTGAACTAATACCAATAATAGATGGGTCGGCAAGTGGATTACGGCACAGGGCTTGAGTTGCCGTGCCAGTTTGAGCCAGCACTAAACCAATCATTACTGCTAACATAAAACGTGGTAAACGAATTTGCGTAACAACATTAATTTGTAACGGGTCAAACTGTGTAAAGTGCTCTGGCGCAAGCCAAGCAATAGCTAAACGCCAGTCCCAGCCGGCGGGGCCAAAACCAATACTTAGTAAAGATAAGGCGGCAATACTCAGAACGCAAAGGACTATCCATTTATTAGGAAAAAGCCTTGTTCTTAGCTCTATTGGTAAAGTAATTGAACCGTTCATAGCTTATTGCGATATTCACTAACTTGCTCAATGGCAATCGCTATTCTTGGTGTTAACCCCAATGATAATAAACTATCCATAACCAGTAACTTACAGTTTTGTGCTGCTTTTAATAAAGATAAAGCGGGCAGCTTACAAAATGCATCTTTACCACCTAATGAGTAAACGACATGAGCAGGTGCAATAATAAAATCGGGTTGCTCTACGGCAAGGATCTCTCTATTTAATGGTTTAAAGCCTGAGTGAGTCTGCGCTAAGTTTTTAATTCCAGTATATTCAAACAACATTTGCGGCACGGTATCAGTACCGGCAGCAACTAAGCCTCTATCATTGGCCGATAATAGAAAAAGTGCTTTTTTACCAGTAAGCGAAGATTTTTCAGGTAAGCTATTTTGGATTTTTTGATTTAAAGCACGTGCTTGCTCTTGCGCACCTAATTCATTACCTAAATTAGTAATTAAGCTATTTAGCTCACTGATAGAGTCTGGCTTAGGGTAGGTTTTTAACGTTACACCAGTCGAACTGATTTGTTTCAATACTTCAGGTCTGCCAGTTCCTTCAAGTGCAAAAAGTGCCGTTGGGCGTAAAGAAAGTACACCTTCCGCAGCAAGATCGCGGTAATACCCAACCTGAGGTAACTCTGTGGCCGCTTTTGGATACATACTCGATTGATCAACACCTACTAGCTCTTGCTGCTGACCTAACGCGAATATAATTTCTGTTAATGTTCCTCCGGCACTCACTATTCGTTGCTCAGCGAAGACTGAGCTTGAAAGCAGTAATAACATGACGCTTAAGTATTTCATATTTGCACTCACTTGAATGATAGTAGCCCTATTATAATTAATTAAATGCAAATGAAAATAGTTATCACAATCAATATGTGTTTAAGGGTGTAACTTCGTAGTTCAACTCTTTGTGCTAGTCTTGTTGGATTAAATTTAGATTATACTCGATCATCTATTACTTTGAGGGCGGGAGGCTTGCATGAGGCGTTTTTATGAAACAGAACGAACTTTAATGGATTATCGAGAAAGAGAAAAAAGCCGTTGGCTTAGGATGCTTTTTATTACTGTAATTAGTATTGCAATTTCTTTACTGATTACTTTCTTGATTCTTCTTGCTACAGGGACAGAAATGATGCCTATCATTTTTATTATAGCGACAATTGCTCCTGCAGTTACTGCACCAATCGTTTCATGGTCTATTAGTGGTTTGATGATTAAAGTTCAAAAATTAGAGGAAACACATCGAAAACTAGCAATGTATGATCATTTAACAGGATTGCTATCTCGTCGAGAGTTTCTAGCTCAAGGGAATGAACTATTGCAAATGTGTCAAAGTAATAATCAACCAGTTGTATTTGCTTATTTAGACTTAGATCACTTCAAAAAAATTAATGATACATACGGTCATGCTGCTGGAGATGAGGTATTGGTAAGTTTTGCAAACCTAGTCAAGAAAACTTTAAGGCAAGAGGATTTACTAGGTCGTTTAGGGGGCGAAGAGTTTGCTCTAATTTTGGTAAACACGCGAGTGGTAGAGGCAAAACAGAAGCTAGAATTGCTCCGTAAATCTGTCGCAAAGATGACAATTAATTACGCTGAGCAACCGCTAAAGATTACAGTTAGTTTAGGGGTAGCTGATTGGGACCGTCCTCATGAAGAAAACTTAATATCGTTAATGAAAAGAGCTGATAATGCACTGTATAGTGCTAAATCATCTGGGCGAAACCAGCTTGCATTTGCCAAGCTATTTTAATGGCTTGCTCCATAAAAACACTGATATATTGTTTGTCTTTGAAACATCTAAATTCTTTAAATAATTTTATTTTTTAAGTAGGGCGCATGTTACGATTTTTTTCTATAGACCAAGGTGTGATCACAGAAACAGAGCCAGCTGCTGATATGCCTCTTGCAACCGCTATTAAGAATGCCCATTGGATTGATACTATAAATCCGACTGAAGAAGAACGACAAGCGCTGGCAAGCACCCTTAATATCACCTTACCCGGCGCTGATGATGTTGAAGAAATCGAGGCCTCTTCCCGTTGCTTTATCGACCATGAAGGCTTGCATGTGCATGCGCTTTTCATGTCACCAAACGAAGGGCGCTTTAATACGGTAACCGTAGCTTGTTTGTTACAAGACAACTGTTTGCTGACAATCCGCGATGATGAACTAGCCGATTTTCGTCTATTACGACTACGTGCTCGGAAAGGGCAAGTGGCGTGTGATAATCCAAAGCAACTTTTGGTGACTTTATTTGACCAAAAAGTCGAAAACCACGCTGATATGCTTGAAGACATGCATCATCAGTTAGAAAAACTCAGTGCCTATGTACTTGAAGAGGATGACTCTGACTTAGAAGAAGCCGTTAGCCGAATTTCTCGCCTTGAAGATAATAACGGTAAGGTGCGTTTATGTTTGATGGATACGCGCCGGAATATTTCGTTTTTACTGCGCCACCTAGGAGCGCCGACAGAAGACCGCGAATCACTACGTGAAATTGTACTCGATATTGATACCCTTATGTCTCACTGTACATTTTTGTTTGATAAGGTGAATTTCTTAATGGACTCGACTCAGGGTTTTATTAACATCGAACAAAACCAAATTATCAAAACCTTCTCTATCGCCTCAGTGGTGTTTTTACCTCCAACCGTTGTCGCCAGTATTTATGGGATGAATTTTAACAGTATGCCTGAACTGCAATGGGCATGGGGTTACCCGTTTGCAATTGGCATTATGTTGCTGTCTGGCTTTGCACCTTACTTGTTCTTTAAACATAAAGGTTGGTTGTAACAAAGCATAAAAAAGCCCAGCAAATGCTGGGCAAGGGGTCTTCGGATAGACCTAGGGGGTTTAACCTTTAAATGGGGTTTAACCTTTCAATTCGCCGGTAGACGATTCGATATGTGCACGAACAAACCATTGGAATTGTTCTAAATCAGCCAGTTGGCCAGTGATCATATCTTCAGAAACTGGGTCTAGCTCACCAAGCTTATCGATAGCTGCACGGTGGTCTTTATTAACACCGTTATACACTTTATCAAGCGCTGTTAGGTGGTCAGTAACTAAGCCTTTACCAATTGAATAATCTTGCCAAGTACGGCGTTCTACAATTGATTGAGGTGTGCCAACAGGTACGCCGCCCATGGTTGCAATACGCTCTGCAATCGTGTCAGTCATCTCTTGCACTGCGCTTACTTGTGGGTCTAACATTTCGTGTACACCAATAAAATTAGGACCAACAACATTCCAATGAATGTGCTTTAAAGTGAGGTGTAAATCGATTAAAGCGACCATGCGTTGGTCTAGAATAGCAATCGTGTCCGCTGCAGCTTGGTCTTTAACACCCGGTGCTGTAAATTCTGCGATTTTTGATGATGAATTACTCATTACTCCTCCGAGATTATCTGTAAATTTCCTTTCGCTTTTAATCTAAAAAGCATGTGTAATTACATAGAAGCAAGCGTTGTGCCTAATAATTTTTAAATTATAAGAATCTGAATTTAAAAGATTAATTTTATTTAAGTCTTGAGTGAGGGTGATACTAGCTAAGAAGAAGTATGAAAACTCTGCACACCTTCTGTAAAAAATTCAGTGTGCAGATACAAAGTTACGATTTAAGAAAGTAAAGCCGCCGCTAAACGAACAAAATCAGATGAGGTTAGAATGCCCACTAGGTTGTTATCTTTATCAACCACAGGCATGCAGCCATGACGGTTTTCAACAAAAAACTTAGCAACTTCGTGTAGCGGTTGCTCTGGCGAGATACTGGTAAAATCGGTAGCCATAATATCAACCACTTTAGTTTGCTTTTCCTTGCGTTCGAGGGCGCTGGCATTGTAATTAGCCATGATATTCATTACCTGAGCAATCATGATTTTTTGCGTTAACATGCCAACCAAACCACCGTGCTCATTGATCACGGGGATATGACGAACATTTTTCTCTTTCATTAGATTATGAGCATCATGCAGGGTATTTTGCGCGCTAATAGCAAATGGGTCTGGCGTCATTAAATCACTAACTAGGTGTGTCATGGCTACATCCTTACAATTAATCAAGTTGCGGTAAGTTTAGCGCTTATCTAGTTAATTTCACTTAAGTGAGATCAAAGTATTAGTGATTAACGGTGTAATTACTTATGCAGTTCAGCAGTAGGTAAAAAGATGTAATGAGGATAATTTTTACCTTTAAATATTAATTTTATGAATTATTAGCTTGTTCAATTAGCGTATAAGCATCATGCGCTTTTTCACTTGGTTTTATGCCTTTTCCTAAAATGATTGTTAATTGTATGACGATTGTGCGCTCTAATAACGTTGACTCATGCAGTGCTGGCGAAGTTTGACTTGTGCAGGTTAATAAACCGCAGTGTGCTCTTTGCTCAAAACGTGGTTTGTTAGTGGGCTTGGCGCGTTCAACATCAACTGCCTGCTCGGCAACGAGAAACCAGTCATAACCGTTGTCTATCGTAATGTTGGCGGCTTGCAGCATACTTTGCTCAAGCGCTGAGCGCTTTGAACCGTGACGAGTCTCGTATCTAAGGATATATTGATTATCCGCAAGCTGCTTAGTTGTTAGGCCAGGTATACTTTTATCGGTCGAATGTTGGCTGCTGGTGCAGCCAATTAATACAATGGCAATATAAGCTAATAATACGTGTTTCATGATTGTCTCGCTTATTGCCAATGGTTAGTTAGTGCTTGTTGTTCGGCGTTACGATCTAACGGTTGGCCTTGAATGTGCTCGTCGATGTAACTATCAAGCGCAGGTGTTTTACTTGCTAAGCGATAGCTTTGGCTTGAAATTGCGCGTTGCTCGCTCGATGAATGAAGCTGCCAAATTCCTTGTTGTTTACAAGCAATATGTGTTTGCTGGGTAGTTTTAGAATACAGCGTGTATTGGCGGCAAAAATCGCCATTAGTATTAACAAAGCTAAGCTGTGCAGTTAGGCTTCTGTTTGTATCTAATAGTGTGTTGTCGCCACTCAGTTGTTGATCTAATGCGTTGGCAATGGGTTGTTCCAAACCTTGTTGTTGAACAAAGCTAGCAATAGCGACTGTAAAAAGCACCGCAATACTTGCTGCAACGGCCATTTGTTTGCGACCAGCTAGTTTAATTTGCTGCCATTTGGATAGCGAAACGACATTCTCTTTATTATGTTGCTCGATTGTTTGTGCAAGTTCATCAGACAAGGGCATTGCATCAATCTGTGCTGCGTGTTGTTTAACTAGCATGTCAACTTCAGATAGTTCAGCTAGGCGTAAAGCGAGTTGCTCATCTTCAGCAATTGCATTACGTATTGCGTCCATTTCGTTTGCTGGTAATTCATTGTCTAAAAAAGCACTGAGTGTTTGGTCATCAATCTTCATGCGTTTTCCTTAGTGAAATCAGGCTTAATTAATTGATAAAGTGCAGCTCTGGCTCGTGACAATTTACTCATCACGGTGCCAACAGGTATCTCGAGGGTGTGTGCAACATCTTTGTAAGCCATACCTTGCACTGCTACGAGGGATACAATAGCGCGCTGTTCATCTGGCAAGCTTGTTAAAGCGTTATTTACTCGTTGTAAAGTCTCTTGGGTAGCGAAACTCTCTTGTTCATCGTCACAGACGGGTTCTTGAAGTTCAGTATTTTGAACTGCCTTTAAGCGCACTTTTTGCGAGCGGTATTCGTCGATCCAAACATTGCGACAGATCTTGAAAGCCCATTTTAGTGGTTCAATATCATCGGGCATGCCTTTTTGTAAAAGTTTCTCGATGGTCATTTGTACAATATCATCGGCATCTGCTTGATTGCCGGTAAGCGAAAATGCAAAACGTCGCAGCGCTGGTAATAAACTGGTTACTGTATTTGTCATAGTTTCCCTTATTGGTTAGGGCAAGGGCCGATTAATGAAATAACTCATCAATGATTCAGCCAACTCACACTACTATAACGAGCAAGAAAAAGTTTTATTCCCAATAAATGCAATTTTTCTTTCACTGAAACGTTATAGTAGTACCTAACTAAATGAGAAGTCACTGTAACATGAAATTGAAATCAGTCATTTTAAGTAGTTTGCTGTTTACTTCAAATACGCTATCAGCTGCGATTATCAAGCCAATAAATGGTGTGATAGAACAGGTAGATCCTGTTATTAATCAATTTGAACCGCGCATAACCAGCCAAGTAGAAAGCATACGCAAACATGAGTTAATCGACGACGCAACAGCCATTGTGACCTCGCTACCCAAAAGGCTAGAGATACTTAATCAGTTGCAGGCTCCTGCATTTGTTGAAGTCGATGTTGAGCATGGTTTTCGTGCAGTTGAAAGGCAATGGATAATGCTGGCGAATGAACAGCATCAAGAAAAACTGTTGCAAATTGGCGCGCAAATTATCGTCACTAAACAATACACGTCATTGGGTTTGTCATTAGTGCGGTTTGTTGTCCCGACCAATTACGATTCAAAAGCGCATTTGCAACGTTTACTTTCACTCGATGATGCAGCGTTACTGGACAGAAATCATATTTATCAAGCGCAAAATGGTTCTCAACAAGATGCGTCTACAAAAAAGCTTACAGCAATGTGTGACTGGTCTGTAAAAATTGGCATGATTGATAGTGCGATTGATACGACTCATCCGGGATTTAGTAACACACAGATAAAAATGCAGTCATTTCTTGCAAATGACTTAGTTTCACCCGATTTGCACGGCACTGCGGTTGCTGGCGTTTTGGTAGGTAAGTATGAGCAGCTCATGCCGTTATTAACTGAGGCAACATTATACAGCGCGGCGGTGTTTTATCAGCAGTCTGATTTATCACAAGGGGCGACATTAGCTGCAATAGTTGAAGCACTTGATTGGTTGGTTGCTAACGAGGTGCCTGTTATCAATATGAGTTTTACTGGGCCCGACAACGCTATTTTAGCGGCAGCAATCAATGCTACAGCGGCTAAACAAGTAACTTTAGTGGCGGCTGCAGGCAATGAAGGACCTGCTGCGCTGCCACTTTATCCTGCGGCATACCAACATGTCATTGCTGTCACGGCACTAGATAGCCAAAACCGAATTTATCGCTGGTCAAACAAAGGTGATTATATTGATTTTGCGGCATTAGGCGTCAATGTCATGACGTTAAAAGCTGGGGGGGAGCTTGGTCGGGAATCTGGAACCTCTATTGCCGCGCCGCGTATTTCAGCGGCGGCTGCATGCTTAGCGGCAAAGCCAAATGCTTCTCCTAAAAACATTTACCAGGCGTTACAGCAACAAGCGAATGATTTAGGTGAAGTAGGCAAAGATGCGGTGTTTGGACATGGCGTAATCGATTAAAAGCTGGCTTTTAATGACAGCGAAGCAATGCTTTGGGTATAGGTGTTTGTCGCCAGCTTAGATTGATAATCGCCGTACTCTGCTTCAGTAACAATTTGCAAAGAGTCAAAAACAGAAAGCTGCCAAAATGCACTAACTACACTGCGACTTTCATCCCGAGATGGCTCGCTTTGTGTAAGTGGTTGGTTGATAACTTCTTGGTAGTTTTTATCTTGATAGCGCCAGCTTAATCCTGCTTTATTGCTTATATCAAACGCTTTAAAACGATGAGTGATGCCCGTATTTAAGCCCCAACTTTTAAAGTTAAATTGCTCTGAATCAGCATTTTCTCTATCTAAACTAGCGCCTAAAAGCAGCATCGTTTTACCCTGATTAATAAAGTAATACAGGTTTGAATCAAGCCCTAACCCTTTTGCATCGCGCATTGACTGTGTGGCGAATTGTTTATCTGATGCCCTAAGCGCAGTGCGCAGATAGGTTGTTGGATTAACGTAATGGCCAACATACAAACTTACCTGATCCAAGGTTAAAAATGTTTCTTTTGCTACTTTTGCTAAAGCACCGTCATAACGTATACCTACATCAGTACCAGAAAGGCTATAGCTAGAATCAAGGCTATATTGATGCAATGCCAAGTCATACTGGTCAAGCTGGTGATAATTGGTTTGCTCGTATCGATAACTTGGTGTGAACTTGAGGTTGTCAGTTGCATGTAACTCAGCGCTAACACCAGCTTTAAGTATTGAACCTGTATCACTTTGTGAAGAAATATCATCTAACTCTTTAATGGCTAAATCAGAGTTAGTTGTTAAGCCAATTTGTGCATCAGCATGAAAAGTCGCATCCGTAGCAAACACTTGAATGCTTGTGGTTAACGCACTTAAGGTGATGAGCTTATTAATTGTACGCATAATAATCTCCTAAAGGAGCGCCGAGTGATAACCCGGCACGCTATTGGTTAAAGGCCTAAGTTCAGGCTGTTTTGAATGTTATTAACGACTTCGGTAGTTGTCGCTGCGGTTATTTGCTCAGCAACTTGTTGGTTAACGCTGTTGCTAACAGTTGATGAAATGGTTTGCTCAACACTACTTTGTACAGAGTTCATTGCAGCTTGTTGTACATTGCTAGTCAGTGATGATTGCAGGTCATTAGTGATTTGCGAGGCCTGACTTAGACCAGCAGTGCTTAGCTCACTAGGCTCTAAAGACGCTAATACGTCTGTTTGCTGACTCAATTGATTTTGCATTGCGTTGGTTATGTTCGAATTTGTGTTAGCGACGGCCACATTACTAACAGCAGTTGACAGCATTGACTCACCTGCTAGCGCTACGGTATTGACTGCTTGAGAAGCGCTTGATACTGAGTTTGTTAAACCAAACTCGGGCATTGTTTCAGCAGGCTGCTGTTCATCGTTTTCAATCGTTGTTTGATTATTTGCTTGTCCGCTATTTGAACTTTCAGTATCCACACCAACTGATGAATTTTGTGTTGTTGCCGAGCCTGACAGTTGAGTTGATTGCATCATTGTCGTATTCGACGCTGCTTGGTTTGAACTTGTCGAAACTTGATTATCACTGGCTGTTTGCTGTTCAGATACGACTGATAGTTGCACGTTAGCTGCTGATGAAGCCGCTGAAAAGCCTGTTGCAGTTACGACACAGATTGCGATAAGTGATTGTTTTAAATTTGTCATTGTCTCGTCCTCTTTTTTGCGAATTGACATAGAGGTAACGAGTGGGCGAAAGGTTTATTCCAAAAAGTTTTAACTTTTTTCAATCAAATTAGCTAACTTATTGAAAGCTATACAGAGGTTTCACTTTTTGTTCATTCACAGGTCACTAAGCTTTAAATTTTTAAAGAAGCTACTGCAATGAAAACATGTTTAGTTTTAGCCTTATTATTTTGCTCTGGATCGGTTTTGGCTAATAGCGTCTGTGGCGGAACAACTGCCAATGGCTATGTGCGTAATGCAGTAAAACTACCCAGCAAGGGTGATAACTTTACCAGTTACAGCAAAATGGCAGAGCTGGCAGGGCGTACGTATGTTCATTAGCAGGTAAAAAACATCATTGTTGATACCTACCAAGCGCTCCAGAAATCCCATCCTGATAAACGATACAAATACGCTGAAACGGGCTTAGAAAATGGCGGGAAATTTAGCCCGCATAAAACCCATCAAAATGGTTTGTCGGTTGATTTTATGACACCTGTTGTTAACGAAAAGGGGCAATCAGTTCATTTGCCAACTCATGTATTTAATCGTTTTGGCTACGATATTGAATTTGATAAACAAGGCCGGTTTGAACAGTTTAAGATTGATTACACCGCTTTAGCAGCTCATATTGTTGAGCTACATAAATCGGCAACAGCAAAAAGTTACGATCTTTGGCGCGTGATCTTTGCCCCAAGCCTGCAAGCTGGGCTTTATAAAACCAAGTATGCCGATTATTTAAAAGAGCATATTCAGTTTTCGACTAAACCATCCTGGGTGCGACATGATGAGCATTACCATGTCGACTTTTTAGTGCCGTGTGAAAAATAGTCATCAATTCATTACGGTTAGAATTGTTAATTAGATTATACGGTTTTAGTGAATAAGCAGCTGAAAGCTGATAAAGTGCGTTGCGCAAAACATGGATGTTTCAACTTGTGCCACTTTTAAGTAAGTCCCTCACGTTTTCTTTAAGAAAAATAGAATCATGCCTCTGTTTGTATTTAATATGCTTAAAGCCTCACTATGCACATAGCTTAAGCATCTTAATTTAGAATTTACTATTAAATATAGAATTTAAAAATATGAAAAAATTAATACAAATCTTTGCTATTTTATTCTTTGTATCAACTTTATCTGCTTGTATGACAACTTATAACCCTGTTCCTCAAGGATATCAGGGCGAAACAGCAACTATAGATGACACCTTCAGAACCATGGCAACTAGTACAGGTCGCTTCTTTTACTTGAGTAAAGTGAATGGTAAAGATGTCAATAACGCTATTAGGGCAACAAACCAAGCTACTTATGGACAAGGTATGGTTCTGTCACCAGTGGGGTTTAGTCGAAAAGTACCAGCAGAGGAAATGACACTAACACTAGTAGCGCAGGTCCATCATGCCGCACCTATTAACTATATGTTTAATTCAGGAACGAATTACATTGTTACAGGTGATGTATCTTTTATTCCAGAAGCAGGACAAAGCTATCTAGTAAAGGGATATTTGAGTAGTGACTTTTCGTCTGTTTGGCTTGTAAATAGCGCTGGTGAGCAAGTATCTGATGCTGTTGTTTTAAAAGGTGATCCTGATAAGAGTACAGCTGTAATCGCTAAATTAGTTAAGGGGAAAGTTGTACTTCCCGAGCCGCCAAAAACGCAAGCGACTATTAAAAAGCAGGTTGCTATCACAACAGAGTCATTTGATAACCCATTGTTTTTTCTTGAGCAGGGGCTAAGCGCAGAAGCTATTATTAAGAAGTTAGGTGAGCCTGATCATATTCGTTATATTGAAAAAGGCTTTTTTAATAACAAGCCTGAAATACAAATATTTCATTTCACAGATCTTGGCAGTGTTCAAATGGTTAAGTCACCTGCAGATGGGCAGTTTTACTCAAAGTTAACTTATAATGTTAATAGCCAAGAGCATTATCAGTTTGTTGATGTAGTGAACCAAGCTGATGGTACCGAAACTCAAATCCTTGGTAAGAAATTTTATAATATCGGTGTTTATAAAGAGCAATACCTAGACGCATTAGCGAATAAGCTCTGGCAAAATAAATATACTGTCGATGGGCGTATGCTAGATGGTGTCGCGTACTATTGTAAAATTATTGCCAATGCACAAACGATGCGTTATCAAGCTATGCTAAAAAGCCTTGTTGCAGATAAAGATGTTCCTTCAAAGTTACGTCGTCATTGTAAAGCGGCCAAAAAAGATATAGACAAATTAAAGCTCGCAACTGTTGAGCAGTTTGAATTTATGTAGTTTAGATCCAAGCCAATTCACTTAATCAAGTGAATTGGTATTTCAATCTTAATAATTATTTAAAACAAACTAAACATCACTGAAGTGATTAACAGTATTGCCATTAGGTAGTTAAATGCTTTTAAGCGCTTTGGGCTGGCAAGCCAGTGTTGTAGCTTTTCGCCAAGTAGAGTCCACGAGCTGACACAAGGCAGGTTAATTAAACCAAATACGAGGCTTACGATTAACACTGAGGTGAGGTTTTTATCTGGGGCATATAAACTAACCGCGCTTAATGCCATTGCCCACGCTTTTGGGTTCACCCATTGAAATAGTGCAGCCTGAATAAAAGTAAACGGCTTACTTTCACTACAGGCTTTTTGTTGTGCGTTACTTGTGGCAATTTTAAACGCCAGATAGAGCAAGTAAGCAATGCAAAATACTTTCAATATCAAATAGCTTGGTGGAAACAAGTCAAATAGCTGCATGATGCCAAGGCCCACCAAAACTAACATCAACATAAAGCCAAACGTTACGCCAAGTAAGTGTGGTGTGGTTCTTTTAAAGCCAAAGTTAGCACCTGAGCTCATCAACATTAAGTTATTTGGCCCAGGGGTAATTGATGATACCAAAGCAAATAATGCCAAGGCTGTTAAAATTTCGAAACTCATCGCTATCTCTCCATTTGAATTAAGATGCAATTATAAGTTGTAATGCGCGCAATTTTTGCGCTTAATGTTGTTGTGTATATTTAAAGTTCACAATGAAAAATGAAAAAAGATAAAATTAACGATAGAATATTGCATGAGCTTAAACGCAATGGCCGAATTGCCAATGCCGAGCTGGCAGATAAAGTGGGTTTATCGCCATCGGCATGTCTTCGTAGAGTGCAAGAGCTAGAAAAGCTTGGGGTTATTGCGGGGTATCGGGCGGTTATTAATAATCAGGCTGTTGGCCTAGGATTTATTGCTTATGTAGGGGTTGGTTTAAATGAGCACTCAACCGTCTCTCAGCGAGCATTCGAACACGCTCTTGAGTTTATTGATGAAGTAAAAGAGTGCCACAATGTAACTGGCTCGTTTGAATATTTGTTGAGAGTCGAGACGGCGGATCTCAAGTCCTATAAAGCATTTCATGCTGATGTACTTGGCTCAATCCCACAAGTACGAACCATTACAACTCATGTAGTGATGGAATCGCCGAAGGATGAACGCGCTTAGTAAATAGGTTTAGAGCCTTTATATAGAAAACGTTTGGAAAAAGGCATTAGCAAGCGCTAGTGCCTTTTTTGTTTAACGGGCAGTTAGCGCAATAATCAGCGGCTACAAGTTGGTAGTGTAAGCAGCAGGTTTTACGCATAAATGTCAGCTTATTGTTTTGATCACTAAAGCGATGTTTACCACATAGCTTTTGCCATGGTTGAAAACGCTTTGCTATAAATTTTATCGATTTGTCTGGCCAGCAAGCGATTAACGCTGCGTGGAAAGTATCACTTTGTAAACGTTTTAATAATCCTTTATTTAGCCTGTATTGCAATGGCACGTTATTATACCAAGCTTGCTGGTGGTCAAATAAATGATTGGCTGCCAGTTCAATCAAATCTGCATTATTAAAAGGGTCTTGTTGAGCCATGATATTTAAATTAGCCAAACCATAAATATGTGAGCCTGTTACCCGCTGCTTAATATTGACCAGATCAGGAATGCAACCAAGCTGCTCTACACAGGCTACTAATAAGTAAATAACTTGCCAGTTCAGTTGTAAGTAGAGATTGATTGCGACATATCCCTCAGTAACATTTGCTCCTCTTAATTTTATAGCGTTAGCTAAATCGGTTAATTGCTTGCTAGTTAAACATTGACTGCTAAACCATTGTTCATCGATTGTTGGAGTTAAGAACGTCAGCAGTGAGCACTGCTGACGTAAGGCTAACTCAAGCTTATTATGCTGTTGTGTTTGCAAGTGCATATTCCGCCAATGGGTTTTGTAAATCACCTGCATACTGCAAGCTTGAAGCTGGGTCGGTAATATCAACCATTTGTTGATTGTTACGCAGCTGTAAGCGGTTTAAGCACGACAATGGGAATGACTCAGCAAATAAATCATGCTCAGCAAACTTGTCTTTAAGTGCAGGATGACTCGCCTGATACTGAACAATTGTATCGGCGACGGCTTGCCAAAACTGTTGTTCGGTCAGTAGGCCATCAGTTACTAAAATTGCCGAAAGGTAGCGGAAGAAGCAATCGAAAATATCAGTAAAAATAGACAACACGGCAACGCCTTCTGGAATGGTTACCTTAATCCGCTTTATTTCATCATTCAGCTCGATGTTACTATTTAATAAGGCAATTTCTTCACCAATGTCTTTAATGAATACGCCTACCGGAACATGATTATTAAATCGAACGATGAGATTTTCACCATGTGGCATAAAGACTAAATCATACTGGTAAAAACAATGTAGCAATGGTGTCATATAAGCCTGTAAGTAGTGGGCTAACCACTTATCAGCACTTAGCCCCGATTTGGCAATTTTAGCGCTCACAAATGAACGGCCTTCGCTATCGATATGAAGCAAACTTGCCATAGTGGCAAGGCTTTCATTTTCGTCCATGTATTGAGCGGGATTTTCACGCCAAAGAGCCGCCATCATTTTCTTATAAGGGTTATCGCCAAGCGCTGGATGAGTGTAATACTGCTCATCAAAGCCAAGGGTTGCGACTTCTCTTAAAGGTTGAAACTTCAGAGATTTTAAATAGCTATCTTGGTTTACTAAGTCGAACAACCATTGATTTATTGCCGGAGTTACTTTCATATAGGCGCTCGATAAGCCCCGCATAAAGCCCATATTTAAAATCGATAAGGCGGTTTTAACATAGCATTTGTGCGGTTTGCTGATGTTATACAGGGTACGAATTGATTGCTGCGGTAAATAACTATCTTGTGAGTAGCCTAAACAGACAATATGTTTTTGCGAGATGTGATAGCTATAAACATGGACTAATTTGTTAAACCATTGCCATGGGTGCATAGGAAATAACAGATAGTCACTTGGCTTTAAACCCTGCTCAGTCAGTGCTTTTTCAAAGCGTAAACGCTCAGCTAAATCAAGCTCATCGGCAATCAAGCTCTCGTATTTATAATCATCGGTACTTTTAAAGGTGGTGTGCTGTTTGTGACACGCAAGCCATATAATTTGAAATGGGTTTGCGGCTTCCGGCGTATATTGGTGAAAATCTTGTGAGTTAAAACCAATCCGGCCATTGTTGGCAATAAAGCTTGGGTGACCCATGGTCATTTGGGTTTCGATCACTTGAAAATCTGCGTCTGCTAATTGCTGAGCGCTATAGCGATTATTTTTAAATTTAAATGCAAAGCCAGTGAGTGTGCTCGCGAGTTCTTCGAGATAAGTGCCAAGCATTGATTTATCTATGTTTAACTTGTCATTACACTCAAGCACAAAGGCAATAGCATCTAATGGTTGACTGTGATCAAGCGCCATTTTAGTAATGCTACTTGGCTCAACTTGTAGGTGATTAAGCAGCATTGATTCACCTTTAAACTGATAGCTTTGCCCACCCATGGTATGCAACACGTAATGGTTAGATTTTTCACTGTCGTAGCTAAACAGTCGTTCGTGATAAAACTCACTGAGCATTTTGGCAATCAGTAAACGGTTTGCGTATTGCCATGCCTGTTGGTCTAGATGTGAGGTACTGCTAGAGGGCGTGGTTTGTTGCACTGATGGCCCTTGCTGTGAAGTGTCGAAGCGAGACGAAAGGTGCTGTAAGTAATTAAAATGATCTTTTTCTAAACTACCAAGTAATGCGGTTTTCTCACCCAATTTGATAACTTTATGATGGCTGAAACCTGCCTTTAAGTTAAGACGATGAATTTTATGATTGGCTACATCTGGCTCCACAATCACTCGCTCACAGGCGAGGGTATTAAACATAAACTCTAACACCGACTGCATAACAGCAAGACTAAATCCTGCCACAGAGAACTGCTTTGGAGCGAGTAAAATATGCATGCCTAAATCGCCGTTTTTAAGCGCTAGGTGGTTCTCAAGTTTTAGTATGTGTGGTTGGTAAATCTCAATTAAAGCAATCGGTGTTTGGTTTATTTCAAGCAAATAGGCTTGTTGAGCCTCATCTTTATTGAGTGTTGTATAAAATTCTAAAATCTCTTCGGGTGAATGTTCCATTGCTCCCCAAAATTGAGCTTGGGGGTGTTTAAGCCAAGGGGTAATCGTCGTTAGATCGTGTTCAGGGTTTAATGTTCTGATTTTTACATCACCAAGCAAAGCGTGCTTAATATGAGTTTCAGTAATATTTTTCATAGTCGTGTTCTCTTAAAAATTAATAACTGTGAATAGGGTCTGTTGAGGTATGTTTGTTGCGTAAAAAAAGCAGATAAAACAAACATAAAGTGATGGCAAAGCCGACAGAGCCCGTCAGTAATGGGGTGTTTAGTTCAAAGCGAGAGACTAAATCTCCCGCTAAAAATGAGGCGCAGATGACGCCGATATTTTGCATAAAATGAAGCTTGGCAAAATCGCTTGAGTAAAAGCGTGGTTCGCTCATTGCAAACAACATGACTTGCAGACGCACGGTCAGTAAAAATAGCCCAATAGCAAATACAACACGGCCGAACACAAGCCATTGCCAGTGTGAGCTAAGTTGTATAAATAGGCCGATACTGCTTAATACAAGTGCATAGGCGATTGTTTTACTGTGTTGATTGGTTGCAGGTTTGTTTTTGGTTGTAATCAAAATGACAAGTGCAACCCAAGCAGGGATAGCAAACACAGCGCCAGCTAACAGTGCATTGCTGAAATCACTTACTTGTTGCCAAAGTAGCGTAAAGTATGGCGTTGCTAAGAACATGCTAAAGTACACGCCCATAGATATAACCCCTAAGCGAATAATGTAGCCAGGGAAACGCTGCCGTTTTACTGATGATGCGCTTAATTCCCGTGGCTTGTAGCTTACTTTTAATAAGTAAATTAAATACAAGCAGAGCATAACCTGTAAGCAGTCGCCCGCAGCCATCACTAAATATAAAAAGCGCGGCTCAATACTTTGAATGATCAAGCCACCTAATAAAGCACCGCCGATACCGCCAAAGTGTAAAAGCACGCTAAATAAAGCAACGACACCGAGGTGCTGTTGTTTTTCTTCGATACTTAGAACAAAGGGGTAAATAAGCAGGTAACTTGCTTTAAATACCAGCATCAGCTGTGATAACAGCCAAAAGCTCCAAACGTTTTCGCTGTAAAAGCACGCAACACCCAATAGCCCAGCCATTATTTGGGTGATCACCCATAAATACAGCTCGTGCACGTGCTGCGCTATTTTCGCCCATACAGGAAAAGCACACATCACAGTGATGCAGCAAACAGCGATATAGGCACCAATGTGATTACTTGATTGCAAACCAAATTGGGCACTAAAAAACTGCGGGTAAAAGGGCAAAATCATGGTGTCGCAAACAACAGAAATAATCGTCAGCAGCACCAAGCTTGATTTTAATGCGGGTTGTTTCATGCTATTTGCTTCTGTTTTTCGTTGACTACATCGGGTAAACCAAACTCTTGAAAGGCAATTTGTGTTTCAACAGGGTAGGGGGCATAACCTAAAATTGAGCGCAGAATATGGCTGTTTCGATAGCAGGCCATGCCCAGATCTGGCGTTACAAAACCATGACTGTGCAGCTCAGCATTTTGTACAAACAGCCGTTGTAGCTTGTCGATACTGTAATTCCGCTCAACAGCAAAGCACCCGTTATCTAGCCAATTTATTTCGCTCATTAAGCCACTTAGAAAATCGGGTAGCTGATAACTAAAGCCCGTAGCCATGATGACGTGATTACTATGTAAGCTAAATTCAGCCTGCTGTTCACTGTGTCTAAAAACTAGTTTACTGCCTTGTTTTTTAATGAGCTCGCTGTTGGTTAGTAACCTTGCGCGGTTCACACCTTGAATATCAAGTTGATAGAGCTGATCATAAATCTGATTAATTAACTCTGAGTTGATGCCTTTGTATAAATTACGTTGCTTGGCTAGTAACTCCTGTTTGGTGGCCTGTTCTAGGTTATAAAAGTAATCAACATACTCAGGAGAAGTCATTTCTAGCGTGAGTTTCGTGTACTCAAGAGGAAAGAAACGCGGCGCTCGCGTTACCCAATTGAGTTGGTAGTTATGTTGTTTAATATCACACAACAAATCATAAAATACTTCAGCAGCACTTTGCCCTGAGCCAATTACAGTAATGCTCTTGCTATTTACTAACTCATCCCGTTTATACAGATATTCAGTGGCATGGCAGAGCTGTGTATCTTCAGCCTGAACAGCAGGTGGGTAATAAGGTGAGGGACCTGTGCCCAGTACCAAGTGACGACAATAAAGCGTTTTAGTTTGCTTTGCAGATTCAACAGTGAGTACATAGAGCTGCTTTGTTTGATCAAACTGGCTATGAATGACTTTATGGCCAAACTGTATGTTACTTAATTGGCTTGCTGCCCACTGGCAATACTGGTTGTATTGCTCGCGCAGTAAAAAGAAACTTTCTCGAATATAAAACTGATACAGCTTACCTTGTTGCTTCGCATAGTTTAAAAAGCTGTATGGATTGGTTGGATCTGCCAATGTGACTAAATCCGACATAAACGGTGTTTGTAATGTAACGCCATCGAGCATAAGCCCTGGATGCCAATTAAATTCATCACGTTGTTCTAAAAATAACGAATCAAGTGTTTCAATTGGCTCAGCTAAACATGCCAAACTGAGGTTGAACGGACCAAGACCCACGGCAATTAAATCGTATACTTTATTCATGACTAGTTTCCTCAACTTTTAGGCGTGCCTTGATGCTGTAGGCGCAGGCTTTAATATCAGCTGCAATACTTTTAATGTCTTCAATCTGTGTGTTTGGATTAAGTAGCGTGAACTTTAAGTAGTTGATACCTCTAAATTTGGTGCGAGCAATGGCACACTCACCTTGTTTGAATAGCTCATCTTTAATTTGATAATTAAGCAGGTTTAATTGCTCATCACTGAGGTTTTTATCGTTAAAGCGAAACACTAAGGTACTGAGTTCAGGTTGATGAATTAGCTCAAATTCAGGGTCTTGTTTGAGTGCCACATAACTACTACGGGCTAGTGCCATAACAGAAGAAAACACTTTGCCAATCTGTTCGTGGCCCATAATGCGTAAAGTTAGCCAAAGTTTTAAGGCATCAAAACGGCGAGTCGTTTGAATGCTTTTATCAACAAGGTTTGGCGCTGCTTGCGGGTTGTCGTTAAACGGATTTAAATAATCAGCATGATGAGTTAAATGTTTAAATTGCTTTTTATCAGCAACAATAAATGCACTGCTACTGACAGGTTGTAAGAATGATTTGTGGTAATCTAACGTCACCGAGTCAGCCAGTTCAATGCCATTGAGTAAGTGACGGTGATCATCAGCGGCAAGTAGTCCACAGCCATAAGCTGCATCGACATGAAGCCATAAATTATCAGCTTTGCACCGCGTTTTTAGCTTATCGATAGGGTCTATTGAACCAAAGTCAGTTGTGCCTGCGGTGGCAACAAGCGCTATAGGAATATTGCCTTGTGCTTTACATTCATCAATCGCTGCATCAAGTGCGGCTAGGTCCATTTTAAACTCTTTATCAACTGTAACCGGAACAACCGCGTTATAGCCAAGGCCCAGTAAAGCGGCTGACTTTTGAATACTAAAATGGCTGACTTCAGAGCAAAAAATACGGTAGCGATGAGCATCTGGGCCTAAACCAAAATCGCGAATAAGGTGCCCTGATAAGCGCTCTGCTGCATGGTCTCTAGCAAGTAACAATGCCATTAAATTTGATTGACTGCCGCCACTTGTGAATATGCCATCGGCAGTAGCACTTAAGCCAATGCGTTCGATACTCCAGTCAATTATCTTTTGCTCAATGAGCGTCCCGCCAGCACTTTGGTCCCAGGTGTCTAACGAAGAATTTATAGCAGTTAATAACTGTTCGGCTATCACCGCAGGGTAAGCAACGGGGCAGTTTAGATGGGCAACATACTTTGGATGATGAAAATAGACAGCATGATCTAAATACAACGATTTTACTTCATTTAGCGCTTGCTCAACGTTATTGAGAGGTTGATTTAGTTCTACTCTGGCTATTTGTTTACTGAGCTCTTTGTGGCAGACGCCAGAATGAACTTGTTTTGCAGAACGCAGCGCTTGATGGATGAGCGACATTGTTTGCATTGAAGCCATCTCATATTTGAGTAAATTATTTTCGTTAAAAATAAACGCATGGGGCTGTTCATCAACGTTTATTGATGAATGAGCATTAAGCACGGGGGCTAATTGATTCACGACTCAATTCCTTCTTGGTTAATTTGAATCGGGATCGTAATGATAGTGATTATCAATATCAATAATAATAAATCATTAATTTACTTTACAATTTAATTACCTTTAATAAGTTGAAAGTGTTTTGTTTTTAAATTTATCTAGTAATAAATAATTGCCATTTAGTCATAAATTATGACTAAGTTAGTCCCTTTTTCAGGTTCTGTTTGACAGCATTTTTTGATTTTTCGATGAAAATGCTCACAAATAAAAGCAATAAAGCCATCATTTAAAAAAACAATAATAGGTAGGTGAGAGGTTTTAAGAGCTAAGTAAACACACTTTGAGCTGCTATAAAATGCGTAAGCAAAGGGAGGGTTCTGCGAATAGTTATTTTAAGAAAGACTGTGTTACAAATTTGGTGAGTATTAAATTAATTAAAAAAGTTGCCATCGCTCTTAGCGAGAATGGCAACAGGGAACTTTAGTTTATAAAAACACATAAGCAGCGGGGAGCAGCATACCGCCAATGACTAAAACTGAGCGGCTGCCCCATGGGCTATTTTTACCTTTGATCATAAACAAGCCGCTGATCGCTAAAAACAGCAGCAGCCCTGCAAAAATATCAGAAAAAATAACCCACGACTCGTTTGTCTCGTTCAAGTGTAAACGGTTAAATGCTTGAAATACATGACGAGGCTCAATGGCTTCATAGCTTATGATATCTTTATTAAGTTTAAGGCTGAGATTGTTACCGTTTTTTAAAAACACCTTAAACTCTTGCGGCGACACCCAATAAGAGGCCTTTACCGGCTCGCTTACATCAGCATGAGAGATAATTTGTTCAATTAGCAACTCGTCATTATCTAATTGCCAAGTTTCATCGCCCACACTGATTTGCTGGTGGCTTACTTTGTAGTTTGGGTTCCAATCATCTTTGTGGTTCACTGCAATGCCAGAAACCGCAAAGATAATCACTAAACCAACACAAAAATAACCAATATCGCGGTGTAAGTTTCTGTTTAACTTAAACCAGTTGATACCTCGTTTGTTACTCAATGATTTCAACTCCGCTCGGTACGAGCTGATAAATAGCCATTGCTTCAGTCACAGAGTTTACATCAAAGCTTTCGCCGGCTTGCTGCGCTTTGTGAGCAAGTAGCGCTTTAGTGCGGCCAAGGCTAAGCTGAATTTTATCGAGCTTACCGGTTACGATAGCTTTACTGCCTTTAGCCGTCATTGGGAATACCATGTCGC
Organism: Pseudoalteromonas sp. MB47; assembly: GCF_011319765.1. Lineage (NCBI taxonomy): Bacteria > Pseudomonadati > Pseudomonadota > Gammaproteobacteria > Alteromonadales > Pseudoalteromonadaceae > Pseudoalteromonas > Pseudoalteromonas sp. MB47. The sequence goes on along the minus strand of NZ_VFBD01000008.1, from coordinate 328,504 downwards.
CATCTTCAACTTTGATACGTAAGTTTTCAAAGCGTTTGTCTGATGCGAGCGTCATCCAGCAACCACGTTTTTCGCAAACCCCAGTGATAGTCCCTTCCACGGTAATTGGACTTGCAAGGTAATCGTCTGGTGAGGCCATAACAGTCGAAATTTTAATGAGTTTGTCACTGTCGACTTGATTGCCAAACTGTAAGCTAAAGGCGTGCTGGCTAAAGCTTAAAAGCGCCAATGAGAATACAATAAATGTTTTTGATTTTAGGAACATAGCGGTTGCTTCTTGAAATAAAATTAAGCCTTAGTTTAAGCGATTTACTTGTATGATAAAAGCTTAATGAGATTAAAAATGATTTGCAATTATATCAAGCCTAGATCAATTGCTTTTAATGCTGCACGGGTTCTATCACGTACATCTAGCTTTCTGAGAATAAAAGACACTTGATTACGGATAGTCCCCTCAGACTTATAAAGTGCCTCGGCGATTTCACTATTTGAATAGCCAGCAGCGATTAAATTGAGCACTCTAAGCTCGCTTTTACTTAATTTATCAGGAGTTGCTAAAGAAGTATCGGTTGTTTTAGTGGGCTTATTCAAAATTCGCTCGGTGATCGCAGGAGCTAGCGCTGAGCCACCTTTAGCAAGTGTTTCGATGGCGCTGACCAAGCGCTCTAAATTAATATCTTTTAACGCATAACCCTTAGCGCCATAGCGAATACATTCTAGCACTTGTTCACTATCATCAAAGGTCGTGAGTACCAGTACTGGTTGCCTCAGCTGTTGTGCTTGCATACTTTTCAGTACGCCAATACCGTCTAGAATAGGCATGCGAATATCAAGGAGTACAACATCAATAGAATGTTGCTTGAGCATCTCAAGAGCCGTTTGGCCATTGTCAGCCTCAGCCACGACTTGAATATTTGCTTTAAGGGCGAGTAAGCTTTTTAAGCCTTCTCTTAATAATGTTTGGTCATCGACGAGTAATACCCTAATCATTTTTTACGCCAAAGTATGTGGATTAAGTTTATGAGGTAACGTTGCAGCAATCGCAAACCCATTATTATTTTGTTCAAACTCGATTGCCCCTCGCACTAAAGCTAAGCGCTCTTGCATGCCTGTTAAGCCATTGCCTAAGTTCAGCTTGGGCATTTCACCGCCGTTATCATAAATAGTGAGATGCACTGAATCAGCTTGGAGGTCTAAGCTTACCGACAGCTCGGTCGCATCACTGTGTTTAATACAATTCGTAATCGCTTCTTGCACAGTATGAAATAACGTTTGTGCCAATAACGTATCACTTATTTTTATATTTTCATCGTAATTGAGTGTGACATTTAAGCCTGTAACATGGCTGCACAGTGAATTAAGCGATGCATGTAAATCAATGGTTTGGTTTTCTCGCATTGACGAGACAGAGTCACGCACATCATTTAATAACAAGCGGGTAATTTGCTGTGCTTTAGTTATGTGTTTTGGTGCTTCATGGCTAGCACAATGATTGGCGACTTCTAAGTGAATACTGAGTCCCGTAAGGTGGTGGCCAAGGGTATCATGTAAATCTCTGGCAATACGAATACGTTCATCGCGAGTTGCGGTGTCGTTTAAAAGTGCTTGAGTTGCTTTTAATTCACGTAATAAATGGGCTGCTTGTTCTTTGGCTTTACGCTCAGAAATAAGCCGAGTAGCAAAGCGATAGGCAAAGCTATTGTATAAAGTGAAAGCCAACCCGTTGAGCAATACAAATTGCTTATCAAAGCCATAGTGAAGCGTCAGCGCCATCAAAAAGGGCAGGCAAATGAGTAAATAGAGGCTGGCTTTGTTTGGCTCGTAATCGCTGAATTTAACTAAGAAGATGATCAATAGAATTGCAACAAAGCCAATATTAAATAGCCACATCAATAGCACAACATTAGCGATAGTGAAGTTCAAAATACGGGTTTGATAGTGCTTAAATCGTGATCTGAAAAACTCAAAATAAATTAAAAAAGCAAAAAAGCTTATAAATAACACACTGATCAAAAACGTATTTATTGTACTAAAACTTAGCTGCGCCGATTCTGCTCTTTGCGACCAAGCGTGCAGAGTATAAATAAACACAAACCCCCAGGTGATTGCTGAGAGTATGAAATCGCTTCGATGTATCAACGTTTGCAAGAGTTTGTTCATACGCTTAGTTTAATCCGCAATTATTCGTTTATGTATATGACAAATGTCACGATTAAATATGTGACATTTGCAGCAAGTCAGCCCTAATGGTGAGGCGTTAAACTGCATTAAAACACCAATATAGGGACATTATCATGACCAAACATGAATTTCTGCGAAATAGTCTTTTTTCTTATCTGTTGATTGCAGCTTATTGTTTAGCAGCATTATTTGTTGATGATGCCAAGGCCGATGAGCAATCACAGCAATGGCAAATGGAGGTCGGTGCTGCACAATTGGCCATTGATACAGCATGGCGAGATTACGATATTCAAACCATGGTCTTGCCATACTTCAACGCCCGAAAAGGCAACTGGCGCATAGGGCCTAAATATGGCTTAGTGCAATATGCCTTTTTACAAGGCGCAGAATTTGAAGCGTCAATGGGGCTTAGTTTCCGAGATGAAACCTACGATAGCAGTTTAATCTTTAGTGATGAGTTGTCGGATGATGAGGTTTTCACTGACTATAAAGACGGCAAAGGTGAGCTAACCTTCAGAACTCAGCTGCAATATAAACAGCTTTTTGTTCGTTTAGCGCAAGATATTTCGAATCACTCCGATGGACTTACGTTTCTTGCCCGCTATAACCTACCGATTTATGGCCAAGGATTAGGGTTACAGCTAAGTGCTGATCTCGGTTTTTATTGGCAAGATAAAAAATACACTCAATACCTGTATGGCATAGCTAATGGCAATATCGCCCCTGAGTTTGGCAGATATGAATATCAGCCAAGTGCAGCCCTTAACCCATTTACCTCGCTAAACCTGACTTATGTTTTTAATGAGCAGTGGTCTGTTTTTACGAGCTTGCGGTATGAGCAACTTGACTCAACTATCAAAAAAAGCCCGCTAGTGGGTGAAACTGCCAAGCAGCAATTCGCTGCAACTATAAATTATCGTTTTTAGAAAAAGGGATGAGCAATGAATTATCTACTGAGATTATGCATTTTACTCTTACTTACTGGTTGCAATAGCGCTGAAGAGGAAGTGTTTGACGAAGACGATTTATACCAAGGTGTTTATGAAAGTGACTATTATGTTTATAACTTTAGCGAGTACCCGGTTGATTTTTATATGATGAACCTACGAAACAACACACCAACAAGCGCAATTTATAAGGAGCAGAACTTCCAACAATCAATCGATGGCTACGGTGGTTTTGAAAAGCTTAACTTTAAGCGTTCTGTGGTCGGAAAGGTTGGCTTTGCAGCTTTTTATGATGCTGAAATAAAAGCTCATCTACAAAAGTGGGTTGTTAGTGATATAGCTAATTATGTGATCAGCTATATGGATGGCGAAACGCTGAAACTGGCTTTTTTAGCACGCACTGAGGCTGTAGATAGTGGTGATTACCCTGTGGTTAGGCTGGTTAGTTTTATCGGCAATACGAACTACAGCTATAAACTTGCTAATAGTGAATTAACTGAAGCAACAGCAACAGCTTATATACCGCTAACTCATTGCGCTAGTGACTTACAAATTGCCGGTTTTGAATTTGATTTTTGTAACTTAGAGCAGCGTGGTTACTTAATTGTGCTGCTACCTAATGAGCAACTAGCAATCATCAAAGAGTAGTGCTTTATGACAATTTCGTGAATATTGTGATAATGTAACTTTTTATCGTTTCATTGCTTTATAATGCCTTTTTTATTTGTATGATAAAGCTGGTTTTAGCTTGGAGTTAGCATGGTTTCACGTCGAGAATTTTTAGTAGGGGCGGGCACATTGGCCTTTTTAGGATTATCAAAAAGTGCCATAGGTAAAGTGTCGTTAGGTGATTTAAAAACAACGGCTGTCGGTTTTGGTCCGTTAATTCCTGATCCAGATAAATTGCTCGACTTACCCGAGGGCTTTAGTTATCAAGTAGTTTCAAGCCTAGGTGAGAAAATGTCTGATGGGTTTACGGTACCCGATAAAGCCGATGGCATGGGTTGCCTAGCGCTTGGTAATGACCGTGTTGCATTAGTGCGAAACCATGAGCTAAAACCAAAAGATTTAGCGAAAGCTGAGGCAAGTATTGCCAACCATAAAACGCCGCTGGCTTTTGATACTAACAGTGACGGTGTGGCGTTACCGGGCGGCACAAGTCATATCGTGTATAACCTAAAAACCCATCAAAAAGAGCAAGAATACTTGTCATTGGTCGGCACTATTCGTAACTGTTCTGGCGGTATCACGCCATGGGGCACCTGGCTTACGTGCGAAGAAACCACAGACACCAAAGCCGATGGATTTAACCAAGATCATGGTTATATTTTTGAAGTACCCGCAAATAGCAAAGGCTTAATTAAACCTGACCCATTAAAAGCCATGGGTCGATTTAATCACGAAGCGGCTGCCGTTGATCCGCGCACCGGCATTATTTATTTAACAGAAGACAAAGGTGATAGCGTCTTTTATCGCTTTATTCCAAATGAATATGGCAAGCTGCATAAAGGCGGGCAATTACAAGCTATGGTGGTAAAAGGTAAACCACAATTCGATAGCCGTAACTGGAATAATAAAGCCATGGGGCTACATCAAGAGCTTGAGGTTGAGTGGGTCAATCTAGATAACCCTGAAAGCCCGAAAGACGACCTACGCTTACGCGGCTACAAACAAGGTGCAGCATTGTTTGCTCGCGGTGAAGGTATTCACTGGGGTGATAAAGAACTTTATTTCTGCTGTACCAATGGCGGTAAAAAACAACTTGGTCAGGTTATGAAATATCAGCCATCAGAATTTGAGGGCACAGATAAAGAAGCACAGCAACCTGGTAAAATCTCGTTGTTTGTCGAAAGTACTAGCAAAACCCTATACAACTTTGGCGATAACCTAACCGTGTCACCTAATGGTCATTTAATTGTCTGTGAAGACCAATACACCGATGTGGTTGATAATCATCTTCGCGGTGTGACACCCCAAGGCCAAGTTTATAATTTTGCCCGTTTAGTGGCGCAAACCGAGCTGGCAGGTGCCTGTTTTTCACCAGATGGTAGTACTTTGTTTGTGAACGTTTACTCACCTTCAAAAACACTTGCTATAACAGGCCCATGGCATCAGTTTAGTGTTTAGTTAAAGCTTATTTAAAATAGCCACTGCGAAGTGGCTTTTTTGTACCACGAAAATTTATGTTCCTCTTTTTATAATCAGCTGTTCTAGTTAGAATCACTTTGTTTTACAGGAAAAAAAAATAATAAAACGAAAACGGAGTTGATATGTCTGTTACTGAGCAGAGTCGAGAGCAAGTTAAAGCAAAACTAGTTAAGCAAAGTCCACTTGCAGCTGCAATCGGCGTAGCTTGCTGGAGTATCCCAATCATTATTTTATGGATCACAGTATTTTCAATTAAAAGTGCTATTGGGCCTGTAATGTTAGTGATTAGCGGCGTACTCGTTGGCCTAGCCGTTCGTATTCATGGGCGTGGCTATGATCGTATCTTTTCAGTTATTTCACTTATTGCATACCTATCTGTAATCGCTGTTGCGCTCAGTTCAGAGGTTTTGATCAGCGGTACATTGTCTTTATCAATTTATGCTTTGTTATTTGCACTTGGCTCTTGGTCAGCAGCATTTATTGCACGTAAAAGCATTCCATTTATTGACCATAAGTTATTTGCTGAGGTGTATGAATCCGGTGAGCTGGCAGGGTATAAAAAAATTAAAAATCATTGGTTGGTAGTATTACCGAGTACCCTAATTGCTACATCATGTTTGAGTTTTGCAGGCGCCGTTGGTGCATTTGCTCACCAGCAGTATTTGTCTATTGAAAAACAGGTAGAACAAGAGCAACATCAAGCTGCTAAGTTTAGAGCAAAACATATTCCGACTGATGATGAGTTTCTTGCAACCTTGTCTGACAAAAAAGCATTTAGCTATGCTTTTGCCTATTATTCCGGTCGTCACTTTGATGAGCGAGGCGTTTATCAGGGGAATTTTCCACAAGATACATTTAAATCAGAAACTATTTTACGTTATCTGGTTGAACATAAAAATGAACCTAGAGCGCAATTTATTCTGGGAAGAATGCTTGCTTTTGAGCGTGGTGAAGCACTCATGGCAAGCTCAAGGCAGAGCGGTGATCAGTTCGCTCGGCTATATGATATTTATCAATTCGGTTGCCATATAGATGCAAAGCAAGGACGTACGCTATTGCAAAGCTTTAAAAAACTCGTAACAGAGCAGTCGGTGATCATCGATATTCAGCAAATGCAGAGTAATGATTTTCGTGATTATTGCGACATTCTTGATGACACCGAATTTGATTACCGTTATATCCGTGATTACAAAAGCTAATCCCCAAGGTCACTAATTATTAGTAACGGAAAGTTCTTTGCTGAGCGGGGCTGCCAATCTGCAAACTCAATATTATTCACATTCAGTGTATTGAGTGCTTTTTTTGAGTAGCTCCAGCCTCTGGCTTTTTGTGCCACAGCTGCACGTTTTAGCTCTTTAGATAAACCAATCGTTAGCAAGTCATGATTAACTCCGCGTTTTGCATAAAAGGCTTTTTCACGAGCCATGGCTTTTGCGATTATTTCATCGTATTGAGTGCGCAAAGCCTGCCACTTGGTTGTTTTTTCTGGCTCTTTTAAATGGCTTACCATGGCATCAATATCGCTATCTCGCCAGCGAGCAGAAGCGGCATCGCCGTGCCAACCGACAATGGCGTTCTTAGCTATGGTGGTAGGGTTTCCTGCAAGTAATACGTAATTAGCACACGACGAAAAGCAAAATTGTTTTACATGAACTTTTAAATTATGCGCCAAAATCAATTCGGCGAGATCCATACCTAAATCAATGTTTCCGCCACCACTGGTGATTTGTATGCTGTTTATGTTTTGCTGCTCAGCCAAAAGCTGTGCAACATGTTGATTGTTTTTGGCATTAATTTCGCCTTGATAAATAATGCGCTGCTCGCTCAGTGACACACCGGCAAAACTTAACCAAGGGATGGTTAAAAATAGACTAAAAAATACACGTAACATAAAACGCTAACCTTATAAATTGTATGATAATTCTATCATGCTTTTAGGGTTTTTTAGCGGCTTTTTTGGCGCTGACTTTAGCGGCGTGTTTAGCTATCCACTTAGTCATTTTTTTCATTAAAGCGGGCGGAAAATCATGGCCCATTCCGGGCACGACTCTTAACTTACTGCGTTTTATTAACAGGGCGGTGTTGATACCCGCAGACAGCGGCATAACAGGATCAGCACTGCCGTGAATTACTAACGTGGGCGCTTTAATCTTTTTTAGTAATTGCTCGCGATAAGGCGTTGCGGCAATGGCTGCAAGCTGACGTTTAAAGCCTGTTTGATTTGTGTGGGCCCGCTCAATATAGCGTTCAGCGTTGGCGTATAAAGCGTGTTCATCTTGTGGGTAGGCTGGGCTGCCAATGAGTTGGTTGAGCCTAACATTGTAGTCAATAGCGGCTTCTTTATTACTGCTTCGGGGGCGTATTTTTGCGAGCTTTACCAAAAGGTTAATGTTTGATCCCGAAAACGATAACGGCGAGCTACTCGACATAATTGAAGTTAAGCTCAGTACACGTTTTTTATACTTTGCCGCGGCAATTTGCGCAATCATGCCACCCATTGACGCCCCCACTAAGTGCGCTTTTTTGATAGCCAGTGCATCCATTAATTCTTTTACATCGCGAGCCATGTCATCGAGCGAATAGGGCAGCTTTGCACGAATGGGTAATCGGCGGCTAAGCCAATGCTTTACTAGACTCGGCTTGCCTAACTCATCTAACGATGAGGATAGCCCTGCATCACGATTATCAAAACGAATAACCCGAAAGCCTTTTTCGACCAAGCCAAAATATAGCGACTCTGGCCAAACGGTAAATTGAGCACCTAAGCCAATAATTAAGATGATCACCGGCGCATTTTTATCGCCTTCATCTTGATAACTAATACAGATACCACTGGCTGTAAGGATATGTTCCATAGACTGACAAATAGGCTTACGCAGGTACCATCAGCTTAATGTGTGAAGTTGGCAATTTAGTGACAGTAAAAAGAATACTGATAATAGGAGCAGTAATAGGGACGGTAAGGAAAATAGACAGCATATGACTACATGCTGTCTATTTTCAGGGAGTTTACTTAGAAGTAAGCGGTAACGCCAATCCAGAAGTTACGGCCTTTATCTTTAACGTTGTAGTCGTCTGTGAATGTAACTTCGCTAACTACACCGCGACCTGTTAGGTATTCGTACTCACCATCGCCATTTAGGTCGGTATAGCTTGTGCTATAAGAGGTGAAATCTTCGTCTAATAGGTTGTTTACACGGGCATTGATTTGCACGTACTCATTTACATAAAACTGCGCACCTAAATTAAGTAGGTTGTAGTTTTTGTAATACAGCGCTTTATCGTGCACGTTATCCCAACCGCGGTAACGGTCTGAACGATATACACCTTGTAGGTATAAGTTCATAAAGTCTGTCGCTTCCCAGTTTAGGGTAAGGTTTGCCATGTGCTCAGCTGAGTTAGTTAATGGTTGACCTTGTTCAGGACCGCTCTTTTGTTCGCTATCAGTCCAGGTGTAGTTACCGTTAACAGACACTGTTTTAGTGATTGTGTATTGACCAGCAATTTCAACACCTTGAAGGTCTACTTCGTCGATATTGATCTTTTGGCTGTAGCTATCGTAGCCAAGCTGATCGTATTGACCTAGGTTCACACATGGACGTACGTCGTTAGTTTGCTCACAACTTAAAATTGTATCGCCGCTGGCAATTTTGTCTTCAAACTTGGTGTTGTAGTAAGTCACGTTAATGTTGTGATCGCCATCAAGTGAAGTCCAGTAAAGTGCAACTTCTGAGTTAACACTGGTTTCTGGTTCTAATTCAGGGTTACCTGCAAATGGGCTTGTGCCTTGGCCACCAAATCCGGTGATCCCGTCATAAAGGTCAGTTGTTTTTGGTGTTTTGTAACCTGTACTTACACCACCTTTTAAGGTCCAAGTGTCAGATAAGTTATATACACCGTAAACACGAGGTGATACTTGGCTACCAAATACATCGTGGTCATCGTAACGAGCACCAAGTGTAAAGGTGAAGTTATCAGTTGCCATCCAGTTATCTTCGGCAAAGATTGAGTACATGTTTTGCTCTTGTACTTTGCCAGCTTGATCACTTTCAAGACCAAATACACCGTCTTTTAATTCACCGTCGATAAGCTGGCCACCAACTGCTAGGTTATGGCTACCAAAGCGCCCCTCGATTGGAATATCAAAACGTAAGTCATAGGTATATTGGCTGCTTTCAAGTGGGCGAGCAGGGCGTGGTAAGAATGTTTCTTCAGCTAAGTCTTTACGTGCTTGCTCGTCCATTCCTTCGTATTCGCCAGTACCATCGTACATAGCTTGCAGCTCTAATCGCTCGCTTACACTCAGTGGTAAAGTACGGCCATTGTTTTGCGTATCAACATAAGACACAGAGGCTTTTACCGTTGCCCAGTTAAGATCGCCATCATAACTGAGTGACCACCATTCACGGTCAAACTCTTGGTCTGCCGCGTAACCTGCGCGCGGGTTTACTTGGCCGCGGCGATCTTGCCAAATTGATTCAATGTTATCTTTAGTACCAAGTGGGTAAGTAATGGTGCCTGATTCAATGTCGTAGCTAGGTGTGTTGTCGTACACTTGGCTTGAGTTATCGTAATCAAAACGTAAATGATGCGACTCAAACGGGGTATAAGTTAACGTAAAACCATACTGCTCGTTTGTGTTATCAACGGTACGACCGCCACTCCCAAAACCTAATGAACGAGTATGAACAACACCATTTGGATCAGTTGCTGGTTCAAATGTTGGCGATGATGCTTGTTGCTCGTAAACACTGCCGCGCACACCTAAGCTTAATACGTCTTTGATAAGCGGACCCATCACACTAAAGTCAGTGGTAATGTCATCACCAAAATCATCATTTTGCTGTAATGAACGGCTAAAAGACACTGCACCGCTCCAACTATCAGTGTGCTTTTTAGTGATGATATTAATTACACCACCCAATGCATCTGCACCATAAAGCGTTGATGCAGGGCCGCGAATTACTTCAACACGTTCAATGGCATCAACCGGTGGTACGTGGTTAAACGCGTTGCCACCAAAATTGTTTGGGTATATGTCGCCATGGTTATTTTGACGTTTACCATCAATAAGTAACAGGGTGTATTCACCTGTTAAACCACGCATACTCACACTGCCTTGGCCTGTTTTATCACGAGTTGTGCCAATGTCGATACCTTCTAAATACTGCACAGCATCAAGTACTGAGGTGAAGGCATGAGACTTAATATCTTCATTAGTGATAATTGAAATACTTGCAGGTGCTTCGGTAACTTTTTGCTCAAAACCCGTTGCAGTAATAACTAAGCGTTCCATATCTTGTTTCGGCTTAGCGTCATCAGCAAAGGCTGAAAAATGTGTTGTTATGGCAAGTGCCAGTAAGCTTGGTTTTATTGATTTCATTGTAGGGTTCCAGTTCTTTTTGTAGGTTATCCCTTTGAGGGACGTCGCGTATACTACAGAAATGAAAAATACAATCAATAATTATTCTTATTTAGATTAATCTTTTTCAAGTTGGCTTAACACGATTCACAATTAAGTAGCGTTTGTTTTTTAGCTAATTAATACGCTGTTACAAACAAGTTTTAGATTAAATACCCAAGGCAGATTCAGTTCCTGTATAGTGTTTTAATCATCATCATAAAAATTAAAATAATGAATTCAGATATCTCTTTAGCGCGCTTTAAGCAGTTCCCAGTGCTTATGTGGATCTTCTTATTTGGCTCATTTATTACCCGTGGTAGCTACTACATGGTGTGGCCATTTCTTGCGGTGATCTTGTACGAAAAGTTTGCTTTATCGGCGACAGAAGTCGGTTTGGTACTTACCAGTGCCGCGGTGATTTCAGTGTTCACCAGTTTTATTGGCAGTAGCCTATCCGATAAAGTGGGCCGGCATACGCTGATGTACATTACCGGCGTGCTGTATATCATTTCTTTCTCGCTGTTGGCTGAGGTAGAAACCGTGGCCGGTTATGTGATTGTGATGACCTTATGCTCGATTGCGACTGCGCTTTGGCGACCATTAACCAGTGCGGCAATTGGCGATATTATTGATGATGCACAAACTCGCGAGCTGGCCATGCAGTCGCTGTACTTTATTGTTAATGTGGGCTGTGCGGTGGGCCCATTAGCTGGGGTATGGCTAGGTTTAACCGGTGAGCAGTCGAGCTTTTATATTACCGCAGGGGCATTTGCTATTTTATTAGTGCTGCTTGTTTGGGGCTTTAATTTTAGTGATAAAGCCGCCAAAAGTACTGCCGCAATCGACGAGCCAGAAGAGAAAAAACCAGCTGTACAAGGCAAGCAAATCTTACGTATTCTATTTGCAGATAAGCTGCTGCAGTGTTTAATTTTAGCCAATATTATGTGCATGTTTATTTATGCGCAAATGGATAGTTCACTCATACAATACCTAACTCGTGCAGAGGCACCCGACCTACTTGCATTGATTTCTGCGCTTATTTTTACCAATGCGTTAGTGATCATTTCAAGTCAATTTCTGCTGTTAAAAATGATGGCGCGATTTAGCCTAACGGTGCGCATTCAAATTGGCTTGGTGCTATTGATGGTGTCGCAGTTTTGGCTAGCACTTAATCCAATCGATTTATTCTGGGGCTGGATTGGTGCGATAGTGGTGATGAGTTTGGCCGAAACCATTTTGTTTCCGACGATGAACGTTCACCTTGATAGGTTGGCGCCTTCACATCTTCGTGGTGCCTACTTTGGCGCAGCTTCGTTTTATGATTTAGGGTTTGCTTTAGCGCCACTAGGAGGTGGTTTAATTTTAGACTATTATGATGGCCCAACGTTATTTTTCGCAGCGGGAGGGCTTTGCATTGTGGTGATTTATTTATACGCCATACTCGAAAAGTTACCCAGACCCGATTTTGCAAACCCAAGCTCGTAACCTTTAAATAGCCCTTTAAACAATTAATGACAGCGATATCAATTTACGTATTTTTTCCGAGATATTAGTTTGTAGTATCGGCTTATAATGTTAAAAAATTGTTTACCATACCGATAAGAACTCAATGAACGCACCTTACTCTTTGTGCAAACGCTCGCTATTATGCTCGGCTGTATTGCTAACACTTGCTGCTTGTGGCGGCTCAGGCTCAGATGAAAAACAAACAACAACCCCTCCTGTAACCGAAACACCACAAAATCAAGCGCCGCAAATCAGTGGTCAATCACAGACTTTACGTGTTGGTGAAACCTTAAGCTTTAGTCCTGAAGTCTCTGATCCAGATAATGACCCTCTTACTTTGTCTGTAACAAACTTACCAAGTTGGCTAAGTTTTAATGAAGCCTCAGCAAGTATCAGTGGCACGCCAGAGCAAGCAGGTAAGTATGCAAACATTGAGTTTACGGTCACTGATGGGCAGCTGTCTGCCCAGCTTTTGATTGATATTAATGTAGAAGCCAAGCTTGTCGAAAATACGCCGCCAACGCTCACGTCTACACCATCGGATAGCAATGAAGGCCAAGCTTATACTTACCAGCTAACATTTACTGATGCACAAAATGACACTGTGGTAATAAGTGAAGTTAGTAAACCTGATTGGCTTAGCTTTGATGCGACTAACCTCAGTTTTAGCGGCACGCCCTTGTTTGCGAATACGGGCGAACAGCAAATTCGTTTTCGTTATTCAGATGGCGAAGTGACGCAGCAGGCAGAGCAAACATTTAACATCGCTGCCAGAGCAAACTCAGCGCCGGTGGTTTCTCCACTGAGTAGTGAAGTGCGTGCTGAGCAGGCATTGAGTGTGCAGTTAGTCAGCAACGATGCAGACAACGATGATGTGAGCTTAACCGTAACAGGTTTACCAACGTGGCTAAATTTTGATGAGCAAACTAGCATCTTATCTGGCACCGCGAGTAATGAAGAACTTGGTGAACATAAATTCACAATCACAGCCTCTGATTCACGTACAGAGACTAGCTTCGAGTATGTGTTAAACATTACTCAAAGCTATGTAGCTGAGGCACTAGAAACAGGTAATGCGCTGGTTGTGCCAAACAGCGAATTACTTCTTGATGCGACACTTAATGAAATTGATATCCACAAAGCGCGCTTTCAAAGCATTAAAAATAGCTTATTTGGGTTTGGCTCAAGCTCCACCCTTGATGAATTAAGCTGGTATCCAACCTGGGATGCAACGCTATTAAATGCCACGTATCCATTCAATGAGCCGGTACTACTTACCAACAATAGTTGGCAAGATGGCTACGAGACAAAAATTAGAAATCTTGCTGTAGTCGGGACTAGTGATGGTGAGCAAGGCCGTTACTTGGTATTTGGTAGTAATCCTTATCGAAATACCATTAACGAGCAAATGACTCAGTTTTTGAAAAACAGCACCACATGGTTAGCTGGCAGAGAAATAACCGCAGAGCAGCCACTCAAACTTGTATTAGCACAACTAGATCAAAGCCATTACTTTCAAGATAGGATCAAAACGCGAGAGTGGTTTGATAGTCAATATGAAGGCATGGTGAGCTATAACGACAATGCAAGTTGTGACAACGACGCTTTAGCGGCGTGTTTAACATCTGACACGGATATCCTGATTATCTCTCAGCATGAGCGTGAAGGATTAAATATTGATAATGTTGTGGCTGCAGTAAAGCAAGCGCAAGAAAACGATATAGCAGTGATCTATATTCAGCGTGATGGTAGCCAAACGGCACTAGGTAAAGCGCTATTTGAATTACTCCATGTGAGCGTTGCAGGTGATAACTACTGGCACCGGTTAGAACTGGCACAGTGGAACCCAATTGCTATCAACGACAGCTTGCCAACTGATGCGCAAACTATTAAAGACTTACTCAGCCGCTTTAAAAGCAGCGAATTTAGTGTTGATTTAAGTGCTTGCGATAATCGAAGCTGTCCAGCTGAAAGCCAATATCAGCAACAGTTTAGTGATGCGGCAACGATCATTAATTCGGTGTTTAGAGGTTTTGACCAAGCTAAAACAGATATCTTTACTGAGCAAGGCTATCGCTTTTATCAGTTACTAGCGCTGCTTGCAGATCATTATCGCCAAGTAGTGAGCTTCCCGATGGATAAACTAAGCACCGAGAATACAAGCTTCTTTCGTGCCCTGTTTACTGATCATGCGGTATTAAATATACGTAAAGTTAACCCACTTCAAGTTGATATGGGGAATTTCAGCCGTAGTGATTTTAGTCATGTAACACCTAAAACCGTCACCGTGAATATGCAGAGTAAGGCGTATTTTCGCTCAACGGGTGTGTATGCCTTGCCGGGTCAAACATTTGCTATCAAACGCACCGATAATCAAGCAGTGAATACCAAGGTGTTTATTGATACTCTGCGCGATGGCGCAACACATTACATGAGCAGCAATGGCTATAATCGACCCGCTAAATTGCAGTCGGTTCATGTCCCTATAGAGACAAATGAAACGGTCTATTTTACGTCACCTTATGGTGGGCCAATTCAAATTGAGTTTGATCAAAATGATTTAGATGTCAGCTTTGAATTTAGCAATGTAGGTGAGCACCCGTATTGGCGTAGCAGCAGTGATGATGAGCGCTTTGCTGAGTTGCTTGAAAAAGGGGATTATGATTGGGCTGAGGTGGCAACCGGTGGTTTTGAGGTGCATTCAAATCTCGAGAAAATGCGTATTTCAATTAACGATGGTTATTGGCCTGTAGCGTCTGACTTCGCCCATGCTGTAGAGCGTTATACCCATAACTATCCGCATGTACTTGCTGGTTTCAAAGGGCCGGGCATCGATGTGGTTAGCGAAATTCATGACTTTGCGAGTGAACGCAATATTGAAGTACAAACAATTGATATTGTAAAACATATGAATGCTGACCAGCCGACCTGTGGTTGGGGCTGTTCGGGCAATCCGTATGACGCAGGTTGGAATTTTAATCCAACAGGGCATGGCGATATCCATGAGTTAGGGCATGGTCTCGAAAGAGGACGCTTCCGTATCGAAGGGTTTGGTGGTCATTCAAATACCAACTTTTACTCCTACTACAGTAAGTCGAAGTTTGAAGATGAAACCGGCTTTTCGGCATCGTGCCAAAACTTGCCATTCGAGAACTTGTTCGATCATTTACAAGCCAGTAAACAAAGCGCAGACGCATTTGCTTATATGCAAGATTTAGCGATGTCAGAGTGGTCGCAAAGTCACGCTATTTATTTACAAATTATGATGGCCGCACAGGCACACAATAAGCTTGAAAACGGCTGGCATTTATACCCTCGCTTACACATTTTGGAGCGTGCGTTTAATCTAGCTGATAACAGCGAGACTAATTGGCAGGCACAAAAAGATACACTTGGCTTTTCAAGCTACAGCTTGTCAGAGGCACAAAGCATAGGCAACAATGATTGGCTCCTAATAGCACTTTCAGAAGCAACCGAGCTCGATTTGAGCAACTACTTCAGCATGTGGGGCATGGCAACGTCAGACAAAGCAAAACAGCAGGTTAAAGCGAAAAACTACACGGTATTAGGTGATGTTTACTATGCCTCATCTGCCACCGGCTATTGTACGACGTTAAATCAAACAGAAGTTGCAATTGATGGGACGCAAAGCTGGCCTGAATAATACACCGCGTTGTTAAGTTGATTGGTATTCGTATTTAAAACGCCAGCGAAATATTTCGCTGGCGTTTTTATCATTAGATTAGTGAAATTAGCTACAACTGCTACCTTTATAACTCACACATTTAACGTTGAGGTGTAACATGGCTGTTTCTGCAATCCCAAAAGGTTACCATGCGGTAACCCCGTATTTGGTTATTGAAGGTGCTACTAAGGCGATAGAGTTCTACAAACAAGCTTTTGCTGCTGAACTTGTAATTCAAATGCCTCTGCCTGATGGTGGGGTGGCACATGCTGAAATAAAAATAGCCGACTCTCATATTATGCTTTCTGATAATTGCCCTGATGTGCAATTTAAGTCGCCGCAACAACTTGGCGGTACGCCGGTGAGCATTATGCTGTATGTTGAAGATGTCGATGCTGTTTTTGCTAAAGCCTTATCGCTTGGGGCGAAAGAGCTGCGTCCAGTACATGACCAATTTTATGGCGATAGGTCAGGGACTCTAGAAGACCCTTTTGGCCATATTTGGACTATAGGTACACACAAAGAAGACCTCAGTGAGCAAGAGCTTATGCAGCGCATGAGCGAGCTTATGAGTAAAGAGCAAGATGCTTAATACCTATCTGCAAATTATAGTTAATCATTTTGTTCTGATATTTAAATCCGGATAAGAAGGGTATTCGTATGTATGTTAAAACATATGAGTTATCCCATGAAAAAACGAGTTTTATATTGGCTACAAAATGATTTACGCCTAGCTGATAATGAAATTTTATCTGAATTAGCAGATTTTGCTGGCGAGCTTGATTTAGTGTTTGTGATTGAACCGCGTTGGTTTAGGCAAACTAATTACCAACAGAAGCCATATGGGGAACATAAGTACAACTTTTTACTTGAGAGCCTATCTGCATTTGCAAACGCAGTTGAGAATCTTGGCCAAACACTTCATGTGATCACAGGTGAGCCTGAGTATGTAATCAGCCAGCGTTTGCAAAAGTATAATATTGAAACATTGGTTTGTACCGAGCAAGTTGGCGTTTATGAGCAAAAACAGCTCGAAAAAATTAAAGCTTTATGCCCTCAAGCTGCCGTGAAAACTTATCAGCAAGATACCTTGTTTAAAGCAGCGGACTTACCTTTTCAGCTTGATGAATTACCAAAAAATTTTACCGCCTTTCGAAAAAAGGTAGAAGCTGAGCCAACCTTTATAGCTGCACCGCGACCTGCGGTCAGCCGATTACCTCACCCAGTACAGTTATGCGCTGAACACAATATTGCTGACGTAGTTACCCAGTCAGCTAGCTTCAAAGGAGGTTTATTTGCAGCTCAGCAACATTGCAGTGCGTACTTTTCCTCAAAAGCACCAAGCAGCTATAAAGAGACTCGCAATGAGTTAGATGGCTTTAGCAACAGCACTAAGTTTAGTGTTTGGCTTGCTGGAGGCACAATTAGTGCTAAACAACTGTATAACGAAGTTGAAAAATATGAGCATCAAAACGGTGCAAATGAGTCGAGCTATTGGATAAAGTTTGAATTGCTATGGCGCGAATATTTCAAATGGCATGCACTGCAAGCGGGAGCAAAGCTTTTTTTATTCAAAGGTCAAAAGCAAAATGCGCCGCTAACAACGTTTAACAGCCAGCGTTTCACTGCTTGGTGTAATGGCTGCACTCCATTTCCATTGGTAAATGCGATAATGCATGAACTCAACACAACAGGCTTTATATCTAACCGCTCGCGGCAGATTGCAGCAAGCTGTTTGGTTAATGAGTTAGCTCTTGATTGGCGCTATGGTGCAGCTTACTTCGAACAGCAACTTATTGATTATGATGTGGCTGCAAATTGGGGCAATTGGCAATATATTGCGGGTGTCGGTGTCGACCCTAGAGGTGGGCGTCACTTTCATATCAATAAGCAAACAGCGCTTTATGATCCTTTGTCACGTTACATTCGCAAATGGAATGGCGAGCAAACGACCACAACGCTTTTTGACTCGGTTGATGAGGTTGACTGGCCGTCAAGGTGAAAAATACCAATCCGCAATAAATCTGTAAGAGTATATTTATTTGATTATATTTTAGTATTTTTTGCCTTTTTAACTAAAATAATGAATAAGACTTAATTGTTTATCATTAGGCTAGTTATTAAGGCAGATTATGGCATTTAGTGAAGCTTACAATGAACTAAAGTCGCAGCTAGGACTAGATATTGCACAGTTGCTTCTCGAAAGTGGTGATGTGGGAGTTTGGCTCTGGAATGTGCAAACAGGCGAAACAATTTTTAATGATAAATGGGCAGATATCATTGGCTATTCTCTGTGCGAACTAGAACCCGTTTCAATTGATACTTGGCTTACCTTTGCTCACCCTGAAGACTTAGTGAAATCTGAGCAATTATTAAATGAGCACTTCGAAGGTGAATCAGCGCGATATGTCTGTGAAGCGCGTATGAAACATAAACGAGGCCACTGGGTTAAAGTGCTTGATAAAGGCCAAGTACAAACGTGGGATAAAAACGGTAACCCAGAATGGATGGTTGGAATACATATTGATATTACGGAACAATGGCAAAAAGAACGCGAAATTGAATTCCTACATCAAGAACTAAAAAAGTTCACTGATAACCTCCCAGGCTTTGTTTATCAATATGTAATAGACAATAAAGATGAAGCGTTTTTCCCATTTGCTACATCAAAAGTATTTGATATCTATGGCTGCTCTCCCAAAGATATTGAGTCATCAGCAGATAGAGTTATGCAAGCGATACATCAAGATGATCTGGAACGTATTGTACGAAGTATTGAGCATTCACGTGCAAAGCTAACTGATTGGTGTGAAGTGTTTCGCGTTAACCACCCCAAAAAAGGACAGATCTGGATTTCGGCAAAATCATCTCCTATAGCCCGAGCTGATGGCAGTGTAGAATGGAATGGTTATTCTGAGGATGTTACAGAGGAAGTTAAAAGTAATGAGCGAATTAAACTATTAACGGCTGTTTTTTCTACAACTAGCCGGGGGATTCTGATCACCACCGCTGAGTCTGTGATTGTTGATGTAAATCCTGCTTTTGAGCAAATAACAGGGTTTAAGAAGCATGAGGTAATAGGTAAAAAACCTTCAATACTTTCTGCAAAGAAGCAACCAGATGAGTTTTATCAACAAATGTGGACTGAGTTGCTCGATAAAGGCTGTTGGCAAGGAGAGGTATGGAATAAGCGAAAGTCAGGAGAGGTGTTTCCTGAGCAATTATCCATAGATGCATTGTATGATGAAAATGGCTTAGTTTCTCATTATATCGGTGCATTTGATGATATCTCTTCGGCGGTAGAAAAGCGCCAGCTTCTCAATGAGCTAGTTAATCAAGATCCACTTACTAAGCTATTGAATCGCAGAGGACTCGATATTCAATTGCGTGCTTTCTCACAAAGAACGCCAGCAGAGCATAACCAATTTGCATTGATCTATCTTGATCTTGATAATTTCAAACTCGTTAATGATACATATGGTCATGAACAGGGTGACAATTTGTTACTGGACATTAGTCAGCAATTGCGTTTACAAATGAGAGATAAAGATGTGCTATCGCGCATTGGTGGTGATGAGTTTGTTATTGTTTTACCTTCATTAACAAAGGCTAGTTTGTGCCAAGATATAGCGCTACGATGTCAGCAGGCGGTTAAAAAAGTAGCGCAAGATTATGAAACGGTTCAGCCGGTAAGTGCGAGCTTTGGTATCGCCATGTATCCTTTACACGGACACAGTGCAAAGGAACTTTTGGCCATCGCTGATAAACAAATGTATGAAATGAAATTGGCTCTAAAAGTCTCACCACTCGGTTGATATTTCAACACTAGGCAGTTTATTCAAAAGCGGAAGTAATGCGCGTTCTTTGCGCAAATCTTTACGCTCGTTTTCTAAATCTTTGCGTTCTCGATAAAGCTCTTTTTGCTGAGTATTATTAAGTTGGTTACTGTTAAGCTCGCCACGAATATCTTTTAATCGACGGTCGATATCGTCAATGCGATTATCAATATAACTCAGTCTTTGTTGCACTTGATATCTATCGTTACCTTCTTGCCATGCTTTACGAAACGCTGTGCTATTACAGACACCATTGTATGATGCGCCTTGCATGCCTAACGTAAAGCCATTTTCTGGTTCACAGTATGTAGCGAGGCCCTGATCGTATCCCACTTTATATTTAGCAATGTCAGCATTTACACCATACTCACTGCATTGTGATAGTGCATCTATGCCATCGCGATACTCAGTGCCATCTGCACCATGTTTATAACCAATACCATGCCAGTCAGCTTGTAAACATTCATTTTTGCTAACCGAGGTGCAGCCTGCTAATACGATTAGTGGCAGTAGAGGAAGAGTCCATTTTCTCATTAAAATCTCAGCTTATGATATTAATAACCTAATAGATTCTAGCCCGAAAAGTTCGTTGTTAGAAAGCTGTTTTTACTTCAAAGCAATTAATTCAAAATGATGGCCTGAACTTTATTCACCATTGGCAGAATTTCTGAGCAACACGTAAATTAGGCTGAACATTCTTTAAATGAGTTAACTGTAAAATGCAAAGTAAAGTGAAATGGCAGCGCTTTATCAATAAATGGCGGTCAAAAAACATAATTTTAAACCATAGCTTTAATAGTTCTGTGGGCGACATAAGTTTTGCGCTATTCAATTGCCATTGGGTTTGATGCTTGACGGTTATTGGGCAAGGCAAGTGTCCTGGGTAAGTTTGCCAAGGCGCAAGTAAAGCTCGTGGGTAATCGGTTTTTAACCATCGTTGATAAAAACGGTGTTTGCGAACGTACTCCACCGGTAAACCCAACGGATACTGTAGGACCTTCCACGAATAAAATGGATGGAAAAACTCCATTTTAAATTCGCAAACCTGCTCGTTAGGAACACTCAAATGGTGGTGTTGATCGTTAAGCAGCAAGAATAATTGAAATGCTTTTTCAAGTGGTAATTCAGCGAGTGGTTCGAAGCTAATTTTTAAGTTAGCTATCAGTTTTTGTTGTAATTGTTCAGCATTATGAACAACTGACTTAGGTAAAAATGCGTATTGTTGTTTGAGGTAAGCACTGATTAGTTTATCTAAGTTGTTTTCTTTTGCTGCAGCATAAATTTCATCACCGTAATAAATAAGCCCGACCCCAACACTACCGCCATTTCCTGACCAGCTTATTTGTGGTCTGCATACGTTAGTGAAATCTTGATGTTTCGCTTTACGCCAATATTTGCCAAGGCGCTGTTCGACAGATAGCCGCTGGGTGTCTGAAACTTGTATTACTTCTAATGGGACTGCATTTTGTGATGCATATTGTTTAGCACAAAATAGATCTTGGCTATCAGATTGCGAAAAGTTAAACGACTTCAATTGCACGCCTTGGCGCAATAACTCACTGTTAATAAGCCTAGAGTCTAAACCGCCAGATAAAGTGCAAAGAATTGTTTTATCTTTATGTTTTGCCTTTGCAACTAAAGTTTTAAAAGCCTTTGAGATCCCTTCAATTGCATCTGGTGTAACGAGCTTTTGTTTTGCAAGTGATACCCAATCAAAATATCTTTTTCTAGTTACACCCTGTTTTGCATTAAAGCATAGCATTTCACTTGGGTATGAGCATTTTACGTCTTTAAACGGTGTATGATCTAAAAGAGGATAACCAAGCACGGCAAGCTCAGTTAATGCATCCGGATTGTTCTGTAGTTGGATATCCAACTGCTTAAATAAATTAAGGTTAGTGGAAAATAGTAAACCATACTGTGTTTGTAAGGTATAAAAAGGTTTTAATCCAAGTGGATCAGTCGCTAATGTTAGGCGCTGGCTCTGCAGATCAAATTGACAAAAGCTAAATACTCCTTCGCATTGCTGCAAAGAAAAGTCGAGAGACTCGCAGCCCGCAAGTGTAATTAGGTCCTGTGTTCTAGAGCTTGATATGAGAGGGTGTCCAATGAGTGTTGCAATTTGCGACTCAGTTCGCAACCAGCTCGCCTGCTGATAGGCATCAAAATCATACTGAAAAATGGCTCCATACTCGCAATTAAAAAAACGAACATGTTTTTTTTCATAGTTACTAAATACATTAGCTAGTTGATTTATATACTTAAAGTCAGTTTTATCTGAATCATTGAATTGGAAATAACCTGCAATAATAGCCATGTTAACCACCTTTTCGTTTGCTAACTTATTAGTAAAGTTGCAAGCCATAGGCCAAAACGAATAAAGGCCTTAAACAAGGCCTTTGGTAACATTACAAAATTACAAACGCAGATCAGCGATTGTTAAGTTGTTGGTTGATTTCATCAAATATACTCGCATCATCAATGGTAGATGGAATTTGTAGTTCTTCACCATCTACCAATTGGCGTAAGTTCTTTCTGAGTATTTTCCCTGAACGGGTTTTTGGTAGGCGCTCAACATGCAAAACATTCTTTAAGCAGGCAATGGCACCAATTTGATGCCTTACAGAATGGACTAGCTGTTGCTCGACTTCTTTGCTATCGCCAAGGTAATCGTCTTTGAGCACTATCATCGCCATAGGTAATTGCCCTTTGAGTGCATCGTTAACGCCAAATACTGCACATTCAGCAACAGCAGGGTGGGCTGCAACAATTTCTTCCATTTCACCAGTTGATAAGCGATGACCCGCAACGTTAATTACATCGTCGGTACGACCCATAATAAATAGATAACCATCGTCATCAATATAGCCGCCATCACCAGAAAGGTAGTAGCCCGGATACTCGCTTAAATAACCCGCTTGAAAGCGTTCATTGTTTTGCCAAATTGTTGGTAAGCAGCCAGGAGGTAAAGGCAGTTTAATTACCACCGCACCATTTTCGTTTGCTGAGCACTGCTGCCCATTCATATCAAGAATTTGTACATCAAAGCCCGGTGTTGGCACTGTTGAGCTACCCGCCTTAGTGGCAAGCTGTTCAATACCAATTGGATTACACGCAATGGCCCAACCTGTTTCTGTTTGCCACCAATGGTCAAGTACGGGCAAGCCGGTGTTGTCTTTTAGCCATTCATACGTGGGAGGATCTAAGCGTTCACCGGCCAAGAATAAACGTTTTAAACTCGAAGTATCGTATTGTTTAAAGCCCTCTGCGGTAGGGTCTTCTTTTTTAATAGCGCGAAACGCAGTAGGAGCACTGAATAAGGCGGTGACTTTGTAATCTTCAACAACACGCCAAAATGCACTGGCATCAGGGGTTCTTATGGGTTTGCCTTCATAAAGTACGGTAGCGCAGCGATAAATAAGCGGTGCATATACAATGTATGAGTGACCTACCACCCAGCCAATATCAGAAGCAGCCCAAAATACTTCGCCGGGTTTCATGCCATACACGGTCTCCATGCTGTAATGCATTGCAACAGCGTGACCACCGTTTTCTCGAACCACCCCTTTAGGTGTGCCTGTGGTGCCTGAGGTGTAAAGAATATAAAGCGGGTCGTCACCTGAAACCGGCACGGCATCGACTGAACTTGCTGCATCAGAGGCTGATTGCCAATCGATGTCTCGGCCATCTTGCATCTCGGCAATGGCTTGCTCACGCTGAAAGACAATACAGTGTTCAACAGTATGCTGGGCGTTTTCGAGTGCTTCATCAAGCAGTGGTTTATATTCAATCACATGATTGATTTCGACCCCGCAAGACGCAGTAAGCACAAGCTTAGGCTTTGCATCATCAATACGCACCGCGAGTTCGTGCGGTGCAAAACCACCAAATACAACGGAGTGAATGGCACCAAGGCGAGCACACGCTAGCATACCAATAACCGCTTGTGGGATCATTGGCATATAAATGACTACACGGTCACCTTTGCTTACGCCAAGGGATTGCATGAGTCCTGCAAATTTAGCAACTTGAGTTTGTAACTCGCCATAAGTGTATTGTTGTTTAGTATTGGTAACAGGGGAGTCGTAAATTAGTGCAGTTTGGTCGCCATAGCCTGCTTCGACATGTTGGTCGAGGGCTAGATAACAAGTGTTTAGTTGACCATCGGCAAACCAATGGTAAAAATCATTATCGTCATATTGATAAGGGGCACTTGGCTCTTTAAACCAAGGAATTCGTTTACTTTGCTCAAGCCAAAACTGACCCGGATCGCGCTGGAACTGTTGGTATTGTTGTTGATATTCGCCCGCCATTGTGAGGCTCCTATACTTTTTAGTGAGAGATTTGTACAACGTACTAAAAAATATAGGGCGGTTTTTGATTAAATAATATGCGACCTTGGTCGGCATTAATGGGGCTAAATGTCGTTAAATCGCCCTGTTTAGAGGCGATTTCAGGGAATCGAGATGCTAATTAAACCTGTTGTTCACTAATAAGCGGTAAGCAAATGAGGATCTTAACGCCACCTAACTCACTGTGCTCAGCCTTGATAGTACCTTTGTGCGTTTCTATTAGGCTTTTACAAATCGCCAGTCCAAGGCCTGAGCCACCCGTTTGGCGGCTACGCGATTTATCAACGCGGTATAAACGTTCGAATATTTCAACTAACTGATTGTTAGTCACGCCGGGTGGGGTATCTTCAATGCTAAAAGTAATACTCTGCGCTGAGGCTGTCGCTATAAATTTAATTTTGCCGGGTTTATCAGTATAAAAGGTGCTGTTTGATAAAAGATTAGCCAGTACTTGCTTAATTTTATCGATATCCCATGTCACCTTTAAATCAGCAGTAACATGAATGTCACTGGTAAATTCAAAGCCTTTGCTTTGTACAAAAGCAGCAAAGTCTTGCTGCCAAACGGATAATACATCAGCAAGTAAATAGGGTTTGAGGTTCAGGTATAGGCTATCTGAGTCTGCTTGTGCTAGTTGGTGGATATCACGGATCAGTATATTGATATCGGTTAGCTTTCGATTAATGGCATCGTAAGAGGCATCAACGTCTTTTGCGATATTGTATTGCAATGCTTCAACTTGCAATTGTAGCGCTGTGAGTGGTGTGCGAATTTCATGGGATACATCGGCTAGTAAGCGGTTCTTCTTATCAACGACTTCTTGTAATAGTTGTGCTCGCTCGCTGGCAAGTTTACGCTTTTTAAATGAGCGGTAACCAAAGCCTGATATCAATAAAATCACACAGCTTAGGCCGAGTAACCAGGCTTTAAATTGCCATTCACTTTCGCTTAGTTGTGCTGCTTGAATTTGTTTATCTGCACTTAATTGGTTTATTTCTTGCTGATTTCGCATAAAGGCGACTTGGCTTTGCATCGCGGCCACAGTTAAGTCGTGCTGATTTTTACCCGTTTTATTTTCAAGGGTTTGATAGCGGCTTTGCGATTCAAATGCCTGTTTATAAAGTTGTAATGCAAGGTAAGAGTCAGTGAGTAATTTATTTAAGCTAATTTGATCTTCGACATCTTGTAACTCATTAGCCTGGTTTAAGGCCTGTTCTGCGGTTTTAATTGCTTTTGCATGGTCATTAAGAGCTTGATAGATACGTGTTTGGGTGATCGCTAAAGACACTAAATGGGAGCGGAAATTAAAGTCAGTGGCGATTGCCATGGCGCGATCAATATAGGCTTGCGCTTCACTAATGTTATTTTGTTTTAGAGCAATTAACGCCATTAAATTATATGAACGGCACAATCCTGTGTTTGAAGATGAGGGTAGATAATAGCTAATCGACTTTTCTGCATAGTCTGTGGCTGTTGTAAGCTCACCTTGTTTTAGCGCTGCATAGCCGACCTTCATGGCACTATTACCGATATCGACTTTAGAGCCAATTTCTAAATCCAGAACGTGCGACATTTTAAAGTGCTTTAACGATTGGGCACTGTCACCCATACGTCGATAAACTTCGCCAATTTCATAAAGTGCATCAGCAATGCCTTTTTTATCGTCAAGTTTTTGATGTAAAGAAAACGACAAAGTAAGATTGGCTAGTGCGTCGTGGTGGTCACCAATAATTGCTTCAATAATACCTAAGTTCTGCAATGCAGAGGCATAAGATTTATCGTCATCAAACTCTTGTAAAATATTGACTGCTTTTTGTGCTTCATTGAGGGCAGCTATGTACTTATCTTGCCAGCGTAAAATGGCTGCTAATCGCTCATAGGACTGGGCAATCAGCACTGAGTTATTTATCTGTTTGGCAATGGATAATGCATCGCGATAGTGTTGCTCTGCCTTAAGAAAGTTACTTTTTCTGCCTTGTGCGTAACCTTGAATAAGCATTGCTCGTACTGTTACTGACTGGTTATTGTGCTTTTCCCCGTAATTAAGCAGCTGCTCTGCATAGCTAAGAGCTTGGTCATAATCGCCACTGCCCATATTCATAAATGCCAGCGATTCGAATGCCTCTTGTATAATGTTAGGTTCATTGGAAAGGGTTGAGTCGTTAGTTAATTGCTCAAATATTTTAGTGGCTTGGTTTGGATTACTGTTACGTAACAATTGTGCTTCGTTAAGCTTTTCTAAAGCTTGTTCAGGGGTAATAGCAAGGGTATTTAGCGATAAGCAGCTAAGCAAAATAGCTAAAGCTAAGCCTTTGTAAGGTGATTGCGTGTTTTTCATTATAATCTAGGTAAAGGCAGATGCCATTTTTGTAAAATTGCTTGGTATTGACCGTTTTGTTTCAATGCTTTTATGGCATCACTCAATTGCATAGCAAGTTGCTTGTCCAATTTTAGATTCGCGGCTAAATAAAGGCCTGATGGGTAGTCGTCTAAGTGGAGGCTCTTATTAATGTCATTAGGGAGAACTCCTGATAACGCGAGTTCGTTTTGTAAGGTAAGCGTGTTGGTTAGTACAAAATCAATTCGTCCTTTCTCTAGCATTTGCCAAAGTTGATGGTAATGACTGACCAGCACCAAATTTTTATTTTCATTAAAGCCGGCTTGTTTCAAATAATGTTCACTTGAATAGCCACGAATTGTTGCCACACGATATTTCTTTGCTTGTTTTAAGCTTTTTATTTCGTGGTTTTGTTTGGCAAGCCCAACTAAATAAGCATCGGCAAAATAGGTTTGTGCTAGCCATTGGAATTTATATTCACGAGACTCATTTTTTAGCAATGAAATCATCAATATGCTTGGGTCATTTTGAAACTCATGAAAAGCTCGGGCCATTGGCATAATTGAGAATTCGCCAGCGATGTTTGTTTTCGCTAGGGCAGACTTTATCACTTCAACAAGCGCACCATCGGCTTTACCTTGCTGATTTTTAAAATGGTATGGGGGTAAATCTTCGGCAATAAAGGTCAGTGTTTTCGCCGTCGTAGCACTACTGATAAAGCAGAAGATAATAACAATCAGCAATGAACGAAGAAGCATAAAGAACCTACACCTTTAAACATGTTGTTAACATAGTAATGAATATTAATAAAAAGGTATAGGTTTTTAATCGGTGAGTCGGAATTAGTTGTTCTTTTTGCTTCGTGGCGCGCCGAGTAAAATACCGATGTGGCAAACACAGACAGATAAAAACGCACTCAACCCTAATGCACCGCCATAGCCATGTAAGCGCGGCACGAGGTACTCAAACAATAAAGCAAATAGTAATGACGCAATGGCTAATGTAAAAATGCCAAAGCGTTTTGGTGCGCTCATACCGATGAAAGTACCGCCGAAAAATGCCACGCTGTATAGCTCAACATCAACGGGAAATAGACTCAAAATTGCAAATGCAATAATGCTGGTGGCCGCTGATGCGCGAATGCCGTCGAAGCGATTATGATGTGCTAAAAAGTAGGTTGAGTAAGCACCAAATAACGCTGTTATCGCAATAAATATATTCATCAAAAAATCCCTTTTGCAAGCATATAAAGCGCCACACTGGCAAAAGCCACACTACCAAGTCGGCCGCCAAAACCTGCAAATAGATTCATAGTCAAAATATAAAGGCTGGCACCGATCAATGAAATAAGACTTAGCTCCCAATAACTGTTTATTAAACTTGAAGAGCACATGCCAGCAAAGCTACCAGCGTAAATGGCCGCATAAGGGTGTGATTTTAACGTTCTTGAAAAAGGTAAAAACGTACCGATTAAGCCTGTCGCAGCAGCGGCTACAACAATAGGAACACGAAAATATTCGTGTAAGACGAAACAGATAAAGCAGCCAAAAAAGAAACAAATATACTTTATTAAAAAAAACCGAAAGTGCTCAAAGCTACTCATGTTTTTAAGCTTTGCTGTGTAATTTAAGATAAAAAGCTTAAGTGATTTCATACTCACTTATAGGTAGTTAGAAAGATAGTGATTTTCACATTATCTAACCACAAAGTACAATTATAAAAGGCATCTGACTTTGCAAGATGCCTTTAAAAATTATGATTGCTGGTGTCGTGGTGACCTAATGCTGTGGTGCCCATAAAGAGATACGATAAGAAAACATCCAAGTGGTACAACAAACGAAACCGCAGTGTTAAAAGCATCTATGGTTGCGGCTTGGATCAGAGGTAAAAATGCGCCCCCTAAAATTGCCATGACTAAACCAGCTGCACCAACTTTTGCATCTTCACCCAGGCCTTCAAGTGCTGTGCCGTAAATGGTTGGAAACATCAAAGATAGACAGCTTGAAATAGCTACAAGTGCGACTACGCCCATTAAATTAACTTGGGTGGTAACAATAAAACAAAGCACGGCTGCAACTAAAGCCATAAAACGCAGTAATTTAGCGCCGCTAATAAAGCGCATTAGCCATGTCATAATGAAACGAGATACTAAAAACACCAACATCGAATATTGTAAGACTTGGCCGCCGGTAACTTCTGTAGTGTTAAGTGCTTCCATGGTGTAGCCAATGGTGTAGGTCCATACACAGGTTTGCGCACCAACATTAAAAAATTGTGCCAGCACACCAAATCGATAATGCTTGTTTTGATACAAATGTTGAAAGGTCTTTTTAAGTTTACGCGGCTGCGATGTTACTTTTGTTTCTGTTGCAGGAGAGCGGCTAAAGAAGATACATAGCCATAGTAAGATTAAGCAACAGGCCATACCCACATACGGCACCATCACAGCATCGAGCTCTGCACTCACAACGGTTTTTAATTGCGCTTCACTCATCAGGGCACGGCTTGCGCTATCAGCTTGATTTAAGTTCGGTAAGATCAACGTCGCCGCTAAAAACACACCAATATTAGTCCCAACAGGGTTAAATGCTTGCGCGAGGTTAAGTCTGCGGGTTGCTGTTTGCTCGCATCCTAACTGCATGACGTAGGGATTGGCAGAGGTTTCTAAAATAGACAAACCACCAGCAAGAATAAACAAGGCCAATAAAAAGTGGCTATAGAGCATGGTTTGACTAGCAGGGTAAAACAATAAGGCACCACAAGCGGCCATGGCTAAACCCACTAACAGCCCTGTTTTATAATTAAACCGTCTATTGATCATGGCCGCCGGTAAAGCTAAGCAAAAATACGCGCCGTAATAACTAAACTGCACCAGTGCTGATTGCAACGCACTCATAGAAAATGTTTTGCTAAAAACTTTCACTAATGGGTCTGTCATATTGGCCGCAGTACCCCAAGCAGCAAAGCAAATCGTAAGCAGAATAAAAGGCCAAAGCATTTGGCGCGATACAATAGCGGACTGTGTTTGCATAGTTCACCAGGTTAATGTGTTCATATTGTTGTGGCCGACAGTATTCACGACTATAAATAATAAATCAACCTAGTTGATTTATTATTTTGACTGGTAGATAGTACTGCAAACAGGTCTAATAGGCCGCTTATCAAGCTTGTATCAAGAAGGATGTTATGAAGAGCAGTTTATCGCGAGCACCAAGAAGCAATAACGAGCGCGCAATCTTAAGTTTAATTAGGCAACAGCAAAGCATGCCTAAAGCACAAATAGCAAAAGCGTTAGCCTTGTCTGCTCAGGCGGCAACAGTGAATATTAATAAGCTTGAAGAAGATAAGCTGTTGCTTCGTGATGCACCTGTTAAAGGGCGAGTAGGGCAGCCAAGTGTGCCGTTTAGGCTCAACCCAGATGGTGCATTTAGTTTTGGTTTGAAAATCGGGCGACGACGCTTTGACCTGATACTCGTTGACTTACAAAGCACGCAAAGGACGTCTGTATCTGTTGAGGTGCATGAAGCATCGGTTGAAGAGCTTAAATCATTTTTAGAAACACATATCCCAAAGCTAATCAGTCAATTAGAGCCTGAGCTGCGCTCACATGTGTGTGGGCTTGGGGTCGCTATGCCGTTTGATATTTGGCAATGGCAAGCCGCTTCAGGCTCAGCAACCAGTACACTTAGTCAGTGGCAAAACTTTGACTTAAAAGGTTACTTAGAAAGCCAGTTCCAGCTCCCTGTTTATATTAGTAACGACAATAACGCTGCCTGCTGTGCAGAGCTAAGCCTTGGTAACCCTAATAACTACAGCGATTTTTTGTATGTTTATTTGGGGGCTTTTTTAGGTGGGGCTGTGGTGATTAACCATCAGCTTCTCGAAGGTAAAAGTGGTAATGCCGGTGCTATAGGCTCAATGCTAAACACTGATCTTGAACAGTTACTTAGCCAATGTTCATTACTTTCACTGCAAAGCGAGTTTGATAAGCTGCAGTTGGGTATTTCTGTGTATGAGCTGACAGACAGTCAGTTTACAGCGCATAATCGACTCGTTCAGCCTTGGCTTGAAAATGCCGCTGAGGCTATCAGTATTGCCATGCATAACAGTTTAAGTTTATTAGATATGCAAGCTGTGATTATTGATTCGCCGTTACCGAGTAAAGCACTTGAACAGCTCAAGCAGTTATCAATTGCCGCATTTGCACGATTAGATAATCGTGGGTTACGTAGCTGTGATGTGAGCTTAGGTGTGTGCGGAGAAAAAGCGCAGTCGATAGGGTCTGCCCAACTTGCGCTTAGTCATCATTATTTTTAAGAGGAGTGAGCATCTCACTCCTGCTTAATTCATTACTTCTGATATTGTTTGAACCACGCAAGCGTGTATTCAATTTTCGAAATCATACGTGATGGACGACCCGCAATACCATGGGGTGAGCCCGGTACACGAATAAGCACGGTATCTACCTTTTGCAGTTTTAATGCTTGATAGAATTGCTCTGATTCTGAAATTGGCGTACGGCGGTCTTCTTCACCTGTCATGATCAATGATGGCGTGGTGACGTTACCTACTAATGAAAGTGGCGAACGTTTCCAGTAGTGCTCAACATTATCCCAAGGCATGCCAGGGAATTGGTTACGAATTTGACCAATATAGCTGTCGGCTGAAAGCGTTTTACTTAACCAGTTGATCACAGGCTTGGTAATTGCCGCAGCGTTGAAGCGGTTTGTTAAACCAACCGCATAAGCCGTTGCAATACCACCTGCTGAACCACCCGCAATAAATAGGTTATCTTTGTCGATAAAGCCTTTAGCAATCATGGCATCAACTGCTGAGTTGTGGTCAGCAAAGTCTTCTTCTGAACTGTATTTACCATCTAGCAGTAGTGCAAAGTCTTTACCGTAACTTGTTGAGCCACGGTAATTCACATACACAACTACATAACCCTCTGCGGCATAACGTTGTAATTCAGCAGTAAAGCTTGGGCCATAGGCAAGATGTGGGCCGCCATGAATTTCAACCATTAATGGGTATTGTTTGTTTTCATCAAAATCAGGTGGCGTAATGTACCAACCTTGAATAGCTTGGCCATCGAACTGTGACTTAACATTTAGTTCGTGCACTTTACCAAGCTTTTTATGGCCTAACACATCTTCATTTAATGAAGTTAGCGTTTTACTTTTACCCTTGTATAGGTAGCCTAAATCAGCTGGGCGGTATTCACTGCCTGTGGTGTACGCAATAGCGCCATTATTGGCCATGCTGAAACTACCACTGATATACGGACGACCAATTGAAGTGCCCGATACAGTATCAGTTAAGTCAGTGACCTTACCGCGGCTGTTTACTTTAGCGAGCTTACGCTTGCCAAAATCATCGTACTGAATAACAAAGTCGCCATCGCCTGACCACTTATAATCAGCCACTGAGCGGTCTAATTTTTCAGTAATATGCTTGATTGATTTATCGTCTAAATCGAGCATAGATAGTGTTGAGTTAATGTAAGGCACAGGGGCGTTGTCACGCGCAACAAAGGCTAGTTCATCACCGTCTTCAGCGTAACGCGGATTACTCTCACGGCCCGGTAAATCAGTTAGTTGCGTAAGCTCGCCTGATTTTACATTGATTTCATAGAGGTCTGACTCAGTTGTGCGATATTCCCACTCATCATTGCGATCAGCAGAAAAAGCTAGTTTTGTGTTACTTGGATCCCAAGCAAGTGGGCCATAGTGCTGATAATCACCCGATGTTAATTGGCGTGGTGTGCCACCCGAAACCGGAATAACAAAAACGTGACGATATGAAGGCTCTAAAAAGCCTGCGCCATCAGCTTGATAGCGTGCTTTTTCAAACACTCTCACTGGTTTTGACCACTCAGCGCCTTTTGGTTTTTTCGGCAGCTTTACCGATTTAGCGAACGCAGATTTACCTTCAGGAATGCTCATAGTGAAAGCAATTTGTGCAGAGTCATTCGACCACGTTAAGTTTCGTACTGATTTTGGTAGTTGCGTTAATAATGCTTGTTTATCTTGCGCTAACCAATAAACGTGAAGTTGATTCGAACCGCTTGAATTGCTGGTAAAGGCAATTTTCTTGCTATCAGGAGACCAAGTAGGTTGGCTGTAGTTATGCTCATCTGAAAACAGCGGTGTGTGTTGACCTGACTTTAAATCGTACAGCCAAAAACTACGCTTGTTACCATCTTTCATGATGTCGTAGCCGCTGCGCACATAAACGATTTTTTTACCGTCAGGGCTTATTTGTGGGTCGCCTGCGTATTCAAGTTGAAAAATATCTTCAGAGACAAACTTGTCGTTAGCATATACTTGAGCCGTCGTTGCTGCGCACAGCAAACTTGCTCCAATAAGAATTGTTTTTTTTAATTGCATGGAATGGTCTTTTTTTAGCCGTAAAATTTTATCCTAAAAGCAGAGCATTCGCTGCGCAAGCACATTGAGATAAAGTTGCATTTACCCCAGTTGAATTGACTCGAAGTTAATGTGTACTTGCTAGTACCTGGTTTTAAAGGCTTAGGCAAACTTAAAATAGTCATCCCAACGACTATCTAAGCGCTGTTTGGCCTTATCTAAATCAACCGCTGTATAAACGTTATTTTGTTGATGAACCAGCTCAAGCCTTACTAGCTTGTCTAAAGCATCATCAATTTCAAAGTCAAGCTGGCAATGATGCTGCGCGTTAAACCACTGTTCAATTTGACTATCTAATTGCTGTGCAGTCATCGCTGATTCGCTTTTTAGTAAAAAGGTGTAGGCAAGTAGCGCTTCTTTAACATCTTCTTCTTCAGCTGCATCGACTAGGGTATGAAAAACCCCGGCGTTGTTATCGAGGTTTTTAAAATACAAGTTGTCGGCTAATGCTTTCATAAAACGAATTTTACGGTTTTTAAACTTGCTCCATTCTTTAAAAATAAAGCTGCCAAATACCCCCATGCCGATTGCAAAGGTAATAAAGTGTTGCTGACTCATATGCACTTCTTCACTGCGCCAACCACCCCAAAAGGCAATCATAGCAATCAGGAGTAAAATTGACGCACCTAATTTTGTTACCAACACCACAGCTCCACCAATCAGTGCTGATGAACCAATAATCAGTTTATCTATTGGACGCATTTTTACTTCGCTATTCGGAAACAGCATTTCTAAATCGGCTTTTGGCACATTCTGGAATAATTTGACGATGGTTGAGTTTGGCTCAAAGCCTACCGGCATTTTGCCTTTTTCTAAAAAGTACTGCTCGTCTTTAAAGCGGATGAATATGGCAACGCGGTCATAGTTAGTAAACTGAATCTGCTTTTTCTTAAGCCCCCAAAAACTGCGTAGCGTCTCGGTTTTTTGCGATTCGCCGCGACGGTAAAAGACCACTTCTGCAAAGTCATCAAACTCAACGGCTAAACGTACTTTAAATAAAGACTCTTCATTCAGTGCATCTTGTAAGTCTTGATTGGTAATGGTTTCAAAATTGGCAGCATTGAGTACTTTGGCAAACTCTTTTGCAAAGGCAGATTGGTAGCTGGCACGTTGCTCGTTGGTAATCGGTGTTAGGGTGCGGGTGTCGCTATTTGGGTCAAATGGCGCATAGTTGTTTTTTAAAGACTCCAGCAGCTCGTGATATTGATAATGAGTCACGCTTTGCAAAAGAGTAGCAAACTCCATAAACGAAGCTGATTGCGGCTCACCCAAGTAAGCTTGGCAAAGATTTATGATGTCGTGTTTTCGAAAAGGGATGAATCGCGCGTTGCTCATAGATTTGTGTAATGTCATTAAAACTGGCTGGGATAATAAAAAAATAACGACAAAATTGCGACCGTTAGTGGCAAATGGCATGAACTTAGACTTTTTTACTGACTAAAACGGCTTATGTTTAGAATATTTACTCCAGTAAAAACGCTGGTTTTTCCCCTTTATAGTGGCTTTATCATGCACTTTTAAATTTGCTTTGCTAATGTTTAATTCATTGCAGCAAGTTGTCGTGATTAATTATGAATAAGCAAGCACCCCCTCCAGAAGTAAAGGCTGAGTTAAATTCAGTACCTCTTGTAGTAAAGCAATTCTTTATTAGCTTTTTTGTTGTCGTTTTATTGATGATAGTCGTGACTTATTTGTATAACTTTAATCGGCTTGAAAGTGATGTTTACTTAAATGGTGTGCTCAGTGATGCTATTAATTTGCTCATTTTGATTTGTATTTTTGCGTTTGTGCAAACTTCGGTGGTTGCTAAGCGCAGTTACTTATTTTTAAGTGTGGGTATCTTCCTTTGGAGCGTCGGACTTACATTTGATTTTTTAGATGAGCTGGTGTTCCAACCAATCTGGGTCGGCATTTATATCGAAGATATTACCCGCACCTTAGGGATGCTTATCACTGGGTTTGGTCTTTATTTAGCGCTTACTGATTTAGCTAAAACCCGAGAGCAGCTCGAAGAAGAGCTAAAAACCGATGTATTAACAAAGGCGTACAATCGTCGTTATTTTTACCATTATGTGCAGCAAAACCAAAGTAAACCACATAGTTTAGTGATCGCCGATATTGATCATTTTAAGGCGATTAATGATGAATATGGCCATGAAGTAGGCGATCAGGTATTGATAGACTTTGTTTATCAGTGTCACCAAGCATTAGGAGAAGACGTTCTATTTGCGCGAATTGGTGGTGAGGAGTTTGCAATGTATGTTGCCACAGATGATGCAGATGAATTACATGCTACCTGCGAGCAACTGCTGAGCCTGGCCAGTAATGTGATGGTGACACCGAGTAAAACGCTCAGCGTGAGTGTTGGTTCAGCGATCAAACGTGCTACTGAGACCTTTAGTAGTACCTTGAAACGTGCTGATCAAGCGCTTTATTTGGCTAAAAATCAGGGTCGTAGTCGCTATGTTCATAAACCGTAAGGGACGGTTAAGACTTTTTGTTGTAACCTAAAATGCAACAAAACGATTAAGGATGAATAATGGCGATTGCAAAAAAGCTTAAGCAAAAAACACGGCAGTTTATTGACTCAAAACATATGCTTAAATCGATTACGGTGGCATCATTTTTAGAGTCAACCATAGTGCCTATTCCTCTTGAAGCTGTGCTTATTCCGTTAATGCAAGCCCGCCGTGAAAAGCTTTGGTTAATTGCCTTAATGGCGACCATAGGTTGTATAATCGGTGCTATTTTTGGCTATGCCCTTGGCTATTATCTATTTGATGTAGTGGGCGATTGGGTGATTAATACCTTCTCAAACCCTGAGCAATTCGAGCAAGTTAAGCAAAAAATGCAGGCACAAGGCTTTTGGTTTGTATTGACGCTCGGTATTGTGCCCATCCCATTTCAAATTGCCATGCTTGCCGCTGGGGCTACTAAGTATTCGATTTTTCTATTTTTACTGGCAACGGTCATTGCGCGTTCAATTCGCTACTTTGCTCTTGCTGTCGTTGTTTATTACGCGGGTAATCAGGCTGAGCGAATTATTCAAAAGCACAAAACCAAAGCCTTAGTGGCTATTTCTGTGTTAGTACTGTTACTTTGGTGGCTCAGTACACTCATTTAATACACTCATTTAACAAATAAAAAATACTGATTAGGGTTATCCTGTCTATACTTTGAATTAAGGAAAGCGCTCAATAAAAACAACAGGATGACCCATGAATACCCTAGTGGCTGCACTGCCTATTTTGGTGCTGATCTGGATGATGGTAAAAAGCAGCCCCATCGCCTCTTATATTGCCTTACCCATAACAGCGCTACTCGCTGCTTTACTGCAACTGTTTTACTTTCAAGCTGATTTAAGGCTGTTGCTTGCTAATTCGTTTGCTGGTGTATTGTCTGTTATGACGCCTATTTCGATTATTGCTGGGGCTATTTTACTTAACCGCATGTTGGCAATATCAGGGGCCGAAACCACGATTAAACACTGGCTCGAATCTATTAGCAGTAATCAAGTTGCACAGTTGATGATCATCGGCTGGGCATTTGCATTTATGCTCGAAGGCGCATCGGGATTTGGCACGCCAGCGGCCATCGCTGCGCCTATTTTGGTCGGGCTTGGTTTCTCGCCTTTTAAAGTGATTATTTTCACTCTTATTTTAAACTCGATCCCCGTATCTTTTGGTGCAGTTGGCACACCAACATGGTTTGGCTTTTCAGCGCTACAATTAGATGATGGGCAAGTGCTGGCTATTTCAAGGTGGACGGCGCTTTGTCATGTGATTGCTGCTTTGGTTATTCCTATGATTGCGCTGTGTCTTGTTTTACCACTAAAAAAGGTGCGTCAAAATAGCGTATTCATTTATTTAAGTGTGTTTTCATGTGTTTTGCCTTATTGGTTGTTTGCCCAGTGGAACTATGAATTTCCATCACTGATAGGTGGCGCAGTGGGTCTATTAGTCACTATCTATTTAGCCAATAAAGGAGTGGGGTTAGATAAGTCAGCTGTAAATGCACAAAGCACGAAAGGCAAAGCTGAGTTCACACCCAAAGCGCTATTTTTAGCATTATTCCCGTTATTACTTTTGATTGTTGTGCTGGTGATAACCCGTATTCATCAGTTGGGCATTAAAGCATTGCTTAACGACGAAACGCTCTGGCTGAGTATTCATTTGGGCTTTGCACAATTTGAATTAAGCAAAGCACTGATCTTATCTTTACATGAGATATTTGCCACCTCAGTGGGGTGGTCGTATAAAACCTTGTTTGTACCAGCCTTGATCCCGTTTGTATTGGTGGTGCTGATCTGCGTGCCGTTACTTAAAATGAGCAAGCCACAAGTAAAGCAAATGTGCTCCGACACCTTAGGCCGTATTGCTATGCCATGTATCGCTTTAATCGGGGCGCTGGTGATGGTGAATGTTTTAATGCAAGGCGGCCATAATGCGCCCATATTTTATATGGCGAGTACCTTTGCTGATTTAAGCGGGGAGCACTGGGTGTTATTTGCCTCGTACTTGGGGGCACTCGGCACTTTCTTTTCAGGCTCTGCAACCGTATCTAATCTTACCTTTGGCGGTATTCAATATGGTATTGCACAGCAAGTGGGCTTGTCAGAAACCTTAGTGCTTGCGCTACAATCAATAGGGGCGGCGATGGGGAATATGATCTGCATTAGCAATATTATTGCTGTAGCCAGTATTGTTGGAGTGAATAATCAAGAAGGGCCTGTGCTTAAGAAAACCTTTTTGCCTATGCTAATTTACGGTGCAATAGTTGGGTGTTTTAGTTATCTATTTTACTGATTAAACATGTTCAGATAAAAAAGGTGCCCAGATAAACCGAGCACCTTACAGAGTAACTTATTGAATAGCTTTTTTTACCTCGCGCCAGTCAATAATCTTAAAGTTTTGCGGTGCCTGTGGCATACGGTTGTAACCATCTTGCACAATTAGCACCCCTTCAGGGTAGCCCGGTAGTGCAGCCGGTGTGACCGTTAGGCCATCGGTTTCTGATACGCCATCTATTGCTAACTCTAGGTTATTACTGATTGCAAATTTGCCCGCAAACGCTAGGCTAGGGGTAGTGCCATCGATAATTTTATAGAGCACATAGCTGTAATCACCTTGGCTAGAAACCACTAAATAGCGGGCATCTTTTGCGTGGTAGATTTCCATGCCTTCTACATCATCAACCAACAGATCGTTCACGGTTTGCAGCATTACAGGTTTATTTCCAGCTGTTGGCTCAGCGCCAATAAACCAAATACCTTCGTCTTCTTCACCTAAAAATAGCTGTGCGGTTTTATCATCAGCACTGCAACCTTCTGGTTGGCTTGGAACACTAAACTCGCGCACTAGTTGTGCTGATACGCTCTCATTATCACCTGTTAGTTTGTATTGCTGAAATAGGCCTGATTTGTCATTCATAAACACATAGTTGCCTGTGTTTGATGAGTACATACACATACCGTAAATTTCGTTTAGAGTCGTTGGCAGCTCAGCAAGATGTTGCACCTGATTGTGAGTATCGACGCTATAAACACTGATGCTGTTATGAGTACGGTTACTACCTGCAATCCAGGTATTCGTTGCGTTGTTGATACTTGCATGTTGGCGCACATCAACATTATTTAAACGGCCTGTTTCTAGCGCTTGTAGCTCTTTGCCTGCAAGGTCATACACCATTAAACCGCGGCGTTTATCAGTACCTAAGATCAAGCTTTTAGCTGCATTATTAGGGTTTACCCAAATTGCAGGGTCATCGGCGGCATCACCAAAAGCACGTACTGCATCGGTTTGCGCTTGTGCATTGATGTAAGTAACAGCCGCTGTTTTAGCGCTAGTGTGTTGTTTAGCCTGCCCATTTATTTGACCTTTTACATAATGACCTGATTCATCATCGTATAACACGATGTCAGCTTGATTATGGTTAAAGCGCACTGCGGCAGATTCAATCGCCAGTTCTCCTGCAAATTGCCAGCTACTAAAACGCTTTGTGTTATTTTCGTAGCGATGTAATTGGTTATCTTCAGAGGTGGTAAACCATAAGCTGCCATCTTCTGTTGTGCTTAAACCGCCAACTTCAGGCGCTAAGCTGCCAAATGGCGACATCATAGCAAGGGGCTTTTTATCGGCGCGTGATTCAGCGTCGGCGTTAATTTGCCAAATGCCTAGCTCGCCTTCACTTAAATAAAGAGTTTTACTGTTATCATCAACCGCACAGCCTGATGTTTCACTTACGCCAGCAAACTCACGTAATTCAAAGTTTAACGCGCGTTTGTTTGCCATATCAAACACCAGTGTTTCGCGGATAAGACCACGAGCGTCTGCCACAAATGCCGACACGGCTTGAGTGGTCGGGTTGGCAAATAAGCACACCGCCTCAGGTTTTGCTTTTGGTGGGCTGATACGGCTAATTTCAGTTAGCTGCCATTTAGCTGCTTTTTGTAAGCTAAAAATCACCGCTTGGTCGGCTTCGTTGTCGATGCTGGCAACAAGGTAACTGTTTTTGTCGATCGCCTTAACAGATAGCGCTTCGAAGTTACCTTTTTGTAATGCGTGCTGTTTACCTGTGACATCAATAAGTTGTAGGCCTTGGCTTTGTGAGCTTAATAGCCAAGCGTCATCAGCAAGGGCTGCTGCTTGTGAGCCTTGCATATTTTCAGTTGTGCCAAAGGCTGTTAATTGGTTTTTACTTGGTGCCTCAGTTGCCGTTGTTTGGCTACACGCTGCTAGGGTGCTTAGCATCACTGCACTGGCAACAAGATTAAGTGGTTTTTTAAAATTCATGGGATCCCCAAATATACAACAAGGCAGCAATGCGCTGCCTTAATAACTATTATGTGTATTAAAACGCGTAGCGCAGCATTAACTGGATAACAGGGCCTGCTTCTTCAGACTCCAGTTCGTACTCGTCAAAATCGCGGTTGATTTGGTCATCAACCGTGTCGAACTTGTTGAAGGTTTCGTCTTTGCTTGCATCAAGTAGGTTTGAGCCCACTAAACGAAGCGTGACGTCTTGCCAGCGTTTTTCTACGAATACTTCAAGGTCTGCGCCGTAGTGTGTGGTTACTTCTTCACCCACGATACGACCATAAGCATCACCTTGTTTACGGTAAGTTGCACCGAACGAAGCGCCTAAATCAGGTAGGTCTTGAATAAAACCAACGTTAAACACGTAGTCTGATTGGTCGTTGAATTTACGGCTACCGAAAGTGTCATCTACTTCTGAATCAAGCCATGAGTAGTTAAAGAATACCCCTGTGTTTGGCATGCTAATAGCGCTTAGCGGCGTTGATAAATCAAGCTCGATACCTTTTACGTTGCCATCACCGGTGTTACGCGGTTGCAAAATGTAAGTACCATCACCTTCTGAGCCTTGTTGGCCTGTATTGGCTATTTCGATAAGGTCAGTGACATCGCGATAGAACACATTAATACCCACGACGCCGCTTTTACCTAAGCGATATTCATAGCCTAAGTCCATACCCCACGATGATTCTGGTTGTAGGTCTGGGTTACCTAAAAAGTCGTTATCGCCTAGCTCTTTTTCAAGTAGAGCAGGGGTGATGTAATCAAAGTCAGGGCGACGTAAGCTACGTGCAACCGATGCACTAACACGGCCATTTTCAGAGACGTTGTAGCGTAAATGTGCCGATGGTAAGAAGAAGTCATAATCGTTTTTAGCGCTTACACCTTCTACTTTGTCAGTAATGGTTGAATCAGTTGTTTCGTAGCGCACACCTAACTCCCACGAGAAGTCTTGGTCTTCGTGCTTAACTAATGCAAATACATCTATGCGGTTTTCTTCGAGTTTATTGACACCACCAGCGGCTGCTTCAAACTCGTTATTAAAGCCTGCCAGTGACAGTGGTGTTTTGTTGAACTGATCCCAGCTAGTAAAGCTTTGTTCGCTTTCACCTTCGGCTTGATAAACAGCAGTATCGCGCTCTTTACCTTGTACAAAGGCACCGAATTGAATCGTTTTGTTCTCGCCTGCAAATAAGCTATGTTGCCATTGTAATGACCATTCTTTGTCATCCAGGTCTACGGTTTCTTCTTCTTCCTCAAACACCATAGGTAGCTCAGAGGTATCGATTTCTACTTCTTGCTCGTAAACAGACTCTTCAAAGCTTGCAAAACCAAGCTTAAATTTACTGGTGCCACCAAAAAGGGGTAGCTCATAACCCGAGTTGATGTTGTAGTTGGTTTGATCGATGAAAGATACATTGGCGTTGTCGGTCTCAAGGTTACCGCCTTCAACAATTGAGTTATTGATTGCTGTTGGATCGTCATATTCGAATGAACGCTCATCTTCAGTACGGTCGGTATCAACCCAAATCGCGCTGATATCGAACTTGCTGCCGTCATCAAAAGCTATTTCGTAGCTGGCGTTTAGCGAGGTGTCGTCACCGTCACGGGTGTCTGATTGATCTTCACGGTTATCGAATTCTTCGGTTTTGTAATTGGCGTTATTCTCTGGGCTGTCGCCATAGCGTAGGCTTGATTTTTGTTTTGGGTTATAACGGCCTTGTAAGTTCGCACCAAGTAGTAAACGGCCGCCAGCAAACTCAGTGCCGTAAACACCTGCAAAGCTTTCTTTTAATTCGCCATCGTCATAACGCAGGCCACCTGCACGCAAGTAACCACCATCTAGGCTGTACCCGTCACGTAATACAATGTTCAGCGTACCGGCAATGGCATCGGCAGAGCGGTTTGCACTTGGAGCACGAATAATTTCTACACGCTCAATTAGCTCAGCAGGAATACGGTCAACAAAGAATGAGCGGTCAGCACCTGCACCAGGGACTTCTTCACCGTTAATAAGTACCTTTGTGTAAGCCGGGCTTAAGCCACGCATACGTGCGCCATCAGACTCTAAAACATCCGATAAAAACGTCACACTCGGTACACGTTTTAATGCATCACCGGCAGTCAGCGGTTCAAAACGTTGAAAGTATTCTTGTGAGTATTCAAGCGTCGGTGCCAGCTCTTGTGAGCGGTTGCGATAGCCGATTTCGCCATATACAACAAGCTCTTCAGAGACTTTTACTTTTTTCTCATCGCTGCTTTGTTCGTCTTGTGCGTAAGCGGCAAATTGGCATAAGGCGAGGGCGCTTACTAACGCCTTCGTTTTAAATTGTTTCATGGGTTTGCTCCTGGTTGTCCTTGGTTTGGTGAGCAAAGTACGCAGCTTAAATGACGCAAATGTGACAGAAAATCGCTAACAGCCAGTAAAAACAAGTGATTAGCGGGTTTTAAAAGTGCTTTTGAGCTGCAATAACCCCATCTTTTTAAGGTAAATACAGTGCTTAAGGGGTTTAACAAGGTATGACTGTCGTTTTGCTGTCACATCATTGAGCTAATATGACCCTGCTGCTTTAAGCGCTAACGAGTTAGCATGGCTGCGTGAATTATTGTTAGGTACTGAGAATGCGATATAACCCTTTTACTCATCATCGTTTTTTAACCAATGCCGTTATTGCTTTGTTTGTGATTGCGTTTTTGCTAAGCGCACAAGCAGGAGAGTTAAAGCCTTTTGCCGATATTGCTTGGTTAGATATTTTAGGCGAGGGTGGCATTGTGCTAATGACCCTGACTTGGATAGCTGCGCTACTTATTTCGAGGCCGCCCGGCAAAGTCACCAGCTTTTTAGTGCTTGGGCTAGGGCTTTTTATGTTTTCAGCTTCCCTTGATTTATTTGATGAGTGGTTACATCAACCAACCAATACGTGGCTTACTTGGATTGAATCATTGCCTGCGCCGATAGGCATGATTTTCACAAGCCTTGGGCTGTATCAGTGGCACCAAGAGCAATACGTGCTTAACAGGCAACTAAAACGCCGTGAAGCTCAGCATCGTGAGCATGAATTAGTATGCTCAATAACAGGGCTGTATAAGGCTGATTACTTACAAGCTGTGTTAAAAGAGCAATTAAGTGAGCCACAGCCTCTGCAACTGGCCGCTATTGATATTCGTGGTTTTGCTGATTTTAACGCTGAATTTGGCTTTATCGAAGGCGACCGCTTACTAGGTGAAGTAAGCGAGCTTTTATTGATGAATTGTCGCCTTAGCGATGTGGTGTGCCGCTATGCAGGAGACTGCTTTATGGTGCTAATGCCAAACACCAGCGCAGTACAAGCGAAAGAGCTGGTGGCGCAAATTACCTCGGCGCTGAGCCATTGTGCATTTAAGGTCGAAGGCGAAAAACACGCTAAGTTTCAAGATGTAACAGCGGCCTTAGTGGGCAGTATGCATGGCGATACACCACAAAGTTTAAGCTCGCGTTTACACGCTAAGTTACAACAACAAAAACAACAAAGAGTCAGCCATTGTGAAGCCGTATCTTAATCAAGATGACAAATACCTCACCGCACAGGGACTGATCACCACGCTGGTGGAGCTGGCCTTAAGTCGCGGCATTGCACTGCATAAGTTACTCAGAGGCACAGGGGTGTTTGAGCAAGACTTAATGAGTGTGCAGCATCAGTTTAGTATTTCGCAGCAAGTACGCTTATTGACGCAGTTTAAG
This sequence comes from Pseudoalteromonas sp. MB47, assembly GCF_011319765.1. NCBI lineage: Bacteria > Pseudomonadati > Pseudomonadota > Gammaproteobacteria > Alteromonadales > Pseudoalteromonadaceae > Pseudoalteromonas > Pseudoalteromonas sp. MB47. The sequence continues at coordinate 285,146 of NZ_VFBD01000008.1, read as the reverse complement.
CAGTTGATGAAATCCGCCGACAGTGGCTTTTTATTAGGCAGTCAACTAGCAAACGATACCTCTGTTGCCGCCCAAGGCGTGTTACATGCAGCGCATATCGGCCAAGCTTTAAAGCAGTTACACAATTTACGCATGCAACTAGCCCCTTTGTTATTTAGTTACAGTTATGTACATAACGAGCAGTATTACATTGTGCTGCAAAATGCAGTGGGCTTGGATGATGAAATAAGCCAGTACGTTATGGAAATTTACAGCGCCGCGTTTTACCAAGTTCTTAAAAAAGTGGCGGGTGAGCGAGTCCCTTGTCAGTTTGAGTTTGCCTGTAAACGCGCCAGACATAGCCAAGAATACGAGCAGCATTTGGGCCTTAAAGTTGCTTTTGAAAAGCCTATAACCCGCTGGGTATTAAATAAACACGCGCTTAGGCTTACTAACCCCGCGTTTAGTAGTTTTAGGTTCTCACAAATTAACTCGCAGCTAGCGGCATTAGATTCAGCAAATAGCACTTTTGTGGAAGCCGTAAGCCGATTAATTTATCAAAATCCGGCGTTAAATTTAGACCAAGTCGCCAGCCAATTTGCTATGAGCCCTGCAACTTTCAAGCGCAAACTAAAAGCTCATGGCGTACGTTTTTCTACCTTGTATGATGAGCAAAGTAAGCGCAAAGCGATTTACCTACTTGCCATGCGCGAACAATGCAATGAGCAAGTCGCCATGCGCTTATCATTTTATGATATTGCTAATTTCAGACGAGCATTTAAACGCTGGACCGGGCTTACGCCAAGTCAATTAAAGGGGTAAGAAAGCCCGCTCTTATCGCTAAGAGCGAGCGTGCAGTTAAAGGGTTTCTAAAAATGCGATAAGCGCATTTTTTTCATCTTTACTAAGTGCTAACTTATGCAGTAACTCTGTTGTTTGTGGGTAGTTTGGATCATCTTTAAATTTTTTGCTCGGTTTTGGCCTTGCTCCACCTGCATTATAAAAGTTGACTATCCCCAGCAAACTTTGAAAGCCACCATGGTGCATCCAAGGTGTACTTTGTTGTAACGCTAAAAGAGAAGGGGTTCTAAACTTGCCTATATCAGCTGGGTCTTGGGTGGCATCAAAACGTCCTAAATCTTGAAGTTTTCGACCATAAAAATGCAGCCCCGTAATATGAAATTCATTGTCGCTGAGTAAAGCACCTTCATGGCAAGTCATACACCTTGCTTTGGTTCTAAAAAGATGCAAGCCTTCAAGTTGTTGATCGTTTAAAAGTGCAACCGCTTCACTAGGACTCGTTTGCGCTTTATCGATAAAGCGCGTGAATAATGATTCTGGAATATCAAAGGTACGTTCAAAGGCAACAAGCGCAAGAGCCAATAGTTCTTTGTTTAGTGCTTCTTTGCCAAAGGCATTGAATATTGGGCTTTTATAGTCCTCAGCACTGTTTACTTTGTTAATCACAAGATCAACGGAAGTGCCCATTTCTATCGGGTTTTCAATTGGCATTAATGCCTGCTCTGTCGCAGTTTTAGCCCTGCCATCCCAAAAGAAACTTTGCCAATGGTCAACACCAATAATGGCTTGGGTGTTTCGTGTGCCGACTTGACCGTCAATGCCGACAGCTAACTTTCGCCTGTCTGAAAACGCTAAACGAGACTCATGACAACTTGCACAGCTTACCGTGTTATCTCGTGACAAGCGGGTATCGTTAAATAGCTTTTTACCTAATGCGATGATCTCATCACTTTGCTTAATCGGCTTGGCTTCTAAAGGTTTGAGCGGTGCAGCTGGCACATCTTTACTGCTAATAATCGCAGGCCACTCATGCTGTGGCTTTGCGTATAACTTGCGTAATGATTGCTCTTGTGTGAAGGCGCTCGTTGTAAAAATGCCGCAAGTTAAGAGAAATAACCATTTATTCATAGTTATAAGATACCCCTAACCAAAACATTCTACCTGGTTCAATACCTGAATTTCCTTCTGTAATAGCGTGACTTCTGGCATTAAATAAGTTGCTGATATCAAGGCGAACTTCAAGAGATTGAGATTGACTAACTTGATACTCCCAACGGCTACTTAAGGCAAACATAATGCGAGCGTCAAAGGTATGTGCTTCGTACTTTGGCACAAATATTTCAACTGCTTCACACGTAGTACACTCACTACCAATACCAATTCGTTGATCGCTACTAGACTTAATTGCAGTTGTGTAACTGCCGCTGTAGGTTGCTGTTAAACCTGTTGAAAACGTATCAGTCCAATCTGTATTCCAACCAAAGTTAGCAGTTACTGGGCGACCAAAATTCGCTTTAAGGGTATCTAACTCAGATAAGCTCATGAGCTCACCCTCATAGTAAACCAGCGACTCAATAGGGGTGTTGTCGGGTGTTGCAGTGTAGTCAATATTGCTTTCACTATTTTGGCTATAAGATGCATTGGCCCATATTGAATGGTCGCCAAATTTTGCATCCCAAGACAGCGAGTATCGCTCGCTTTCGCCAGTACCATTATTATAAATAGTAATATACTGATAACCGTCGTTTTTTAGGTTGGTTTCTTCATTTCTGGATAACTGGTCTTTTTTGTCGCGATGTACGTATTTCACTGCAAAGTTACCGAAACTCTCGGTAGCATGGCGAAGACCTAACGCAATTTCATCATCGTAGGGGCTTTTCACATCGTCATAAATATAACGAAAGTTACCTGTGTAAGAAGAAGGAAGCCAAGCTTGTAAGTAGCCACTTTGAATAGGGCGGTACTCACGATAAGCGAACTTTTGTTGCTCTTTAATTTTATAACCGAGTAGGCCTGCATCGTAATAACGGTTCAAACCCGCAGTCAGTAGTGTATTACCATCGTTAAATACGTCATAACCCATTGAGAAGCGTGGCGCGATATTGTGATTTTTGAAAAAATCATCGTAGTCGTATCTAACACCAAAGTGAAAATCAAACTGCTTCCAAGTGATGACATCGGTTGCATACAGTGCTGCTTTATTTAAGCTTACATCGATATATTCACTTGGTGTGACAAGACGAGAGTTAAAATACTGAGCAGTTGTCGCTACGTTATTCGAGTAGGCAAGTAAGTGCTCTGGATTATTAAAATCGATACTGCCGCCTAATTGCTCGGCAAGGGTATCTAAATCAACATAAAAACTTTGTTCAACACAATCAAGAGTATAGCCACTACAGTTTAGTTGTGCGTTAGTTGATGAGTATTGAATTGGTGAGTCATACTTATAATAGTTCTGTTGGCGAGTTCGCTCATAATTTTGATGGTTGAGTTCAGCACCCACGCGAATTGCATGTTCGGTATTGCCCCACTTTTTACGCTCAAGTGTTAGGGTGTTTCGCCAATTAAAGGTGGTTTGCGTGTTATCAAGGTTGCCATAGCCGCCGTACTCTGAAACAGGAATTGAGTCGACGTTTTGATCGGCTAATTGACCCCACTCTTTGCCTTTAGCTTGAAGCCAAGTATAAAAATGCGCAGGTCCTGTACGGTTGTTATCACTTTGACTCATATTAAATTTGCTGCTGAAGTGACCAAAGCGTGTTTCTTCAGCTAAATTCGCAGTAAAGCCAAAACTTCCCCCTTCAACTTGATAGTCACTATTGAGCACGTCTTTTAAGTACGAGTCTGAAGTATAAGGGGCATACATAACGCTTAAATCGAGTGAATCAACCCAGCCATCGCGATAGCTGTATTTCAGTAAGGCATTGATGTTTTCTCTACTTTCGACCTTCTGTGCCGAGAGTGAAATATCCGAAATATCACTTTTTAAATAGCTCACGCTCATTAGTAAAGCATGTTGTTCATTTAACTTTTTTTGGATTGAAAAATCGATATTAGTTTTTTCATAGATTGGTGGCTCAAGGTCGTCTTTGCCCTCTGCGGTGTCATCAGGCTCATCGTTATCGATTATATGGTACTCCCCCCAATCACTGCGGTTACCACGAATACCAAAGCTCACACGAGTATCTGTAGAAAAAGGTGAAATCGTTTCGGCATCGACCACGCCACCAGAAAAGTCACCAAAGTCTGCTGGAATGTTATGGTCGTAAACAGTAATCGACTCAACAATTTGACTGTTAATGTTCATGCTCTGCACACCGCCTGATACCTCATTTTCAGAGGCGCCAATGCGGCTCGCGCTGGCAGGATCAAGACGATTGTTATAATTCATGCCATCAATCATAAAGCCTGTTTGCCAAGGCTTTGCACCCGAGATACTTATTTCTGGGGCGCTAATTTCAGCAAGGTTATCAATTGAGTAGTAGTCTTCACTTAATTGCACGCCCGGCAGTAAGGCAATTAATTCATTAATATCACCATTACCTTTGGGGGTTGCTTCGATAAAGTTTCTATCTAAATAGGCACGACCTATCACCTCAGGTACTTCAATTCCGATGTATTGCCCTTTAACAGTAATGCGCTCTATCTCTTTGCATTGCTTATTGTTCTTATCGTTACATTGAGGATCTGTTGTTTGTTGCTTTACTTCATTAGCGTGTAAAGGGGCATTAAGTAAAAGCATCAAACACGCTGATAAGTAGCGCATTTGCATGGTAAAACTCCTGAAATAGTACCAATTAGATTAAAGAGAAGGCCGCTTAAGAGCTGGCAATAGTTAATTACCTTTATTAAATTAGTTGCTTCATTTATTGCGTATTTTGCATAAAGGTAAGGGTAGGTGATTGTACCAATTAAAAATGCGAATAGAAATAGATCTCAATTGTATTTTGTGGTTTTTTAACTTTTTAAGGAATATTAAATTCCTTTAATTTGGTATACTTTAATTTTTTGGGTTTTTAACATGGTGGGCGAGGCATAGCTGCCTCGCCGTATTATGAATGGGCTATTCTCCTAAAGGAGTCACATCGATACTGTCTTCAATACCATCATTGTCGGCATCGTCATCAGCAATTAAGCCGGATTCAGCAATCGCTTGCTCTGATGCGCCTGATAAGAAGAAGTTAGGTTTGCCATCGTGGTCCGTATCGATACTTGCGATCGAAGATGCAGGGAAGTCATTTTTAGTTGCTCGAATTGCAGCAAAATTCGCATAAAGCGCTAATTTATCGGCTTCACCAAGTACAGATTGATTAATTAGCTCAGTAACTGCTGCATCGTCTTCAAGTCTTGCAAATAGTGTGACTAGCATAGCAGTGTTATCTATGACTAATTTTTCAGATTGCTTCATTAATGCCTGATTTGCATCATTAGCTAAATCATGAAGTGCAGCTATAACTTCATTATAAATTGACAAATATTGAGAGTTGGACGTTTGGTATTTTTTCAAAGATGTAACAAACGAATCTTGATAATAAACTCCTGTAGTTATTGGGGCATCACTTATTGAGGCTATTGCCGCCTTTTCTACTAAATCTATGTAATCTTCAAATTCTAAAGATGTTTTGAGATTTGAGATAATAAAATATGTTTGTAGTAGTTGTTGCTTAGCTACCTCTACTTCGCCTGCTCTAACTAAGTAACCAGTGATCGCTAAGTGTTCTTTAACTTTTTCACTATCATCAGAGAGTAATGCAATATGTTGATTAATTATCTCTAATGCAGCTGTTAGCTCAGAGTTATCATTAATAAAGTCGTATATATTAATTAAATTACGATAAGCCTCCAGTGCCACTTTCGTGGTGAATAGCTCTGAGTTCGGAGAGAAATAAGTCGCGAGCATAGTTTTACATCTGCTTGCATAACTTTTAGCATGATCTAAGCCACCTAAAGAGATAGCTTTTTGCACTATCCCTGCACATCCATAAGTGCCTGTAATATATCTTGCATATTTTTGCTCTGTAATGAAAGCTTCAGAAAATAAGATGTCTGCAGCATAGTCTAGAACCTGCAACGCGAGTTCGTTTTCTCCTCTAGCTTCAAGTACAAGTACAGCGCCATCTTGGTTAGATTCCCAGGTTAAAGCTTTGTAAAAGCTGGTTATATTAACTTTGCTATCTTCTGTAAAATAAGTCTTTGCGTATGATACTGCATCGTCAATTCCCTGACCTGCAATGAGGTTTTTAGCAATGTCTTGTCCCATACTGTACTCAAGTGCGTCACTTATATTTGCTTCTTTTGTCATTAATTTCAAAGCAGGGTTTTCGTCGAGAGGTATGTTGTAAAGGCCGTGAATGAGCCCTGTAAGGCCTTCTAAGGGAAATTGATATTGATGTTTGGTTGCTTCATAGTAGGGACTGGCTTGGTACACATAGTTACTATCTAAGCCTGTAATACCATATAGTGATAAAGCTAAATTAACATACTTTTTGGCAAGTTCTGTTTCGTTTAGACGCAATAAAGCTTCAGCTGCCCTTAAGACGTATAGTACTTTAATTCGATCACTAGGTAAGCCTTTAAAGTCACCACTTTTTTCGATGAAGTAACCTGTTTGCTCAGCTAGTTCACCCATAGCAATAACGCTCTCAATTGCTTCCTGTCTTTTTTCTTCTGTTCTATCAGAGTAATAGTCTTCTCTTAATGAGTTAGATGTTTTGTAAAAAGAAGCTAAATATTTTGCGTAAGCGACTGTGTATTCATCGCTTTTTATTTCGTTTGCAAAAGTAGTGAGGGTATTGAGTAATTCCTTTGCTAAATTTGTTTGACCTGCACGATTATAGAGTTTGATGACATTCTGATAAAAATCAGGATCGTCTGAACTGATATTATTTAGCCCTTTTTCTGCAAGGTACTGATTGTAGGCTATGACAGATTTAGCACGAAACTCGGCTGCTATGTCATACTCCCCAAAGGAGTCATATTGTGAAGATGTGCTTCTGTAAGCTCTGGCTTTCTCATCTAAGCTGGTAATAGCATTAAAGTGTTGATTTGATTTTTCTTCGAAACCAGCAACAACATAACCAAGACCTAAGCTTGCATTAATTGTATTCAAATACACATCGTCATTGATATTTTCACTAATCGCTTCAGCTTGTTTTAAATGAGACTTATCTGAGCTGTAGTAGTAATTGAGCTTATCTTCGTTCGTAACATACGAAGGTTTTAATTCAATGGTTGCGCTGATAGGCGAGCTAATATTGCCATCGGTAAATTCAATAACAAAACTGTCGTTAATTTCTGACAGCGTTTCTGCGGTAAATGTAAATGCCCCCGTTTGCTCATCTAGAGTTAGGGTACCGTTAGTAGGAGGCGTTACTAAAGACACAGTTATAGTGTCACCGTCGGCATCATTAAAAGTTAATGAACCTTCAGTTGTCGTTGAGGTGGTTACCGTGATTGATTGGCTCGTAAGTGTTGGTGCATCGTTAACGTTGTTAACCGTAAAAGTAAGTACAGCATCAGTACTTAAGCTGCCGTCAGTGGCGGTAACGGTTACTGTGTCTTGGCCTGCAAAATCTTCTTTTGGGGTATAGCTAAAACTACCATCAGCATTTAAAGCAAATATCCCGTTACTTGCTGCAGAGCCGAGGGTATAGCTAACAGCATTATCACCTGTTGCCACAACTTGACCTGTAATAGATGTATCTTCATCTAGAGTGAACGCTGAGTTGCTTGTGAACTCAGGTGCATTATTACTATCTGAACCGCCACAGCCAGTGAGTGCAAATGCAATCACAAGTGGTAAATACTTTATTCTGTTTTTCATGCTGATACCCGTATTTATTATTGAGAAAGTTAAGAAGGGCTGAGATGTTATCATTATAATGCGAATGATAATAGATCTTGATTGCGTTTGAGTGTGCTTTTTTATGCAATTGTGATTCTCTAGCTTGAAACAGTAATTTAAAAACGATGTTTTACAGCTGGGGGGTAATTGCTTGGTTTCAAAAAAATATACCTTTTCAGAGCAGTTATTTTTTGCCAGCTGCGTTAGACTGTTGTTATTGATGTAATTAACCGAGGTCTCAAATGATTGAGTATCCTGTTGACCAACTTCCCCAGTTAATTGATGACTTGCTTCAGTGTGACACCACAACACGCAAAAATAAGTTACTTGCTGATGCTAAGGAAAAGCTTTCTACTGAACATTTATCGTTATTGTTCGAAGCGTTACCTAAAGAACAGCGTTTAGAAATATGGCAATTACTTGATGAAGATACACAACATGAAATCTTCATTAACCTAGGTGGCGATAGCTGTCGCTGGTTATTGCAAAGCTTAGATGAAGCTGAAGGGTTTAAGCTACTTGACGAAGTGAGCGTAGAAGAATTACTTGAACTCGAAGAAATTATTCCTGAGCGCTTTGTTGATTATGCACGTAAACAACTTGATGAAGTTCAAACAAAGCAGTACGACCTTGCACAGCAATATAACCCAGAGCAGTTAGGTCACTGGCTCGATTTTGATGCGCTAAAAGTATCAGAAAAACTCACCGTGGCTGGCGCGCGTAAAATTTTTCAAAAAGGCTTACCGCAATACACCGAGGTGATTTATTTGGTCAGTCGCAAAGGTACATTAATTGGTGAAGTGGCAATTAATGCATTATTCAAAGCCAATGATAACGACAGCCTGCTTGATTACGCGAACCTTGATGTATCGGCTTTACATGCTGATGACGACCTATACGAAGCTGCTGAAGTGGTTATTCATAGTGAACAAATGGCGATGCCAGTTGTTAATGCCGACAACAAACTAGTAGGCCGATTGTCAGTATCATCAGCTTATGAATTGCGTCAAGAAGTGACCGACGAAGCCGCTGCAAAAGCCGGTGGTCTACGTGAAGACGAGGATCTGTTCTCAAGTGTCACTAAGTCGGCAAAAAACCGCGGTATTTGGCTTGGTATAAACCTAGCAACGGCATTTCTTGCATCTTGGTTTATTGGTTTGTTTGGCGCAACCATAGAGCAAGTGGTTGCGCTGGCGGTATTAATGCCGGTTGTCGCTTCTATGGGCGGTATTGCAGGTAGTCAAACGTTAACGGTTATTGTGCGAGGTTTAGCACTTGGTCAGGTTACCGACTCCAACCGCAAAGCACTGTTAAAGAAAGAGCTAAGAGTAGGGGCATTAAACGGCTGTGTTTGGGCCTTTGTGATTGGTGTACTCACTTATTTTTGGTTCAACGATGGTATGTTAAGTTTAACAATCACTATCGCTATTTTACTTAACTTAGTTGCCGCGTCGTTATCAGGGGTGGTGATCCCATCGATTTTAGATAAGCTTAAAATTGATCCAGCCCTTTCAGGTTCTGTGATCCTGACCACAGTCACCGATATTGTTGGTTTTGTCACTTTCCTTGGCCTGGGTAGTCTTCTTTTACTTTAAGTGGTTAATGCGCTGGCTAAGATAATTAGCCAGCTTCATTTCGATTATGCTGTTTCTTTACGGGTATTGGTTGCAATTACCTACAATTCCAATATCACGACGTTTTGCTTTGCCATCAAAGGTCCAAGTTGAATTGTTCTAACTTATACAAGTGACTATTCGAATTTATTCATTATTTAGCGTCTCTATTAAGATACTGGATTAGAACTATTGTCGGTTACATTTATTAATTTAGTTAAAAAATACTGTTATAAAGCATTAAACTTTGTTAGCTTTCTGAAGGTGTTATCACTGAGATAATTGTGGATGAAGAAAAAGTTAGCCATGTTATTGCTGGGGTTATCTAGTTTTAATGCCTCAGCCTCTGAAAACTTTAGTGATCATGAGATGTTTTGTGAGCGGCAATCGCAAATTAGTTGCCTAGATTACATTAATCAGCAGCTTGCCAGCAGCGAGATTGGCTCTGCGCGTTGGTATGAGATTAAATCGTATCAGTTAGATTACTTCTACGACAAAATGGAATTTCAAGCTTTAAAGGATAGCGCTGAGCCTTTTATTACAAGTGAAGAATTGCCAGTCGTCTTTCAAGTACAAGTTTACTTTTATTACGCAAAATCAACACACTATTTAGGTGACTCAGAAACTGGTCATAAATATGCGACGAAAGCGTTTGAAAAGCTACAAGCTATTTTTGATTCGTTTGGTAATCCGATGCGTATGGTCGAGCTGGCCAATTTGCAATTTGTGTTTGGTAATAAAGAAACAGCGTTGCAAATTCTTGATAGGGCAGAGCGCCGTTTTGGCAAAAGCAAAGACCCCATTTTTCATTTTGAATTAGCGTCGAATAAAGCGAATGTTTTTCATTCATTAGGGGATATAGATGGTGCACTTGTAAACCGACAAATTGCAGCTGATTGGATTTTAAAAACTAATCATAATCGTAAGATTTCTGTAGCATTAGGTAACTTAGCCCGTACTCATCAACTTCTTGCTGATTATGTGAAAGCTGATCATGTTTATGTGCAGTCACTCAAATTCATGGACACGGACTCAGATCGCAACGCAGTTGCTATTTATAAATTACGCCTTGCTGAAATCAATTGGCAAGCTGGCAAGCCAGCACAGGCTTTAAAGTGGTTTAAACAAGTGCATAAAGAAGACATTCGTCAATCACATGCGAAACTTTATGCACATCTTAGTAATGTGCTTTAGATAGTGTAAAAACACCCAGATTTTTCATCTTCACCTGGCGCTAAAATTTGTAGATGGGTTGAATCGCCTTGCTCCATCAAAGGTTTCATAGTTTTATCAAACTGCTTAGCGGCATGTTCAATTAACTTTGCTTGCTGCTCTAGCGCTTTAAAATCGGCATCATGAGCAGCCATCAGTTTATTGAGCTCTGTAGCCAACTTATCTTGCTCTTTTAATAAGCTTTTATTAATTCGCAGGTGATTCTCGTTTTCAATAATAGCTTTTTCGGCGATCGCTTCTATTTGCTCAGAGTACTCAGTCACTTGTTGTTCTATGTTGCTAATTGGTTGCTCTAGCGCTTCTAGTTTTACTTGCTCATGTTTAAGCTCTAGGTATGCAGCAATCTGTTCGTTATTGAGGGTAATTTCGCTCACCTTTTTACAGTCTTTAAAAGTGATAACGCGATAATCACCTTGGTCGTTCGCTGTACTGGCATTAGAGAGGCCGATACAAGCGGTAGTGGCAGCAATTAAAAGTGCGCTTGCGCTGATGCGTACTAAATTCATAATGATATCCTACAGGGTTATGTTATTTAGTTAGTCGTCGCAAGTATGAAAAAGGTTGTTTAAGTTTTAAATTTATATCCCACACCATAAATTGACTCAATGTAATGACTATTAGGGTCGGCTTGTGTCAGCTTTTTACGCAAGTTTTTAATGTGTGAATCAATACTACGCTCGTAGCTCTCAAAGTACTTCCCTTGGGTCATGGTTAGTAAATCTTGGCGTGAAAAAACCTTATTGGGTGAGGCAATTAATATTTTTAATAAGCTAAATTCATTAATTGTTAGTTTTAGCTCTGCATTATTTACCAGTACTTTGTATTCGCTCGGATCAACAATAATATTGCCCGCTTTGAGCGTATTTGGTGCGGTAGTTGGCATACGGCGGCGCTTTAAAATAGCCTTTACACGTGCCATTAACTCTTTTGGTTTAAATGGTTTAGTAACATAGTCATCGGCACCGACATCAAAACCAATTAAGTGGTCAATTTCTTCAACCCGTGCCGTAAGCATAATAATAGGCACATCACTGTATTGTCTTATCTTGCTACACAGCTCGATGCCGTTAGTGCCTGGCAACATGATATCGAGAATAATGAGGTCAGGGTTTAGCTCATTAACAGCATCAAGTGCGCAGGTGCCATCGTGAATTAAGCTTGTTTTAAACCCTTCCAGATATAAATATTTTTCTATTAGTTCGGCAATTTTAACTTCGTCTTCAATAACGAGAATATGCTGTTTTGCTAAGGTTTCTGACATATTATTACGCCTCTGCAAGCGGGAGTTTTAACGTTATACACAGACCGCCTAAACGGCTTTTAGTTGCATCTATGCTTCCATGGTGAGCTTCAATAATTGTTTGGCAAATCGCCAAGCCTAGGCCAAAACCGCCGGTTTTTCTGTTGCGAGAGCTATCGGTGCGATATAAACGATCAAACAGTTTTTCAAGGGCTTCATCGGGGACACCGGGGCCAGAATCTTCTATCGAAAAAAATACATGATGCTTAGACACGGTTAAATCTAACCAGACTTTTTGCTGTTCATCGGTATAGCGTAAATTATTTTCTAAAATGTTTTGTAGTACTTGTGTAATACGATTCTGATCAGCCAAAATTATTACGGGTTGCTCAGATAAGGTGGCATTGAGGGTGATGTTTTTTGATTGAAATTTAAAGGCATATTTATGCGCTTGTAAAGTTACTAAGGTATTAAAATCAATCTCTTCCATCTGGTAGTTGAAGCTGTATCTGTCAAGTGTGCTGACTTTATGTAAGTCGTTCACAAGTCGACTTAACAGCGCCACTTCTTCTTGTAGTGAACTTATCGCTTTTTGGTTAGGTTCGATAATGCCATCGTTAATTGCTTCAAGTTCGCCCTCTAAAATAGTTAAAGGCGTACGCAGTTCATGAGAAATATCCATAATCCATTGACTTTGCTGCGATTCAAAACGCCTAAGCTCTGTAGCAATACGGTTGAAATCTTCCGCTAAGGTGGCGAATTCATCACTACTATTTACTGTAATTTTGGTCTCAAACTTGCGCTCAGCAAGGGCTTTTGCGCCTTCTTTTAGTTGTGAAATAGGATTAGTAAAATGACGTGCGAGTAAGTAACTAAACAATAAAGCAATTAATAAACCAATCCCCGCTGTCCACAAACTGATATTAATTTGTGTATTAAGGTAATGCTGAGTAAGCGCGCTGACATGGTTACCGTTAGCATGCAACTGCAGCACTGCAACAACGGCACCATTGTGAGTGATTTCTTGCTCGTTCACGACCTCAGTATCGGTATTGCCTGCAATCAATATTTTGCCTTTTGCATCAAGCAAGCTGAGGCGTTTTTCAAAAGGCATAAAGTCATCAGCCATCGGTTTATTGCGAGGTGGTGGCATTCCCTCATTTTGCATGTGCTTTTGAGGGGGGCCTTCTAGTGAAAAAGGTCTGGGCTCTCTTGGTTTTGGTCTGTTCGGCGAAAACAATAAACGGCTTGAGTGAAAATTGCGGTTAATTAGCTCATACCACAGAGCTTTAGAATCGATAAACATACCAATCGAACCCGTTTGCTGGTACTGCTGGCTAATTTCAGTGGCTATAAGGTTAAATGCTTCGTTGTCTATATCCTCAAATACATTATTGAGCATACGCTTATTAGTTATTGCATTAAGACCAAACATGGTCAGTACCAGCAGTAACGTAATAATAAGATTGGTAATTAAGAGTTTGTGAATTAACTTCATAGGTATCATAGTAAAATGTAATAGCCAAAATTGAATATACTATAAATGTCTATTTTTTGGCATGTGCATCCTAATCACTCTATAAAAGCACCACTTTTTCTACACAAAGTCTCTACATTTGTTCTTTATACTCGACGCTAATTATTCAAGTTAACGAAGGGGCACAAGGTGACTTTAAAACCTGAACTATATACTCGTAGAAAAATGCTAAAAACATTAGGGGTTTCTCTTGCTACTGTGCCTATGTTGGCATTTTTAGGCTGTAACTCAGACACAATATCGTCAACGGACACAACCTCAGACACCGACACATCAACGGGCACAGGCACCAGCACTGATACAGGCGATACAACAACCACGAACGACAGTGAATATGTATCGGGCACAACAGCGCTTATTACTGATGACTTTCCGGATGACAGTATTTTTGAAACATCCACCGCATGTGTGTTAGCACTTACTAAAGCAACAACAGAAGGCCCCTGTTACTTCCAAGCTGATTCAGACGAAGATATTTCGGATGGCTTAACCGGTTTGCCTATGATGCTTTGTTTACAGTTAATTGATAGTGACTGTAACCCACTAGCAAATTACGAAATATCGGTTTGGCACTGTGATACCCGCGGTATTTACTCGGGTGATACAAGTAGTAGTTCTGATAGCTCACGTTTTGCGGGTGACTTCTGTACTGATGGCGATACCGAAGCTGAGGCAAGCACCTGGTACCGAGGTTCATTGATCACAGATAGTAGTGGTCGTGTGAACTTTAAAACGCATTTTCCAGGTTGGTATTCGGGGCGAACTATTCATATTCATTTTAAAGTGTCGAACAACAATAACGACTATGTAATTAGTCAGTTTTGTTTTACAGATGCGTTCGCTAAAGAAATTTGTACTACTCACAGCGAGTACAAATCACGAGGTGAACAAGATACAACCCTTGCTAGCAACGATAATGTGTTTGGTAGTGATTATGAGCAGTTTATTTTAAATACAGCACAAAATAGCGATGGCACTTTATTGGCCTACCACACTATTCAGATTAATTAAGCAACCCATCATTGTAGGTTAGGGCGTGTTAGCAATTACTGCTTTCACGCCCTATTTTTTAAAAGCTATAAGTGATGTTACCGTAAACAAAACGACCATCTAAACTGTATGGCGTAAATGCACTGTAGGTAAAAATTTGATTGAAATCACTATAACCGATATTGCTTACAGTATCTTGAGGGTACTGATCAAATAGGTTATTAGCGCCTAATGCAAATTTCCACTGCTCATCGGGACGATAAGCTACCTCTAAGTCAGTGATCCATTTAGCATCAATAATTTCATCACCTTCAGGCGTACTTGAAGTGTCAACGACTTCGCCATAACGGGTTGCACGTAATGTTGTTTGGAAGTTTTCATAATCCCATGTTGCAGATAGGTTCCACTTATCAGCAGGAGTGCCTTCTTCAAAGCGAGTGATTTCACGACGTGCGAAGTATTGATAGTTATCACCTAGTGCTTCTAGCTCTGCTGGGTTTTCTTTAATGTGTGTGACTTCTGTGTCGTTAAAGTTAACCGCAGCACTTAAGCGTAGATCACCATAGTTTTCTAAACCTAATGAGTAGGTAGCTACAATATCAACACCTTGCGTACGTGAATCAATAGCGTTTGTAAAATATCGAACGCTTTGAGTGTTTTGTTCACCAGCTGCAGCTAGAATCGCTTCAACTTCGGGGCCACTTAAGTTTTCAGACAATACGATACGGTCGTCAATTTCAATGCGATATGCGTCAAGCGTCAGGCTAAAACCGCCTTGCGTAAAGATAAAACCCGCCGTCATATTAACTGATTCTTCAGCATCAAGTTTGCGTGCCCCTAGAGCTTGGGCTGCAGGTTCATCAACTGGGAATAAACCGACCTCACTTGGAATACCGTTTTCAAATACAGTACTTACTGATT
The DNA here is from genome assembly GCF_011319765.1 of Pseudoalteromonas sp. MB47. Classification (NCBI taxonomy): domain Bacteria; kingdom Pseudomonadati; phylum Pseudomonadota; class Gammaproteobacteria; order Alteromonadales; family Pseudoalteromonadaceae; genus Pseudoalteromonas; species Pseudoalteromonas sp. MB47. Next base: position 269,988 of record NZ_VFBD01000008.1, on the reverse strand, counting down.
TATAAGAAGTTTGTGCAAGTGAAGGCGCTCTAAAACCTGTGCTAATTGCACCGCGTAACGACAATGACTCGTTAATGCTGTAGCGCGTAGCTAGTTTAGAGGTAAAAGTGCTGCCAAAATCGCTGTAATCTTCAAAACGACCAGCCAACACTAGATTCCAATCTGTTGTTAGGTAAGTATCAAACTCAGCAAATACCGCAATGTTATGGCGGCTTTCGTCAGTTGCACTTTCTGGAGAGAAACCAGCTAACACTTGTGCGCCACCAGCAGCAACAGGGTTGCCATCGTCATCCAATACGGTGATGTATGAAGCCTCTTCACCTGCTTTGATTTGATAATTTTCGTGACGATACTCAGCGCCCACGGTAACAAACACATCATCAGGTAAACCAAGGTCAAGAGTATTGCTGGCATCCATGTTAATTAAGTATTGCTCATAGACAAGGGCGCCGTTATCAAATTCAGTTGGGCTGCTAACACCCATCGACGTATTTAAGCTATTACTGACCCCTAAGCCGAAATCGTTGCGACCATAATTGGTACTTACATCCCATGTCCAGTCATTGGTTTCGCCGTTAACACCGATCGCAAATGAATAGTCATCAACATCTGTATCTATTTCAGGTAAGAAGCCGTTAGGGTATACTTCGGTTAAGTTACGAGAGTCTTTGGCACGGCGATAAAAGCCTGCCGAATTACCTTTACGGTTTGAGTAACTAGCAAACGAGTAAAGTGATAGTGAGTTATCAAACTCGTAACCTAGATTATAAAAAAGTGCATAGTCTTCGATATCGGCTTTACCAAAACGATGATTGTAACGGTCGAAATCAAATTCACGTGAGTCTAGGTTGCCATTTTCATCACGACTGTATTGCTCGCGTTGATCAATTCCCGAGCGGTTTGTTGGCTCGTTATTGCGAGATTCAATAGAGATGTTTATAAAGCCGCTATCACCTAAAGCAAAACCGGCATTCGCACTTGCTGTTCGCGAAATACCATCGTTTAATTTACGATCACTGCCTTTTGCAAAGCTCAAGTTACCATCGTTATCAGCACTTGTGCTTAGTAGTTGCGGCGAGCCAGCCATTTGCGTGTCGTATTCACCGTAAGTGTAGCTAACGCTACCGCCCTCATCAGCGTCTTTTAGTACAATATTGATCACGCCAGCAATGGCATCAGAGCCATATTGTGCTGCAGCACCATCGCGAAGAATCTCAACGCGCTTAATAGCTGAAGTAGGAATATTGTTTAAATCAACGGCCGTCGAGCCACGACCCACTGTGCCACCTAAATTTAATAGTGCACCTGCATGGCGACGTTTACCGTTTACTAATACCAGAGTGTGATCAGGAGCAAGGCCACGTAAAACGGCTGGTTTTGCATGATCAGTACCATCGGCAAGAGTGGCGCTAGGGTAATTAAAACTTGGTAACTGTGAAGCAAGTACTTGGCTAATTTCAAGCTGACCAGTACTTGCTAAGTCGCGGCTTGTTAGTAGATCAACTGGCACTGTACTTTCAGAAAGGCTACGTAAACTCCTACGTGTACCTGTAACAGAGATAACCTCAATATCTTTTGCTGTATCTTCTGTATTTTGCTCAGCAGCGATTGCAGTCGCTGATGCAGCTAACGTACTTGCGATTGCAAGTTGCAAAGGTAATTTTTTGAATAATGTCATTATTGTTCCCATCTGACTTATCTAACTGAATTTAGTCTATAATACGAAACGGGAACAAACAAATAACATTAAAATATAGTATATGTGTTACTTATGATTGTTGTTGAATTTATGTTTTTATTGTTACTGTTATGTTTACGCGCTAATGCTTATTTTATTTCTGCCCTCTGTTTTTGCTCGGTATAAAGCAGTATCTGCAGCGCAAATTAATGCTTCTGAAGTACGATATTGATTATTGAACTCGCAAGCAATTCCTTGGCTTACACTTATTCTAAAATCACTCGGTAATCCTATGTCAGTAAATGGCATGTTATTTATTTTTATTTGAATATGTTTAGCAATAGCGGCGGCTGTGTCTTTTTGACAACGGGGTAATATAATAGCAAATTCTTCACCGCCATAACGGGCTGCTAAACAATCGCGAGAAGGGAGTGACTCTGCGATTATACTTGCTACTTTTTGTAAGCATTTATCGCCTTTTACATGACCGAATCGGTCGTTGAATAATTTAAAGTAATCAATGTCGATTAATATAGTGCTAATAGCTTGATTAGTTTGTACGCTTTCTTGCCAATGCTCTTTTAATGACTCTTCAAGGGTTAATCTATTTGCAAGGCCGGTTAAATGGTCAGTGGTGGCCTGTTTAATTAAGCGGTTATATTGTTCTTTGTGTGATGATAAATCGTGTAATACACAAATAAATAAATTTTCTGCAACGGCAATGTTTTTTGGCAGGCTCGATATACATAAATCCGCCTCAAGGGTTTTACTGTCGGCACGGTTTATTTTAACTTCGTTTGGCCCAAGACTTATCGGCGAGTCTTTATGGTCTAACCAACTAAGTAGGGTATACATGTATTTATCACGGTCGGTGTCGTGTAGGTAATGTAAAATGTTTTGCCCAATTAACGCTTCTTGGTTGTCACCTAAAAGCTGTGCTGCCATCGGGTTTGCAAATTCAAACGTGCCTTGGCCATTAATGATAAACACTCCTTCAGGGATGCTCTGAAACATTTGTGCAATCAGTGCAAGTTGCTCTGAATTGATAGACTGCGCAAGTGCGCTTTTCGTTTCTGATTTAGCAGTGCTTGGTTGTTCATTTTTATTAGTAGACACGTTCGTTTCCTTTTTACCGATGCAAACGATTTTGGTGTCTATAAAGTTACTTAAAAAAGTGCAAATTAACCTTCCGGTAATCTTCTGGTTTTAATTTGTTGTTTTATAATGTAAAAAAGCTCCTAAAAAGGAGCTTTTCACGAGAGGCTTTTAGTTTTCTTTTTCGTTCTCAACTTGTGGATCTGCACTTTCATAGCTTGTGCCATTGCACTCTACGATGAAAATCATACACGCAGTACCGCTATTTTCATCTGAATCGGCAATCTCAATTGTTTGACCATTGTTAGTGACTTTAAAGCTAAAGTCTTGCTCGCAATCACCTTCAAGGTTTGCAAATTTAGCACCTGTAAATTGAAAGCCAGCATCCACTGTTGCATCATCAAGTGTATAAATACCTAGGCTGTTTCTTTCATTCACAGTGCCGCCTCCAGAAACTTGCTGACCGTCTTGGAAGTATGTGAATAAAGCTTCATTTTCAGTGTTAAGTTTAATATTCACTGAAAAATTGTAAGTTTGACTTTCGCTCATTGTTATTACCTTCTAGTTGTTTTTTATAGATCAAAGTTAGTAATACCTAACTCTATTAGTTTACTTTTAATTGTACCTACCTCACTTTCCTTGTTTAAACAGGTGTAGGCTTTAATAAGTGGGTAAGTTCTTTTTATACTTTTATCGCCGTTATTATTTTCTTCAATTGCATTAATAGCTTCTTGGCATGCTTGTTGTCTTGCTATCTTGTCTTCAGCAAGCTTTGCTTTAATTAAATTAACCTTTATCAGAGCAGCGAGGTTTTCTATTTTGCTAGTGTCAGAAATTCTCTCTATAAAGTCTGAGTTGCTTTCTAACTTTAACAAAAGGTCTTCGGCTTCTCTTAAAAGGTTTCGATTGATATAATAATGAATCACCCCAATTTGAATATTTATTGAGGTTGTATCTGAAAACCCTTGGTTATTAATGTAACTCAAAACATCTTTTACTCTTTCACTTTTTTTGCTTTTATCTAACAGCATTAATTGGTATGCAAGTGATCTATAAAAGGTGCGTTGAAACTTTTGATTTTTTGGATCTTGTATTCTTGCTTGATTAATCGCATTGGTTGCTTTTTCTGCTTTTAAAAATGCCGCTTTCTTATTTGGGAAGTAGCTCAATAAAAAGCTTTGCTGCATATAAGTGTTTGCTAAATAATTATATATGCTTGCATCATTCGGTGACGTTTCAAGCATGTTGATTAGCTCTTGAGAGGCTTGCTCAAGTAGTTCAAGTGCAGCGTTTAGATTCCCTTGGCTTTCTTCTGTGGTTGCAATCCAGCTGATAGTATCTGTCTTATCGCGTAATAAATTTTTGTTATTAGGTTTAAGCTCAAGGGCTTGGTTTTTAAGTTTTAAAGATTCAGTAAAGCTCTGCTTTGCGAGCGCGTAATTAAACTGCTTTAAATACAGCGAGCCAAGTGAATTGTGTGAGTAAGATAGCTCCATAATTGAATTAAAGTCATTAGGGGCAAGCTGATACATTTTTTCACTGTAAGCCAAGTAACGTTTGAACATTGGCTCAGTCGCTAAATAATTACTTTGCTCATAAGTTAAATTACCAAGCCAAAAGGCATTGACCCCTGCGAGCATTAAAACATCTAGGTTATTGGGTTGAATTTTTAGTAATGATTCTAGGCGCGTTCGCGCATTTTCAAAGGCGGTGAAGGCTTCGTCGGTTTTGCCGCGAGAGTAGGCCACTTCACCCATGGCCTCTAAGGTTTGAGCGTATTGAAAACGGTTATTAAACTGGGCTTGTTTATCGCTAAAGTCAAACAACGAGGCAACTTCCTCGTCTTGATTGGTAAAATACTCAAGGGCTTTGTTGCTAATACCATCCAGTAAATCCATACGCCTTACGCTTCTGAGTTTGTCGGCAAATTCACCGACCATAAAACCCAATAAACTCTCCGCTTCTTGGCGTTTTTGTTTTGCTATTTGTTCGGCGTGATAGCTGCGCACGCTCATAAATGTGGCAATAAAGGTTAAGCACACAAGTGCAGCCGCTGTTATTTGTAACACGCGTTTTTTACGTTTGGCTTTGTTGTTAGAAGCTTTGATTAACGCTTGTTCGTCGCTCGATAAGCTAAACATAGGGTTTTTAACTAGGGTTTGTGCTTCTTGCAGCGGTTTGCCTTGGGCTAATAAAAAGTCGCTGTGTTTATGTTCTAGCAGCCATCGCTCGGTGGCAAGTTGCACACGGCTTTGAATTGCTAAACTTTGTTGATGCTCTTGCACCCAATCTATGGCGCGTTGCCAATGGCGCAGCAGCGCTTCGTGGGCAAGGCTAAAGCAGGCTTGCTCATTTTTAAGGTGTGATACAAACAAGCGGCTGTCGACCATAGCCTGAACAAGCTTGGTCGCGGCAGGGCTGGTTAATTCGCTCCAATGTGCTGCACGGCTAGTAAGTGTTTCGCCATCTGGGCTTAAAGTGATCAGCTTAGAAAGTACTGCGGCAAGTTCAGCTTGTTGGTCTTTGGGTAATTGGCAAAATACCTGTTCGGCTTTTTGGCCGATGGCTCCTTCGATGGTGCCAAGGGCTTGGTATTCAGAAAACAATAATTCGTTGTCTGGGCTGCGCTGCAAGTAAAGCTGCTGCAAGGTGTATTGCAGCATTGGCAATGCATCTGGGTTATTGGCAGTATCGTTACAAAGTTGTTCATCAAGCGGTGTGTGATGCTCTGGGTGATGTTGCCAACTTAAGCCTGCTGCAAGTGCTGGCAAACGGATCATTTGCTTAAGCTCAGAGCGAGTTGGCGCTAATAAGTCAAAGTGTGCGCCATTGGCTTTACCTGCCATTAAACTTGGTTGACTCACTACTTGCGGGTAAAAGTCATTACGACAGGCACTAAAAATGATCATGCAGCCACTTGTTGCTAAGCGCTCAATAAGTGCTAACAGCTGGTTGCGCTCGTCATCGCTAAATAACGGCGATGACAATAGCACTTCGAGCCGGTCGATAAATAAAAATAAATAGGGCGTAGTGCGCTCTGCTTGTAGCGCTGCAAGTGCTGCTTTACAGCGAGAAATAACCTGTTCTGGATCTGTTAATAACAATTCAGCCAACGCATCGGCGCTTATATCGCTAAGTACAGGTGCGTCGTTTATTTCTAAATCGAGCAAGGTTGAGGCTAAATCAATCAGTAAGCGTTCTTTGTTGACATCGGCAAAGTCGAGTTGGCAGTAACTATGTACTCTAATGCCATCGTAGCCATTACTCGACATTAAAGCGGGCAATACACCTGCGTTAACTAACGACGATTTACCTGAACCACTGGCTCCCAAAATTAAGCAAAATGCGCGACCAAACTCTATTTGAGCCGATACCCGCTGTAGCAAAGTGGCAATTTGTTTGTTTCGACCAAAAAACACATCGGCTTGCTCTGGTGCAAATGCACTTAAGCCAACAAAGGGCGAATCACCTTGCCAACTGGTTTGGCTGGCTTTTTGTTCTTCGTTGAGTGGAAAGTTGATTTCGGCAATAACCCGATAACCGCGTTTACGAATGGTTTCTATGTAATGCGGATCGCTTGCTTTATCATCAAAGGCTTTACGTAATTGGGTGATCACTTTATGTAGGGGGTTGTCACCGAGCGCCACATTTGGCCAGCAGTGGCTGATAATTTCTTCACTTGTTAGTAGCTCACCTTGTTTTTCGCAAAGCAGCAGTAATACATCCATCGCCTTGGGTTCAAGATGCTTTGTTTGTTCACCGCGTCTGATTGAATTAGTAGCCGGAGTAACTTGCCATTCGCCAACGAAAAACAGCGCCGTATTCATAGTGTTATCTTCATTGTTATTGTTAGAAACGCAGTCCGATTGGACCGATTTTATATTAGATTACGGGATACTTTGATTAATACAATATTATGAGATCAACAGCAAGCGCCTTGCCTTTTCTGACATTAAAAAATCATATTGATGTCGTGTATATAAAACTTTTTGTAAAGTTTGTTTGACTTTTTGTGTTACTAGGTTAATCTTTAGTCAAGTTTACTTTACTTTTAAGGTGAGAATAATGAATCAAACAGGATTAACCTTTAAACAACGTAATAAGCAGAACACGCTAAACCTCGCTAAATGGACATCAGCATGGGTGATTACATTAGCAATTGCCTCATTTGGGCCGCATTTTTTATGGCAAGAGCAGGCTATTTTTAGTGTTGTGGCAATCTTAATCAATGTAGTAGTTGGCATCATGATGATTTTATCGAACAAACGACAACTACAAGGAATGGATGAGCTGCAGCAGCGTATGCACCTTAATGCAATGGCCATTACCTTGGGTGCAAGCTTGGTATTTGGTTTAGCTTACTCGGTGGTGCAATCAAGTGGTTTAATAAGCTTTAAAGAAGATATATCGCACCTCGTGCTCTTTATGGGCTTAACCTATTTGGTGAGTCTTTTAATGATGAATAAGCAGTTAAACGACGAGGGCGAAGAATGAAAAACCGCTTGAAAGTGCTTCGTGCTGAGCACAACTACACCCAAGCGAAACTCGCAGAGCTTTTGGATGTGTCTAGGCAAACCATTAATGCGATTGAAAAAGGTAAATTTGACCCAAGTTTGCCATTAGCATTTAAAGCCGCGCGTTTATTCAACCTGAGTATCGAAGAGATATTTCAGGATGAGTAAGTCTGATAGCCTTCAGCTTTCAGCCTTCAGCGATCAGACTTACAGCTGACAGCTTAAGGCTTACAGCTGACAGCTTAAGGCTTACAGCTTTGTTTTTTCATCTGCATCGCACTTAACGACCACATTAAAAAGCCACCTAAGAATAATGCCGCCGAAACATAGCCTGTTTGACTAGGGAGTGCGCCCCCAGCAATAGCCATGCCGCCAAGCCAAGGGCCTATGGCATTGGCAGTATTAAACGCACACTGTACTAGCGCACCAATCATGGCATGCCCTTGTGGTGATACATCCATTAATAACGATTGGATCACGGTACCTAAACCAACACTAAAACCAATAAAGAAAATCACCGCGTATAACAGCCAAATATTATGGCTTGCGCTTACATAACTGGCTGCAAATACTACAGCACCAATTAGCGCTGCGCCTGTGGTTTTCAGCGGTGAGTGGTCGGCGGCTTTACCTAATAGGTAGTTACCTAAAGTACAACCAATACCAAACATGATCATAGCAATAGAGATAGTGTAAGCAGGGGTATGGGTGACTTCTAAAATAGTGTCGGCAATGTAAGTGTAAACACAAAATACACCACCAAAACCAATAATGATGATACCTAGAATGGTCCATACGAGCTTGTTCTTTAATACACTTAACTCATCGAGAATCGATGTTGGCGCGGTATTTTTTACGTTAGGTACGTATTTCACAATCAATACCAAGGCAACTAACGCAAGTACAGCGGTGCCTGCCAAACAATAACGCCAGCTAAAGTTTTGCCCCACTAAGGTGACCATGGGCACACCAACGATAGTGGCAATGGTTAAACCCATAAATACCTTTGACATAAAGCTTGCGCGTTTATCGGCAGGGGCAATGTCGGCTGCCAATAAAATAGCAGCGGCGAAGTAGGCACCGTGTGGTAAACCACTTAAAAAGCGAAATAAAATAAGTTGCTCAAGCGAGTTTGCAAAAGCACTTAAGCCATTGAATAAAAACATCATACTGACAAACATCAACAGTGCATTGCGCTTACGCATGTTGGCGGTTGTGATCATAAATAGCGGTGCACCGACGACGACGCCTATCGCGTAAGCACTAATGGCATAACCACTTTGCGCTGGCGTAGACGAAAATGTTTCGCTGATCAGGGGCAACATTGGCATCATAGAAAATTCTGATAGGCCTAAAATGAATGTGCCTAAAGCCAATACTATCAGAATGGTAAACGTGCTTGCGTTGCCTTGGGAGTTGGCTACGTTAGTCATGTAATTCCTTTAAAATAAATTTAAAAACAAAATAGATTTTTGATAATTGAAAGTGCCAGTAACAAATACTTTGTTCTGGAGTAGAGATGTGTGCCCAGAGCTATTGTAATACAAATTAATGGAGTTGATACAGTACTTTTTGGAACGTTCTATATTAGTTTGCTATAAGAAAATAACCTGAACTTCTTAAGTCTTTGCTGTTCAAAATAAATACAGAGAAAAAGCCAACTATACTTGGTTAATTAAATTGGTTTGAAGGAGAGTGTAATGAAAAAGATATTTGCTTGTATCGACGGTTCATGCATGACCGATGCGGTGACAGAAGCGGCTATTTGGATTTCTAAGCGCTCCAGCCATCCAATTAATTTTCTGCATGCATTAGAGCCACCTTTGCCGCAGGGCAGTGATGATTTAACCGCAATTATTGGTTTAGGTTCGCAAACCTCATTGTTAGAGCAATTGGCAAAACTTGAACAAGAACGCAACAAAGTAGCGTCGCAGCACGGTCAATTATTGCTAGATGAAGCAATGAAAAAAGCCGAGCATGCAGGCTTAACCGAGATTGAGCAACAGCAGCTTTCAATGAGTCTTGTTGATGCCTTACTTGAACATGAAGACAATGCCCGCGTGATGATAATTGGCCGCTCTGGCAAGGGCCACTACGATGATTTTAAAGTACTGGGCTCGCATATTGAAACGCTGATCCGTCAGGTGCATACCCCGGTTGCGATTGTGCCGCCGCAATTTCATGAGCCTACAAATTTTATGCTGGCTTATGATGGCAGCGAAAGTACCGACAAAGCGATTACACAAATTATCAAAGGCGGTATTTTATCCGGCTTAGATTGCCACTTGGTGATGGTTGATAAACAAGACGGTCACAGCCAAGACAAACTCGATACTGCCTCAGCAAGGTTGGCTGAAAACGGCTTTAATGTGAGAGCGCGTATGCTCGATGGCGATGTTTACCAAGCGCTGTGGCGATATAAAAGTGACCACGCCGTTGACTTAATGGTGATGGGCGCATTTGGTCACTCTAAATGGCGGCAGTTCTTTTTAGGCAGCACGACCTTAAAAATGCTTGAAGATAGCCGTATTCCTTTAGTGGTGTTGCGCTAAGTTATTTACCTGTGACAGGGTGCGACAATATGTCACGTGTTCAGACTAATTAATGAGTTTTATAATCGGCGTCATTAATTATTTGCTTTGATTTTAAAAGAGTTATGAACACGCAATCTTCTCGCCCTGGTTTTTTATTTTCCAAAATTGCTGCAGCACTTAGCTGTGTTTTAAGTATTTCTGCCTTTGCTGATGATTCTATTGAAGTGATAGAAGTACAAGGTCATGCCCAAAATAACCATCAATTAGTTGGCTCTGCAGACGCGTTACTGAAAGATTTAGGTGTTGATTTTTCTGCGGCCGGAGGGGTGTCTAACTTGCCAGTAATGAACGGCATGATGGGCGATAGAGTTAAAGTTTTAGTTGATGGTGCTGATGTTACAGCAGCGTGTGCTAACCAAATGAACCCGCCACTCTCTTATGTGTCGGCAAACCAAATTGCCTCTTACAGTGTCGTTGCTGGTGTATCACCGGTAAGCAGTGGCGGGGATAATATTGCCGGTGTTATTAGGGTAAATACGATTGCCCCTGGATTTAGTGATTCAGACTCAGTGAAATGGCGCGCAGGCTATGTTACCGCCCAGTACAAAAGCGTTAACGATAGCCAAGCATACGCGCTAGGTGCCAGCCTTGCGAGCAAACAGTTTAGCTTGTCTTACCAAGGCAGCTTTGAAGATGCTAACAGCTATGATGATGGGCATGGTGAGCGTGTACTTGATACCTTATATCGAGTACAAAATCATGCCTTAACAGGCGCTATTCGTAATGAGAAACAACAGCTTGTGGTTAAGCTGACGCATCAAAAAATTCCTTACCAAGGCTTTGCAAATCAATACATGGATATGACCGATAACACCAGTTATGGTTTCGTTGTTCAGTATCAACGTGAGCTTGAAAATGGTGATTTGCAGGTGCAAGTGAATGCGCATGATGTAAAACACGAAATGGGTTTTTTCAGTAATGAGAAAACCGGCATGATGCCAATGAATACCGATGCACAAGATTACAGTTACCAAGTTCATTGGCGCACTGACTTATCAAAACAGTCATCACTAATGCTAGGGCAAGAATATTACGGTTATCGAATTGATGATTGGTGGCCAGCGGTTACAGGGTCAATGATGATGGGCCCAAATGAATACGTAAACATTAACGATGGCAAACGTGACCGCCTTGCGGCATTTGCGGAGTACCAAAACCAAGTAAACCAAGCATGGTGGGTGTCGGCAGGTGTTCGAGTTGAGCAAGTCACCACAGATACTGGCGAAGTGCAGGCTTATAACGAAGGTGGCATGAGCGGCATGGCTAATATGGGCTCAATGATGGATATGTCAAAAACCGACGCCCAAGCTGCGATGGAATTTAACCAATTAGACCGTAAACGTGACGACACTTTAGTTGATATCAGCTTGCTTGCTCGCTATCAATTATCGAATAACGATGAGCTGCAATTTGGTTTAGCTCGTAAAAACCGCGCACCTAATTTATATGAGCGTTACAGCTGGGGTGTAGGTACGATGGCAACCACCATGATTGGTTGGTTTGGTGATGGTAATGGTTATATTGGTAACCCAGATTTAGAAGCCGAAACAGCTCACACATTAAGCTCTAGCTACACCAAACTTGCCAAAGACGATAGCTGGCAAGTAACGGCAAATGTTTGGTACACGCAAGTAAATGATTATATTGATGCTGAAGTGACTAAGAGCTTTAATCGCACCGACATGGCGCATACCAAGCGTAATATTCTTACTTTTACGAACCTAGATGCCACTCTTTACGGTGCAAAACTGGCGGGCTTGGTAGAGCTTTACAACTCAAAGCAAGCAGGAAAATGGCAGTTAAAAGGCTCACTAACCAGTACTCATGGTGAGCGTGATGATAGCAATGAAGACTTATATCAAATTATGCCACTGCACACTGAGCTGAGCCTAGAGCACGAATACAAAGGCTGGCAAAACGCACTGAGCTGGCAATGGGTTGATAGTAAAACTCATGTTGATGAGCGCCGTTTAGAAAACCAAACCGACAGTTATCAGTTACTGGCTATCTCAAGCCAGAAAACGTGGCAAAATTTAACCTTTAAGTTAGCAATTACCAACTTACTTGATGAATATTACCAACAGCCACTTGGCGGTGTAAGCATTGCTAATTACAAGCAAGATATGAGCAATGGCTTTGAGCAACTTGCCGGACAAGGCCGTTCGTATAATGCCAGTGTGAGTTATCAGTTTTAGAGAAAGCTATCAGCTTTCAGCTGTCAGTTTGAAGCTGAACGCTGTTGCTTACAGGCCTTTACCAAATGCCTAGCTCGTAGGGGGGACTTTAGTGCCGAAAATATCTTCACAAAATAATGACGAGCTGTCAGCTATCAGCCGTCAGCTTTCAGATTAAAAACCAGAGTTTCTAGTTACGAGAGTAAAGTTAGCGAGTCAGGTCACCTGCTTGATACAAATGTGAAATAAGCTGTCGTAGGCGTGAAATTTATTTCGCGCGAGGGTGCTTGTTTTGTGTGGCGGTTGAGACGCGCCAAGCAAGCGTGACGCCAACGGTGTAGGAGGCGTTTTAACGCCGAACAGCTTTATTTTATTCATGGCTAAAGCCGCTCCCACGTTTTTTGATGTAGGCGTGAAATTTATTTTGCGCGTTATCTTTTTATATTGCGCGATGTAAAATCGCGCCTACAATATCTCGCATCTCGCATCTCGCATCTCGCATCTCGCATCTCGCATCTCGCATCTCGCATCTCGCAATCATTTTATCGGCAAATATATATCCGTTTGCAGATCACATTCATCAACTTCATGGATGAGGTTGAGGTAATGAAAGAAGCAAGGGAAGTCTCTGACTTCTTCGCCGCTTTGCACCAGCCATTCACGGTATAAGTAGTAAACTGTATCGCTAATGGTGTCATGAGAGCCATTATGACGAACAACGGCGCAGCGTCCTGCTGGAATTTCACCATTTCGCACACCTTGCGGGTTTTCAGTAATCGGTGAGGTGATACTGCCTGCGAAGTCAAAACGAAACGCATGGTCTTCAGTGGTGGCCGGATCGCTATACGGGATCCCATACGTGTTACTGGTTTTAACAGGTGAAAAGCTTGATTCTTTGCGCCACTCAATAAATTGTGCAGCGGTATTCATCAGGGTATTAGCAGCGCCTTGGTGGGTTAATAAAGCCACCGGCTGTGCTTTAAAATCAACAATGTTTACATTCATAGGGCAAACCTTTTTGTCAGGTAATGAAAATTCAAACTGTGAGTGCCAATTAGGCCAGTTTGGTTTGCTTCTGAATTCGCTTGGCGACTGTGTAAAGGTGCGTTTAAAAGCACGACTAAATGCTTCTGGGCTATCAAATTGCGCTTCTAATGCAACATCAATAATTTTAAGTTGATGTTCAAATGCAAGTCGAAATGAGGCACGCTTTAAGCGCGCAAGCTGCGCATATTTGGTAACGCTTAGGCCAACTCCAGCGACAAATAAACGATGAAAATGATATTTCGAACAACATGCTACCTCACTGAGTGTCTCCAGTGATAAAGGTTCATCAAGATGCTGGTTAATGTAATCACAGACCAGCTCAATGCGTTGTTGTTGCTTCGTTTTCATGGTTACTCGTTAATGCTTTTCAGAAGTAGGGCCAGTTTGCCATGGTCCCTAAGTCGTTACCTGATTGAAATTGCGCATTTTGAGTTTAGTTGATAGCTGTCACTTTAAAGGTGTTTTGAAAGAGCAACTGTTGGTTTGCGCCCATCACATTTAATGTCCACGTACCTGGCGTCGATGTTTCATCTAAAGTGCGGTAGGTAAACCATTCATCAAGAGGGCTGCCCCATAAAGTTTGGTAATAAACATTTTCATTTTCTTCAGGAGAGCTTGGTTTGAAGTGCCATTTGGTAAATATAACCAAGCGATCCTTACGATTATCAATACCCTCTCGGTTCATTGAAAACTCGATTCCAAAGCGCTGTTTTTCGTTCAGTGTATATGAAAATTCCGTATCTTCATTGAGTTGCTCGACACTAGAACGGCCATTAAATTTTTCAGATAAAACTAGTTTAAATAATCCAGCCCGCTCTAACTCTAAAATCGCATTTGGATAATCAAGTCCGTACAGTTTTTTAATTACTTTTTGAAGCCTTTCTCGCTCTTGAGTCGAGTATTGACCTTCCAGCATTAGCAGGGCTATTTGCTCTCTAACTTCTCCGTTTGAGTTATTGCCAAATTTTTCAGCATACTCTTCTATTAAGCTTAAACACTTTTCTGTATTTCTAAATTTAATATCAGCAATGCAATTGACTACTGCTAAGTTAAATGTGTTTTTAGCAGTTTGCTCTTTATCATAAAGTTCTTGAGAGTACTTTTGAGCTTTTTTGAAGTCAGGCTCCACAAGTAAACTGTAGGAATAGATAAAACTTAGTCTTTCTTTTGCATTCTCATAGCCTAATTCCGCCGAGCGGCTGTAATACTCAATAGCTTTTTTAATATCGATAGGCCTATTATCGCCACGATGATAATAACTACCGACATTAAACATGGCTCGATCATGATCTAAGTTGGCAGCTAATTGGTAGTAGTCGAAGCTTTCTTTTGTACGATCAGTTTCTATTGTTTTACTGTCAAATGTATCTGCTAACAAAATGGCATCACGTTGAACCGCTTTCTTTTCAGATTCAGTATAATTAGTTAATATACTGTTTAGGTTAAGTTTTCTTTCAAGAAAGTCGTTAGCTAAAGCTGCTTCTACTTGATCGTAATACCAAATCTGATGACCATGCCCAGAGCGTTCAAAAAACGCTTTTTCAACATCATGACCTAAACGCTTTAAAATATAGTAAAAGCGATTACTTTGCTCAAAGCCCGATATTTCATCTTGTTTGCCAGCAATAATTAGAACAGGGGCTTTTAAAGATGTAGCCTGATAGACGGGGGAAATATCTTTTAAATCTTGTTTATATTCACCAACAGTACGCTCAATAAGCTCTTGATAATCTTTAGTTAAAACGATATTACTTGCGTTATAAAGTAGAGGTAAGTCATAAATACCAAAACTTGCAATCACGCATTCATAAATATCAGGGTGTTTAATTGCCAGCATCACCGCAGAATAACCACCATAGCTTGCGCCAATAGAGCAGGTATGTTTAAAGCTATATTGTGAACGAATATGTGCCACTGCGGCAGAAATGTCTTGTTCGATAAGGTTACCAAATTGACCAACACCGCTTTCTAAAAACTCTTTACCAAACCCTGCTGAGCCTCTGAAATTAACACGTAAGATAGAAAAGCCACGGGAAGCAAGGTATTGCACCTCAGGGCTAAATTCATCACTTTCACGAATACCAATCGGGCCACCGTGTGGCATCACTAATAATACCTGCTTATCGTTGTTAATAGGTTTGGTTAAGTAACCTTCAAGGTTAGTTCCATCGTAGGCTTTAAAGTTAAAAAACGTTGTTTTAGCGTACTTAACGTCTTCATTTTTATCGGTAGAGAATAATAATTCAATGTGGTTAGCTTCGGCGTTATATAAGAAGTATTTACCAGGAATCGTTGAGGAATGGTTGTAAAGAATATGGTTTTTTCCATCTAATGAGCTATTTACCCAGAAGAATTGCTCATCCCCTAATGCTTCAGCAACTTTGCTATGCAACTGTTTATACGTATCCACAAAATAGTCAGTCGTATATTTACCATGCTTGATATACGAGGCGGCGATAAGTTTGCCATTATCATCAAGTTCTGCCGACTGAATGTCATATTTGGGGTGCTGGTAGAGTGTGTCGGTGATTTCTTGTGTGTTGATATTAAAAAGGCTCACCTGACTCTTATCGGTATTTTTGTTGGTAATGACGGCAAGGTGATCTTGGTCAGTAAATCCAATTGGTAAAAACTGATAATCTGCGTCTGTGAGTGTAAAAAGTGGTATCCACTTATCACTCCCGATAACCTTGTAGAAAAACTGTAAGCTTTTTTTATCAATATCAAATTTAACAGTAAATAATAGCTGTTTATGCTCATCAAAAAAATAGCTGCTAGCACCTTTTAAGCCTTTCTCAATGGGGGAGAAGGAGCTTATGTTATCTTTATACAAGATAGTGAGCGGAACCTTATAAAGATGCGTATTCTTTTTACCTGGTTTGGCGAATAAAATGTGTTCAGCATCGTTTAATAACCTATCAACTATGTATCCCTTGGTTGTTACTTTATGCTGTTCGAACTTTGGCTTTTCTTCACTTTCTGTGACATTAATTACTGCGTTATAGTCTGAGTCATACTTGCTATTTACACGAACGAAAATATTGTCGTTACTCAGCCATTCATAATTATAAAAATTATCTTTTTCATTGAGTTTAACGGCATAGTACATTTTCATCGTTTTCATATCGATGATGTTGAGGGTTTTGGTTTTGTCTTCTTGCGCTTCTAAAAAGCTGATCCAACGGCCACTGGGAGAGACCATAACTTGGCTTTGATCGGGTGAATACATTAAATCTTCACTCGATAATATTTCAGCATGCAAGGGAAAGATAAAAAATAATAAGATAAGTAGCTTTTTCATTATTTTGCTTCCTGCTGCGAAAATGTTTGTTCCAAATAATCAAAGAATGAGTCTTCGCCGGGGCCGCCATAATTTAGCGAGCGACCCGACAAAATCGTTGGGAAGTTTTGTTCCATGTATTGCAGTGCTTCAGAGCTTCTGTTTTCTAAAACAATGTGAGAGCGGGTATACCAAAAACCTATCGTGGAAATATCTAAATGACCTACATAGTTGATTTTTTTAGCAGAAAGAGTGAATTGCCAACTTTCTTCATCGTTATCAAATTCAAGATAGGAATATCGATTTAAGTTTAAGCGTGTGATGGTGTAATCACCCAGTGGTAGATTCGCTAAAATATAATTGCTACCACTTCGAATATCCTTAGCCGTAAGAACAAGCGACTTTGGGCCATCAATATAAATGGCTTTTAAACTGCGGTTAGTTTCAATGCCAATCAGTAGGTAGCCTTCATCGGCTTTAGATAGTGTGTCTCGGTCTTCTTTTATGTTTGTAACTTTAGATGAGCATGCACTTAACAAAAGCGCACAGCTAAGCAGCAATAAACGTCTCATTCCCTTGTATCTTATTGTTGTTATTTTATTAATTTAAAATACTTAAAAATCGGAACTATGTGAAGCAGAATTTGTGAATGAGTGTGAAAAGAGTTGAGTTGCTAGACGTGAAATTTCTACGCGCAAAAACAGAGTATCTAGCTACGAGAGTAAAGTTAGCGAGTCAGATCACGTGTCTGATACAAATGTGAATTGAGGTGTTGTAGGCGTGAAATTTATTTCGCGCGAGGGTGTTTGTTTTGTGGTGGCGTTTGAGACGCGCCAAGCAAGCTTGACGCCTACAACCTTACCGCTGACCGCTAGGTCTTTTAACTTTCCTGCTCAGCTTCTTGCTGTGCTAATTTTTCGCGTTCTGCCTTTGAAATGTAGGCCGGTTTATTGCTTTTATGCAATTTTGCATTGGCACGCTTATCTTTTTGCTTAAGTTTAGTGAAGATCTTTTTTCTGCGGTTCATGAGTCTAACAAACGAATTAATAGGGTGAGTGGCTATTGTACCTTGTTGGTATTTTTAAGCGATCTATTTTGCTTGAATTAGAGATGTTATGTCGGCGTTATAAGCGTTACAATCAAGGCGACTTTCTAAAAACCTTCTTAAACTCTGGAGCTTATCTTGAAACATTCATTACTTGCTGCATTTTTATTAAGTGCTTTCTCTAGTCAGGCTGCTGTGTCTGAGCAAAGTGAAAAGCTGGCTAACTACGCGGTAGAGCAATATCAACAAGCGCAAATTCATACCTTAGAGAATTTAGTTTCGTATCCAACGGTAAATAAAGAAGGTCTAGCGACTCCAGATAACCCAGATTTCATTGGCTTTAAGTCGTTCTTAAAAATGAAAGCGGCGCAGTTTGGTTTTGATTATCAAGATTTAGGCTACACAGTGTTAATTGGCATGGGTAACCAAGCTGACAAAGTAACCATAGTAACCCATGGTGATGTGCAACCTGCAGATGCCAGTAAATGGCAGCAAAGTCCTTTTAAAATGGATAAAACCTCTGAGCCAGGAAAGCTAATAGCTCGTGGTACAGAAGATGATAAAGGCGCAATTGCGACTGCACTGCATGCAATGAAGGCGATTAAAGACAAGGGTATTACCTTAAATAACCGTATTGAATTAATGGTTTACCTTGCAGAAGAGTCTGACTGGGCACCACTCGAAGAGTTCATGAAAACCTATCAGCAACCAAAATATGCTGTCACTATTGATGCTTCATACCCTGTGGTTGTTGCAGAAAAAGGCTGGAGCCTAATTGCGCCGACTTTCTCTGCGACCTCAGCACAAACAGGCTTATATGTCAGTGATTTAAAAGGCGGCGCCTTTGTTAGCCAAATCCCTGAAGATGCCAGCGTGTTAGTGCATAACGCTGATGCGGCGACAGTGGCTAAATTACACGACAATGTCGCTAAGCTTAAAAACGTCAAAGTGGCGATGACAGAGCAAGACAATGGCTTGTTAGTCCAAGTGAAGGGGATTTCAGCGCATTCATCTGAGCCAGAAGCGGGTGAAAATGCCATTGCGCACCTTGCAGAAATCTTTAAAGGTATTGATCTTGAGAACAATAGTGATGGTCAAGCCATTGAGTTTATCAATCAACTAATTGGCCTTGATTTATACGGCGCGCAATTCGGTGAAATTGGTTACAAGCATGACTTTATGGGCCCGATGACTGTTTCGCCTACCTTATTAAGCCGCGACGGTAACGACATTAAACTGTCGATTAATATGCGTCGTCCGGTAGGTAAACAAGAAGCGGTGCTTAAGCAGCAAATTAATGAAGCACTTAGTGCTTGGCAAACCACTAATGGTGCTACGTTAAAAGACACTAAAGTTATTATTGGTACGCCAATGTTGCTAGATGGTGCGCCTCATGCAGAAGCATTACTCGATATCTTTAAGCACTTTACCGGCGATAAGGACGCGGGCTTTGTGTCAATTGGTGGTGGCACAAATGCTAAGCTGTTTGATAATGCGGTGTCATTTGGTCCATCAATGCCAGGTAAAAAGTACACAGGTCACTCAGAGCATGAGTTTATTACTGAAGAGCAGTTAGCACTGAACTTAAAAATGTATACTGCAATGATGATGAAGCTAGGTAATATGTAATTCTATAAACTGAAAACGCCGCTTTATAGCGGCGTTTTTGTTTAAAACTGGTGACTCATTCCTATTTAGAATTGGGCAACAAACTTAAGGTTATAAAGTTCAGCAGAGCCGCTTTCAGTGTAATTCGCGGTTAAATAGTATTTATCATTAATAAAGTACTTACCTTGTAAAACGAGTTCAGAATCATCCAACCCTGCACCTATGGCATAGTGATCGCCGAAGTAGTAGCTGATCATGGCATTGCTTGCTGAATCATAAAGGCTGTCTTGATGGCCAACATCGACGGTAATGTAATGGCTACCGCTTAAATGATTAAAGTATCTGGCAGAGACATTCCAAACGTCGAGTTCATCATCTGTTTCTGCACTAAAACCAAGGTAATCCTTATCGTTGATTTGGAGGTTATACTGCGCTTTCAAGCGGAAATAATCATCACCATATTCACGCACATCCCTATTTACAGAGACTTTTAAGGCATCGGCAAATAAGTAGCCTATTCCTAAGGTATAGTCATCAGTATCATCAACATCGTAAATTTCACCAGTAACAAACCAGTTTTTATAAAATCCTTCACCAAACAAGCCAAGATAATCAGTGTAATCGCTATTAAAGTAATTCACTCGGATGTTTGAATCTGTATCTAGGTAGCCATAATCATCAAGTACCCCAGAGCTCTGCTGCTCCTCAAAGTAGTAATGACTTACTAAGTGGTAAGCATTAAAACTATATCTGTGGTTCTCTATGTGCGTGTAGTCGATACTGTTGAACCATTGTTTACTTACTTGTTGTTCTGTGGCGATTGAGCAGTTTGAATAAGCAAGTGTTGCAAGAGCGATCGGGGCTAATTTTTTAATCATACATATCCTTGTTGTATTTGGTTTTGCTTTATAAAGATAATACAACGAGGCGGTAAAAAGAATGTAATAAAGTGTTGTGGGTCTGTTAGTTTGTGAAAAGGCCAAGCAGTGCTTGGCCTACAGAGATTAATTAAGCGTTGTGGTGAGTGATATTTCGGCATTCATCAGTTTAGAAATAGGGCAGCCTTGCTTGGTTTGCTCACAAAGTTGCTCAAACTTTTCGTGTGAGATTTCTTTTATCTTTGCGCTGACATCAAGTGCAATGT
The DNA here is from genome assembly GCF_011319765.1 of Pseudoalteromonas sp. MB47. Classification (NCBI taxonomy): domain Bacteria; kingdom Pseudomonadati; phylum Pseudomonadota; class Gammaproteobacteria; order Alteromonadales; family Pseudoalteromonadaceae; genus Pseudoalteromonas; species Pseudoalteromonas sp. MB47. The sequence continues at coordinate 249,809 of NZ_VFBD01000008.1, read as the reverse complement.
GGCTCACTTCGAAGCCGTCATCAACCTCATCAAGGCTCACTGTTGCTTTGGTCGTTATGTCGTCAGCGACAAAGCCTGCTTCAGTTAGTGCCAGCGATAGCGCCATGCTAAAACAGCTACTGTGTGCCGTTGCAACCAGTTCTTCAGGGTTAGTACCTGGCTTATCTTCAAAGCGAGTGTTAAAGCCAAATGGCTGTTTCTCAAGCGCGCCACTTTGACTAGAAATATAGCCTTTACCAGATTTAATATCACCAGACCAACTCGTATGTGCAGATTTTTTAATTGTCATCGTCATCTCCTTTGTAAATTTTTTCGACGACCGTGAAAGGCTTTCAGGGTTTTGTGCCGAAAACGGTGAGTTCACGATATAAGTGCAACTTAAACGCCAATATTTCTTTTTGCCTCACGCTTGCAACGTTCTGAGCAGTATTTAACATGCTGCCAATCACGTTGCCATTTTTTACGCCACATAAATGGCCTGTCGCAAACGGGGCAGGTTTTGCTGGGTAAATTCAGCTTTTTATGAGCCATGGCGTTGTCTTTTAAGGCTTATCACATGCTTATGCAGTACGGCTTTTGTGCCACGTTTTACGTCATCACGTTCTCGAAATGACCATAACCGCTCACGTGCTTGTTTGGCTGCGTGTTCAATATCGACCATGGGCTCTGGGTAGTCTTCGCCGAGTTTAAAATTATTAAACAAGGCTTCCATTGGCGGTTGTTGCCATGGCTGGTGGAGATCTTCTTTGGGTAAGTTTTTAAGCTCAGGGCACCATGTTTTTATAAATATACCATCTGGGTCTTTGTCTTCAGATTGCTTTATTGGGTTATACAAACGAATGGTGTTAGTTCCTGTGACCGATGCTTGCATTTGGATTTGTGGGTAGTGAATACCCGGCTCAAAATCTAAAAAATAACGCGATAAAATTAAACTAACAGATTGCCAATGAATGTTCATATGATGAGTCATAAAGCTGACTAACATAGCGCGCATTCGAAAGTTAATGTAACCTGTTGCTGCGAGGCAGCGCATGCACGCATCAATAATAGGAATACCTGTTTGACCTTGTTCAAAGCGCTTTAAGTGCTCAGCAACGTGTTCATCATCGCGATAAGGGTAGTGCTTGTAGCCCGCATTTTGCGGTGTAAACTCCATGCTGCATTGAGTTTCGAATTTTTGCATAAAATGGCAATGCCAGTGAAGCCTTGACTCGAAAGCATGTAATGAGCGACGCCAGCTTAAAGGCTGCTTTACTAAATAGTATTTTAGGGTTTGATAAACTTGTCTGAGGCTCAGGTTGCCAAAAGCTAAGTAAGGCGAAAGCCTAGAGCATGAACCTCTACTTTTGGAAGGACTTGAGATGCCACTTTGGTAGTTTTTTGCACGCTCTTCTACAAAGCTCTGTAGGCAAGCTCTAGCTGCATGAGGGCCACCATATTGAAACTGCGGGTCGTGCTTTAGAAAATCATTAACACAGGTCGCGGCTTGGTAATTATGAGGCAGCACTGCATTAAAGGCTTGCCAATTTGGCGTTACAAGACGTTGGTTCATCACGCCATGCCAATGTGCTTGCCAATCAAACTGTTTTGGCCGCGCTCGTTTTACACCTCCAAGTGGCGTTTCGTGCCATGGAATTGCTTTACTGTTTAGCCAGCGTGTGACCTGTTTATCTCGCTCAAATGTATTGTTTAGGCCTATTTCTTGATGACTATAAACCCCTGCAATATCAAAATCTTCACTGAGGGTTTCTAACAAGGTAATCATTTCTTGATTATAAATGGCGATTTCAGCGTTGTATTTTTCAAGTTGTTGGTTGATGTCTTTTAGTGACTGAGCAACAAAACGCCAGTGCCTTAAGCTGTAATGGGGGTCGTCGAGTAATAGAGGCTCAAAATTATAAATGAGTAAGCAAGGCAGCTCTGATGCAATCGCACTGGCAAGTGGTTGATGATCAGACAGCCTTAGGTCACGTTTGAACCAAACAAGATTTACTTTTTGTTTTTTTGAGTCTGCCATAAACGTGGAGTTGAAAAAGTGTTTTGCTCTTAATACGTAACAAGTTACAACTTCGATTAATTGCTACAACGATCCACAAAGTTTCCACATTTGTAGCATATTGCCCACACACTTTTGAATGATATTCAGATTATGCTTATGGTCAATTGAATGACATAAGAGGTTCGCTATGAAGCATTTATCTGCACTTTCTGTTTTAGCTATTTCGTTGTTAGTCACAGCGCCCGCTTGCTTTGCTCGCGACCATCAAGGCGGTCCACCCCAGCGACCTGACTTTACGACGATTGATATTGATGGCAATGGGGTGATTGATTTTACTGAGTTTAGTGAACAGCCTATGCCAGAAGATATGCTGCAAACCATTTTTAATGACATGGATACTGATCAAAATGGTGAAGTAACTGAAGACGAGTTCAACAACCATAAACCACCAAAACGTAAGGAAAATCAACGATGATCAACAGTGTCTCATCGGGTGCGAATTTTCAGCCCATGCAACGACCGCAAGCAGAGCCGTTAACCAGTGAACAGACAGAGTTAATGAATGAAACTTTAGCTCAGTTTGATCCTGAAAACTTAACTGCAGAAGATGCACAATCTATTATGCAAACATTTAAAGATGCGGGTATTCAACCGGGTCAAGAAATGGAAGCAATTATGGCTGAAGCAGGCTTTGATGCCGCTGAAGTCGGTGAATTAGGTCGTCCTGAAGGTGAGCGTCCTCCTGGTCCGCCACCACCTCCGCCTAGTGGTAACTCACTTGAGCAGGTTGATACTGAAGAAGTTGTCAGTTATTTAGATGAGTTGTTAGCGCAATATTCTGATCAACTGGGAGAAGAAGATAAAGAAGCGATTCTAGCCTCTGTGCAAGAAAAGCTTGGTTTATCTGAAGGTGAATCGCTGTTATCGGTCACAGCGTAAATCACAAAGCGGTCATGATGACCGCTTTTTTATGCTCTGCTAATTACAGTGCTGCAGCAAAAGTCTTTATTTCGTTTTGTGCTGCTTCTAAGCTTTGCTCTGCACCCGGCATCGCAAGACCTTCGGCATAAATAAAATCAACGTCAGTCATACCCACAAAACCAAGTACATCTTTTAAGTATTTAGTTTGTGTATCCATGTCAGTGCCTTGGTACAAACCACCACGTGCTGCAAGTACCACCACTTTCTTGTTTGCAATTAAACCTACAGGGCCTTGCTCAGTGTATTTAAACGTAATACCAGCACGAGCAATACGATCAATCCAAGCTTTGAATGTTGATGGAATTCCAAAGTTGTACATTGGCATACCAATAACAATCAGTTCGTTATCGTTAAGTTCAGCAATTAAATCGTCAGAAATTGCAGCAAGTGCTTTTTGCTCATCGCTACGCTCGTTTGCATCAGTCATCCAAGCAGCCATTTCTGTCTGCGTTAAGTGAGCAATCGCATTGTCGCTTAAATCGCGCGTTGTTACTGAAATTTGTTGGTTGTTAGCAAGTTGCTCAACAAATTGTTGGCTAAGTTTGGTTGAATTACCTTGTTCACCATTTAAAGATGAATTTAACACAAGTACTTTTTTCATCATGTCACCTAAGAAAACTGAAGTAGTGCAGCCATTATAATTATCAAAAAAATAAATTAATAATGCTATTAATCGAGTGTTATGTTCGTTTTAAGCGAATGAAAGATATGCCTAAGTTTTTTTGAGTTAGTCTTTTTTTGTAATTTAATGTTAATATTGTCGGAACAATAAAAAAATGGACTTTACTATGAAGTACTTACTGCTTACATTTTTTGCAGTGCTGAGCTTAATGCCCCGTGCTGCTGAAAACACGCAACTCCCTGTAGAATCATTCGCCTCTTTACGCGCTTTTAGCCAAGTAAAATTTTCGCCTAGTGGTGAACACATATCGTTTATTCGAAATGTGAATGGTGAGTTGGTTTTAATGGTTTATAACCGCAAAACTAAAGAAGCAGATGCTGTTATTCGTTCAGATAATCACACTATCTTCTTCGATTGGTATGAATGGGCAAATGATGAAGTACTGCTTTTAGGTGCACGCTATATTCAACGTCAATTTGGCGGCCCTAAATATACATCTACGCGTTTATATGCGTATAACATTGGTGGTGATGGAAAAGCGAAACTGGCTATAAAGCCTAACTTTAATCGTAATGAACGCCAACCGCAATTTGGTGATCAGGTCATCAGCTTTTTACCCGATCAAAAAGATAAAATTTTAGTTCAAGGTGACTTTGATGTTGCCAATGCCCCTGGCGTGTATGAACTTAATTTAAGTACACTTCGTAAGAAAAAAATTCAGCGCTCACGCAGTAAAGTGATTGATTGGACAGCAGACCGCCAAGGTAATGTGCGTATTGCCCTTAAAATGGATGAAGACGAATTCGAATATATTCTTTACGATGAAGATAGAGATAACCGTAAAACGTTATTTAAATATAAAGCATTTACCCCTGATGTAGTGACTGTTTTGGGCTTCGATAAAGACCCTAATATTCTTTATTTCAAAGCTCTTAAAGATGGCTATGATGCGCTTTATAAAATGGACCTAACGACCATGAAAAAAGAGTTAGTGTTCAGCGATGATAATTATGACTTCGACGGTCATATTTTCTACTCACCACTTACAGGTGAAGTAGCAGGCTTTACACACTCTCAATTAGATGAAGGGATCCGTTACTGGAATGAAGATTTAAATAAGCTCTATACAGGTTTACGCGCTGTTTTACCAAAAGATAAATTTGATATTGATATAATTGATACCAGTAAAGACCAACGCCAATATGTGCTTTATTTAACAAGCGACGATAGTGCTGGAACATACATGTTAGGGAACCGTGATACAAGTGAGCTAACGGTATTTGCAAGCGCATTTCCAGATGTAAATGAAACTGTTTATAGCGGTAAAAAGAGAATCAGTTATAAAGCCCGTGATGGTTTAACTATTGAAGGGTATTTAACTTTACCTGTGGGTTACAAAGAAGGCGATAAATTACCCACTATTGTGTTCCCGCATGGTGGTCCTATGGCTCGTGATTACGCTGGTTTTGACTATTGGACTGCATTACTTGCTTATAATGGTTATGCAGTACTGCAACCAAACTTCCGTGGTTCTAGTGGCTATGGCCATGAATTTGAGATGGCTGCAGTTCAAGGTTTTGGTAAAGAAATGCAAGATGACTTGCAAGATGCGGCGAATTGGCTTGTTGAGGAAGGTATCGCTAATAAAGATAAAATCTGTATTGGCGGGGCAAGTTATGGTGGTTATGCTGCATTAATGGCGGTGGTTAAACACCCAGAAACATTCAAATGTGCAGCAAGCTTTGCAGGCGTTACTGATCTTGAGCGTATTGTTAGTAAAGCGCGTTATTTCACTAATAAAGAAATTGTGCGTAAGCAATTTGGAACTGATGGCGATAAACTTGAAAAGGTGTCGCCTGTTAATTTTGCAAAGCAAATTAATCGTCCGGTGCTGTTGGTTCATGGCTCTGATGATAATGTAGTGCCTGTTTATCATAGCCGTGAAATGGATGATGAACTTAAAGACGAAGGTAAAGATGTTACTTACATTGAGCTTGAAGATGGCGATCATTACTTATCGCACCAGCCATACAGAATTAAAACGTTGAAAGCCTTTTTAGAGTTCTTCGATAAGAACTTGAAAAACTAGAATTAGCAAAGAAAAGGCGACCTAGGTCGCCTTTTTTAATACCTGATTCTGCGTCAATTTTATTTATAGGCTAATTCAGCATCAATATTGCGCATTAAGTTGGTAACCCAATTGATATATTGGCGGTGGATTTTTTTGCCATTGTAATCAAGGTTTATCGAATCTTTGTAATCAATAGAGTATTCTTGCTCGTTAAACGTTATATCAACGCGTAATTGGTGTTTACGAATATCAAGTTTACCTAAAATTTGACCTTCGGCATTTGAACGACACGTCCAGCCTAGTTTCATACATGCTTTTAAAATATTGGTTTTGATACTTTCAAGGTCATGTTGGCCAGACGCCATTTGCGGTACAGGGTTTGCGTCAAAGTTACGAATAGGCACACTGGTGCTACAAGCAGAAAGTGTTAGTAGGGTAAAAAGTGCAAGCGCTGCCTTTTTCATAGTAAGTCCTTTTTGGAAATAAAATCAGCGCGATTATGCGCTTTTTTTACCCGAGGGTCTAGGCATCGGGTAAAAACCACGCACTAATTGCACCAAGTAAGCCTAAGATACTGTAGAAAAAAATTAACTCAGCAGTCGTTAAGTAGGTATTTAGTAAGCCGACGCTACCTAGCAGTAATAATATAACTCCGATCACCGTATTACTAACAGAGACATAGTCAGTGCGCTTGTTTCCTTCAGCCATATCAACAAGGTAGGTTTTACGACCAAGGCGAACCCCTTGATGAGCTACGGTGAGTAAAAAATAACAGAGTGGTAATAGCCAAAACTCATTGAGCGTTTGTGGGCTCAGATAAGCAACTAAATAAACGGCGAAACCGTTGAGGGTGACGAGCATTGCAGCAAACACTAATACCTTGCGGCTCGATAAGTCACTTAGTCGACCCCAGATAGGCGCAGAGACTAAGCTGGCAAGCCCAGAAAGCGCCATAAACGTAGCAAGTAGTGAAAAGTCGAAAGCCTGTTCACTAGCAAGAACGATATAAAACGGGGCGCTCAAAGCAGAACATAGCAACAACGCACGAGTGATAATAAAGTGAGCAAATTGTTTATCTTGGTAAAGCAGTTTTAATTTTGACAAAGCATGCAAAAAGCCGTTTTCAGCGCCCTCGGTTGCGCCCTTGTATTCTTGAATGCGACTATAGCTGAGCGCTGCAAACAGCCACATTAAAGCGGCCAGCATTAAAGCAACATACACCCCATTTTCATAGCCAAGACTTTGTAGATACCATAAACCAAGACCAAAGGTGAGCGTTGCAAATCCGGCAAAACTCGCAGCAAGACCGCTAATACTGCCTCGTTGTTGTTTAGGTATGACCTTGCCTAATACATCTTTTGCAGCAATGGAATTAAAGCCACGAGCAAGGCTAAAGATAATCAAAATCGCGATGATAGCAAAACCTGCTGTTGCACCTTGAAGTGTTAAAGCACAAATAAGCATGCCTACAATACACAAAGCTTGCACTATGGCGCCAATCACCCAAACCCACTTTCTAACAGGCAGCCTACGAATAGCACTGGCGATGGCCAGTTGTGGCAACATTGAGCCTGACTCACGAATAGGCACAAGCCAAGCAATAAAACTACTTGGTACATTAATGCTTTGCAGTAGCCAAGGCAGAGTCACTTTAGGGTTTAGCAGGGCATCTGCAAACTTACTAAATAGTTGGCTCACTAATAAAGTAATAAAATTGCCGGGCACCACTTTACAAGCAGTTTCATCAATCGCTTTACAGGCACGGGCATCTTCGGTATTGCTAAGACGTTGATAGATATCTTCTTTACTGAGCTTTTTCATACTTTTTATTTTTATGAAAAAGGGCCGTTAAGCCCTTAAAAATCTTCCTTAGAGTGGCGCTCTGCTAACTGCTCAGCTTCATCACCCCAAGTTCTATTGACTCTACGACCTCGTTTTACAGCAGGGCGGCGCTCAATTTGTTTTGCCCAGCGCATCACATGGCTGTATGACTCAACATCTAAGAACTCTGCCGCATCGTATAAATTGCCAAGTACCAAGCTGCCATACCAAGGCCAAATAGCGATATCGGCAATTGAATATTCGCTACCAGCCATATAGTCATGGTCGCTTAAATGACGGTTTAATACGTCTAGCTGGCGTTTTACTTCCATGGTGAAGCGATCAATTGGGTACTGCATTTTAAATGGTGCATAACTATAAAAGTGACCGAAGCCTCCGCCTAAGTAGGGGGCAGAGCCCATTTGCCAAAACAGCCAATTACGACATTCTGTTTTACTGGCGTGATCGCTTGGGATCAGCGCATCAAACTTTTCTGCCAGGTATTGTAAAATTGCACCTGACTCGAACACGCGAGTAACGGGTGTGGTACTGTGATCCATTAAGGCTGGGATTTTTGAATTAGGGTTAACACTGACAAACCCTGAAGAAAATTGGTCACCATCGCCAATTTTAATTAAAAATGCATCGTAGTCGGCTTCATCAATACCAAGCTCTAATAGCTCTTCGAGCATGATAGTGACTTTTTGGCCGTTTGGTGTCGCAAGCGAGTAGAGTTGTAGGTCATGTTTACCAACGGGCAAGTCTTGCTCGTGGGTTGCACCTGAGACCGGACGATTTGTCTTCGCCCATTCACCACCGTTTTCTGCATCCCATTGCCACACTTTAGGTGGCGTATAACTGTCGGTATTACTCATTGAAACTCCTAAATTGTGCTTTAATGAATGTCATTACGAGACTACCATCCTAGTTGATCAGATAGAGCAAGGGAAGTACAGTTATTAATTATGAATAACAAGGAGGATGACATGAAAAAGCATGGTTTAGCCATTGGCCTTGAGCGCACTGGCACGACTTTTTATCTCACAATGAAAATTGTTGGGAAGCTTACCCACGAGGATTATAAAACTCTCACTCCGCTTATAGATAATGCTGTAGCGGCAGTTCCGAGTGCAAAAATAAGAGCCTATGTTGATATTACTGAACTAGAAGGCTGGGAGTTACAAGCCGCGTGGGATGATTTTAAGCTAGGCCTTAAACACAACAAAGAGTTTTGCCGTATAGCAGTAGTTGGTAACAAACACTGGCAACAAGTGGCAAGCAAAGTGGGTAACTGGTTTATCAGTGGCGAAGTGAAATACTTTGAAGACCCGATTATTGCCTCTGAGTGGTTACACGAATAAGGAATTAAGTGATAAAAAACAGCCAATTAAAGGTGGCGACATTTAATTTATATAATTATTTAGCGCCACCTGACGCCTTTTATGATTTTCAGCGCATTTATAGCGCTGAGCAATGGACCAAAAAGCAGCGCTGGCTGGCCGATTACCTTAAAAATCAGCAGCCAGACATTATTGGCTTTCAAGAAGTGTTCAGTATCAATGAACTAAAACATCAAGTTAACGCAGAGGGTTACCCTTATTTTGCAGTCGTTGATGAGCCAACGGTGATTGATGACTTTATTTATCGCGATCCGGTTGTGGCCATTGCCTCACGCTTTAAAATTGTTGCTGTCAGTCAGGTTGAGGCAGAGCAAGATGATATTTTAGCGATGGGCTTGAGCGATAATTTTAACTTTAGCCGCAGTATTATTCGCGCAACACTTGAAGTACCTCACTTAGGACACGTCGATTGCTATGTAGTGCACTTTAAATCTAAGCGCAGCATGCTCCATCACCAAGATGATGAAAGCCAAAGCGAACAGCAAAACTTAGTTATGCAGTTAAAATCGCAAGCCCTTGGGCGCTGGGCATCAAGTATGCAGCGTGGCAGTGAAGCAGCGCTGTTACTCGTTGAAATTATTAAGCGCAGAGCGCACACCAATAACCCTGTGATTGTGATGGGGGACTTTAATAATGAGTTACACGATGGTGTGCTTAACCATTTAATCGCTGACCACCTTCGTTTTAGCGGTCTTAGGCAAAATAGCCCACCTCGTTCAGAGTTCAAACTACAAGATAGTTGGCAACTCTATCAGCGCCATGTTGTCACTGAGAACGAAAGAGAGGCCACCCACTATTTTGGTAGTAGCAGCTCAGTATTTGATTATATTTTGTTATCCCGTGAGTTTGATGCCGGGTTTCAGAGCAGCTTTTTTGAGGTAGTTGATTATCACACCTATGATCAGCACTTAATCAACCCACAGTTTGCCTATGATGATCAAAGTACCGACCATGGCGTTGTGATGGTGACAATGAAATTAAGAGACTAACTTATAGCTTTCAGCTTTCAGCTTTCAGCTGTCAGTTTAAAGCTTAGGGCTCTTTTGTTTATCACGCTTTGCCATAATATAGCCGATTAGTGCGCCGCTAATTGCGCCGAATAAATGGCTTTCGAATGAAATATGAATGCGCTGCGGGAAGACACCCCAAATCAGGCCGCTGTATAATACAACAACTGCAATACTGATTAAAATGGCTTTGAATGAGCGGTGCATAATGCCGTAGCTAATTAAATAGCCCCATAAACCGTAGATAACACCACTTAGGCCTACATGAATATTGCTGCGGCCAAATAGCCATACTAATAACCCACCAACGAGCGCTGTGCCTGCAAACACCAGCCAAAAGCGTTTTACGCTAAATTGGCAAACTAGCCAGCCGAGAATAGCAAATGGCACTAGGTTACTAAAAAGGTGTGCCCAGCCACCATGTAAAAATGGCGCAAAAAATACCCCTGATAAACCAGACATCTGCCTTGGTAATATACCTAAACCGTTTAAGTTTATGCCGGGTAGGGTATTAATTATTTGCAGTACCAAGCACACCAGCATAATGCCGAAAATTGCGAATCGCTTACTACTGATAGGAGGAATTTTGACAGTTTTTTTTTCAGTCATGATGGGCAGCTCTTAAATCAATGTGACCGAATGAGTATAACTTATTAAAAGTGAAGGTAAACACCTTGATATGCAAGGTGTTTACTAAAGGTCTAGGGCATGTTGACCTAGTCTAACCTAATTTGGTCAGTAGTTTTTTAGCAGTCAGCTCTGAGCTTGCAGGGTTTTGCCCAGTGATTAGTAGGCCATCTTCAATCGCTAGCTCGCCCCAATCATCAGTTTTTTGATACTGACCACCTTGTTTGATTAATTCATCTTCAACAAGTAATGGCACAACATTGGTAAGCTGTACGGCATCTTCTTCTGAATTACTAAAGCCTGTTACTTTTTTATCAAATACCACAGATTTACCAGCGGCATTTTTCGCATTCAGTAATACGGCACTGGCGTGACATACTGCACCGACTGGCTTATCTGAGTTAAGAAATTGCTCAATTAAGCTAATCGAATCTTGGTTATCAACTAAATCCCATAACGGACCATGGCCACCTGGGTAAAATACCGCATCAAAATCATCGGCTTTAACTTCAGCAAGAGGTTTAGTATTAGCCATTAAAGTTTTTGCTGCGCTGTCTTGCTCAAAACGTTTTGTGGCATCGGTTGCCGCATCAGGGGCTGCACTGTTTGGATCAACCGGAGGTTGGCCACCTTTAACAGAGGCTAAAGTTACCTCTACACCAGCATCAATAAAGGCGTAGTAGGGTGCTGCAAACTCTTCGACCCAAAAACCCGTTTTATGGCCTGTATCGCCAAGCTGATCGTGTGAAGTAAGTACCATTAAAATTTTCTTAGCTGACATAGTGAATCCCTTTTTGTGTATTAAACATCGTCGATAACACTATAGGGGTGAGAGTTGAATTAAACAACGCAGATAAATTTGACTTCATTGGATTAATAATTGATACAATGATTCAGGTTCGGTTAGGAGTTTGTATGAAAGTATCGTTTGAGCAGCTAAAAAGTATGGTGGTATTTGCCCACATTGTGCAGCAAGGCAGCTTAACTAAAGCGGCTCAACAACTTGGTTTATCAAGGGCTGTAGTTAGTTATCACTTAAAGAAATTAGAACAGCAATTAAAGCTCACGTTACTTAACCGCTCAACGCGTACCATGACCCTCACCGAAGCAGGTATGGCTTATTATGAACGTTGTCAGGCTATCACCGAGCACGCTGAAGCTGCTAACTTACACCTTGAGAACTTAAAGAGTGAACCGGTTGGGGTAATAAAATTGAGTTGTCCGGTGAATGTTGGTTTGCAACTTGTGGTACCGGCACTGGCTCAGTTTAAGCGTTTGTATCCTAAAATTGATATTGATTTACAGCTTAGCGATGATGTAGTTGATATCATCAAAGAAGGCTTTGACTTAGCGATTAGAGGCGTGGCCCTTGAAAGCTCAAACTTACAAGCCACTAAACTTGCAAGTATGGCAACTTGCTTATGTGGCTCAGTCGATTACTTTACAAAATACCCTATACCAAAAAGCATTGCTGATTTAGCAGAGCATACATGGGTGGTGTATCAACCAAGTAGTGCTGTTGTCACGCTCGAAAAAGAGAAACGCCGCTTTGAGGTGGCAGTTAGTGGTGGCATAAGTACCAATAACGCTGCTGCACGAACTGCCTTTGTAGAAGCTGGGCATGGCTTAGCGAAAATCCCAGTTTATGATGCATTGCCAAGGATCAAAGCAGGATTGTTACGCACAATCTTAGATGATTACAAAACTGCTGATATTGAACTTTATGGCGTATTCCCGCCAGGGGCGGCGGGAAGTAAAAAAATGCGGATTTTACTCGATTACTTGAAGGATTATTTTACTAATCAAGTTGCCACTATGACGATTTAAACAAGTGTGCGATTAAATAAAGCAACGGCTTGTTGATACATGCTGATGGCAAGGGCTGGATCGTATCGGTCGCCTTCGTCGCGCATAAACGCATGTTGGGCGTTCACTTCTTGCCACTGGTAATTAATGCCTGTTGCCACCGCTTGTTGGTAAATTTTAAGGCGGCCTTCTTTTGGTACATGAGGGTCTTGTTTACCCCAAACAAAATGAATTTCACCTTTAATATCTGCCATGCGCTCAAATGAGTTATTACCCGCTTGCGCTGGTAAGGTATCGCTGTGTATATCTGTTGCGTATAAACAAAAAGCGGCTTTGATACTCGGGTTTAATGCAGCACGGTATGCAAGGTGACCACCAATACATACGCCCATGGCACCTACATTCCCTGTGCAGTAATCTTGCTGACGTGCAAATGCAATTAAAGCGTCAGTGTCTGAGTCATGGCTCTCAAGCGGTTTTGCCCATTTGTCGGCATTGCCTTTGTCTTTACCAGCATCATCATAGGCAAGTACTGTCCCAATAGGATTTAACTCATGAAAAACTTCTGGCACTAACACGACAAAGCCATGACCAGCAAGTATTGCCGCAGAGCGTGCAATTGGTGCTGTTTCTTGGAAAATCTCAGAGTAGAAGATAATACACGGGTATTTACCTTCTTCTACAGGGCGATAAATACTGGTGCGCATTGCGCCTGTGTTGGTCGCTATGTCGTGGCTATGGTGCTGAATAATCATGTTTATCCTTGTAAAAAACGGTTTAGCGAATAATACCTCAGCCCCACCTTTTGGACGAGTAAAAGCCCTTGAAATTTATTGATGCTCAGTTAACTCTCTGAGGCAGGATACTGCATACAGCTTGCGTAATAGGTAAGAGTAGCAGGCCAGTCAGAGAAAATAGCCATCACACCCACTTGCTTAGCAAGGACGTCTACCACTTTCATCATTTGCCCATCTTGTTTAATTACACGGGCAATCGACTGGTAATAATAACCACCGCCATTATTTAATGGACCAGAGCGCTCTAAACTCCAAGTAATGATGTTCAGTCCGGCTTGTTTAGCTTTAATAGCATAAAGCGATGGCACGATTTTACCTGACTCATCAAGGCTTAAAAGCATCCACATTGGCGGTGCGATAATGCGTACTCCATCGTCATACAGAGCCTGCATTGATGGCTGCCAAGTTGTTTCATCCATCGCATCAAAGTCTGCTTGCTCATCTCGGCCATCAAGATAAATACTGTTGCTCGCAAATTCAGGGTGATTGTTTAGCCAATACTTCACATCTTCAAGATTAAATGATTGCGGATACACATCATCGCTATTCACACCTAAATCCCGATACTCATCAAGCATTTTTTGCGCATAATCTTGCTGGCTAAAACCGTTAAATGGCATGCTAACTTCTGGGCTTTTTAGCTCGGGTGTCATTTTTACACCTAGTGATTTGAATAACTCAATGCTTTGCTGGTGGGTCATAACAGTGCCACTGTTTGCGTATAAATCAGTGCGCCAGCTTGGTGTACCTTGCATATATTCTGCGACGGTTTTGGCATTTGCATTGGCGCCATCCATTTTAGCTTTTAAGGTTAAAAACTCAGCTTGGGTGATATCGCTGGTGCAGCATTTAGCCTGAGCTGGTTGGCTGTCTTTGGCCGGAGTAAAAGGTTGGCTGCATTTTGCAGCCAACTCAGGAATCGCTAAAATGTTGGTAGTGGTGTGTAAATCGCACTGTGAATGGCGACACACGAGTTGTTTGTCTTTAGTAAAGGCGACGTCACATTCAAGTACGCTAGCGCCCATTCTTGCAGCAGCCAAATATGACTCTTTGCTGTGCTCAGGAAACTGCATAGGGGCGCCCCGATGACCAATTACAAAATCAGTTTTATAGAAAGGGCCATTAGCGCATGCCGCAAGTTGCTGCTTTAAAGGTCCATCTGTCATCTTGTCGATTAAATAGTAAGGCCTAGCACCCACTTGCACTGCCTGCTCCTCAGGCAGATTCTTACAACCTTGAATAATTAAAACTAAACAACATAAAACCAGTGCGCGCATAACAGCATTCCTCTAATCTAATAGAGTTTAGCCTATCATTGCTCCATGGCAGTTTTATTAAGTTTCTGATTTATAATAAGTGCTAATAAGATAATCGCTGCACCGATGGCAAGCTTGATGATATCGGCATCACGATTCCATATCACAATGTTAACGATGATCCCTGCTGGGATCAGTAGATTATTCATGACAGCCAAGGCACCTACATTGACGATGGTCGCGCCCTTATTCCAAGCAAAATAACCAAGCCCTGAAGCAATCGTGCCTAAGTAAATTAACACGCCCCATTGTGTCGTTGTGGTGGGTAGCTTACTGGTATCACCAAATAAACCGTAACAAATCAGCGCGACAATTAAAGCGCCAATAAAGAACCAAGCAAACACCCGAGAGTGGGGGAGCTGCTCATCTTGCATTAAACGTTTGTAGGTTACTTGCCCAGTGGCAAAGCAAATATTGGCAGCCTGCACCATTAACATACCAATAAGGTAGTTCTCATCGACGCCTTCATAGCGAATAGCAACGGCGCCTAAAATAGCCAGTAATGCGGCGAATAAAAACTTGGCATTAAAACGTTTTTCAAGCAAATCGTTTAACAAAGTGATGTAAAGTGGCGTCATTACCGTGAATAGCAGTACCTCGGGCACGCTAAGGTACAAAAACGAATGGTAATAGAAGCTGTACATCACACCAAGTTGTACTGCGCCAATTGCCATGAGCTTTAGGGCTAAGGCTTTAGGAGTTTTACGCCAGTGTAAAAAGGGCAAAAATACGCAAGTTGCCAAGCCAATACGCATTAATACACTAAACCATGCATCCACTTGGCCTGCTAAATAGACACCAATAAGACTAAACGAAAAGGCCCAAAGCAGGGTTACAGCAAATAAGTAGATCATGTTTGATTAATTTGTCATTTTAAAAATTGCACTATAACAAAAAGCCCGCATTAATTGCGGGCTTTCATCATTTTGCGAATAATTTTAGATTATTCAATTAAACCACGACGCTTTAATAGTGCGTCTGTTGTTGGTTTTTGACCACGGAACTCAATGTAGCTTTGCATTAAGTCGCGGCTGTTACCTTTTGATAAAATCTCTTTACGGAAATTATCACCGTTTTCACGTGTTAAACCACCTTCTTCAGTCATGTGTGCAAACGCATCTGCTGCGAATACTTCAGTCCAAAGGTAAGCGTAATAACCCGCTGAGTAACCACCGGCAAAGGTGTGGCTGAAGTAGCAAGACTTATAACGTGGTGGTACTGGGTAGTAAGCAATACCGTGCTTGTCTAATGCATCATGTTCAAACTTTTGAACGTCTGTAACGTCAGCATCAACACCAAATGAGTGCCATTCCATATCAAGCAGTGCCGCAGCTAAATACTCAGTTGTATCAAAGCCTTGGTTGAATTTTTGTGACTCAAGTACTTTATTTAAAAGCGCTTTTGGAATTGGCTCACCTGTTTTGTAGTGCTTGGCATAGTTTGCCAGTACTGTTGGTTCAATATTCCAGTCTTCGTGTGCTTGTGAAGGGAATTCAACAAAGTCACGAGCAGTGGCTGTACCCGCTAAGCTTGGGTATTTAACGTCAGAGAATAAACCGTGTGCAGCGTGACCAAACTCATGGAACATAGTCGTTACTTCAGAGAAAGTCATAAGTGTAGGTTGACCTTCAGCTGGCTTAGGAATGTTCTGTGCGTTGTAGATCACAGGCATAGTGTCTTTAAGACCGCTTTGGCTAACATAGGCACTCATCCAGGCACCACCACGTTTACCTTCACGTGCGTAAGGGTCCATGTAGAATAGGCCAATAGCGCTACCGTCTTCGTTAAATACTTCAAACACCATGACGTCTTCGTGATAAACCGGTAGGTCTTTACGCTCTTTAAAGGTAATACCGTAAAGTTTATTCATCGCAAAGAATAGACCGTCGTGGATCACTGACTGCATTTCAAAGTAAGGCTTAACTAAAGCTGGGTCTAAGTCGTACTTCTCTTGGCGAACTTTTTCAGCGTAAAACGCCCAGTCCCAAGGTTGAAGCGCAAACGTTTCACCTGACTTTTTGATTACTTGTTGGATTTGCTCTGCTTCTGCTTCTGCTTTAGCAACCGCTTTCGGTGCTAAGTCATCAAGGATGCCGTAAACATTTTCAGTTGTTTGCGCCATACGATTAGTCATTACATACGAAGCCCAATCTTTATAACCAAGTAATGCCGCTTTTTCTGCACGTAGCTTAGTTTCTTTGATGATGATAGGGCTGTTTGTTGCTTGTGCACGCGTTGAAGACGTTGTCCAAATCTTTTCACGAAGCTTGCGGTTTTCAAGGCTTTGTAAGATAGGTTGGCGAGTCGTGTTCACCAATGTGATCATGTAACCTTCTTTACCTGCTTTTTTGGCAGCAGCTGCAAGGCTTGCAATTTCACCTTCAGATAAACCCGCTAATTCACTTTTATCTTTAACTAAAATCACATCTTCTTTGAATGACTTTAAGATGTTTTGTGAAAACTCAGTTGAAAGCTTGGCAAGCTCTGCGTTGATTTCACGCATTTTTGCTTTTTCAGCTTCAGTTAGTTTTGCACCTGCGTTAACGAACTTTTTGTAGTAGTAATCAACAAGACGTTGATCTTCAGCATTTAAAGACGCTTTGTTGTCGTAAATGCTTTGTACGCGAGCAAATAAAGCTTTGTTTAAGTAAATATCATCTGTGTGAGCTGACATAATCGGCGCCATTTTCGCGGCGATACGTTGGTACTCACTGTCAGAGATTAAACCCGATAGATTAAAAAATGCCGCAGACGTACGGTCTAATAGCTCACCAGAGTACTCCATAGCAACAAGGGTATTTTCAAATGTTGCTGGTTCTGGGTTGTTTGCAATCTTTGCAATTTCAGCTTTTTGCTGTGCGATGCCTGCTTCAAACGCTGGCTCGTAATCTTTGGTCGAAATTTTATCAAACTCAGGGGCCATGTATTGTAAAGGGCTTGGCTTGAAAAGAACGTTTTCAACATTAGCTGTTTGTGTTTCAGCGGCAGTTTCAACTTGAGTTTGAGTGTCGGCTTGTTGTGAACTACAAGCAGATAATAAAAGCACACTAGCAATCGTAGTTGCTACTAAGGTCTTACGCATGAGAGCTCCAAAAATGTGGATAAATCTTTTCTAACTTATCAAATTTTTGGCTAGAAACAATCAAGTTTGTCGTCTGAATGGGGAATTTGAACGCAAATAATGTGATGGAGGGGATAAATGTGCGTAAAAAGCCATCAATTGTGTATTAATGGCTCACTTAAGTAAAAAGTGGCACTAGCTGCCAGTTTAAATCTTGTTGGTAATAAATCACCATAGGTTAGTTGTAACCCAACACAAACTTTCTCTCTGAGCCAAAGCTTTCTGGCATAGCGTTGCCAAACTCTTTGTTAATTAAAGTCAGTGAGTGTTCTTGCTCAGCAAGTAAGTTTAAGATGCGGTTACGGTACTCTAAACTTGATTCAAATAAGTTTAGATCGACCAAGGGTTGTAAAGTGGCAAGTTTTTGTGTGAGCGTCATTTGTGACATTGTGTTCTCCTCGTGCTATTCAAAGCCTGTGAAACCTCAAGCTCTCTCTATGTATATAGCAGCTGTAGTCTAAAATAGTTAATAATTAGCGCATATTGCGCATAAAGAACTTAGTATTTACCAAGTTTTCACCTATTATGCCGTGCTAAACTTAGTCACAACTGAATCAAACTCATTTTTTACTAGGAATGTTAATTTATGACCCTTGCTGATCTGCAATCTGCACTATCGTTTGTCTTGTTCACCTACAACGATGTGCAAATTACTGTACTAAAAGTAATTCAAGTACCTTTGGTACTGTTTTTAATGTGGTTTGTGGTCACCTGGATTGGTCGATTAATTAAAAAAGCATTGCAGGCAAAAAACCTAGGTCCTGACACAGTTCACCTGTTCACGCGTATTTATCTTGTCGTTACTATTGCTGTGCTCGTGTTTACCTCGCTTGAGGTACTCAATATTCCTCTGACGGCGTTTGCATTTGTTTCTGGTGCCATTGCTATCGGTGTTGGTTTTGGTGCGCAAAACATTATTAATAACTTTATTAGTGGTTGGATATTAATGTGGGAGCGGCCAATTCGTATTGGTGACTTTTTAGAAGTAGGCACAGCAAAAGGGGTTGTCGAGACTATTAATACCCGTTCAACCCGTATCCGTCGTAACGATGGTGTGCATATGCTGGTACCTAATAGCCATTTATTAGAAAACACGGTAACTAACTGGACCTTAATTGACCGTAATGCTCGTTCGTTTGTAAATGTTGGCGTTGCTTATGGTTCAGATGTGGTATTGGTTGAAAAGCTGATGAAGCAAATTCTTAATGAGCATCCAGCCATTTTAAAAACACCTGCATCGTCAGTATTGTTTGATGACTTTGCTGATAGCTCTTTAACTTTTAGCGCTATTTTCTGGGTATGTGCTGAATCAGAAGCACCGCTTCGCCAAGTGCGCAGTGAGCTGCGTTTTAGCATCTATAAAGTATTTGCTGAAAACAACATTACTATCGCATTCCCGCAGCGCGATATTCATATTGATGGTGAAATTGCTTTAACAAGGCGTAACAGCCAAAAATAAAAAAAGCGGCTAAGCCGCTTTTTTATGCTTGTTCATTGAGTTTTTTCAGCTTCAAAGCAAGTAACACCATCATTATGCCAAACACGATTGCATAGCTTGCTACTAGCCACAGGAGGGTGATTATGCCTGCGCCTGGGTTAAATATCAGGTAGCCACCAAAGATTATTGAAATAATACCGCTACCAATTAGCAGCCACTCATTACTGATCTCTTTACGTAGTTTACTCGCAATCAATATTTCAATTACACCGATAGCAATGGCCCATGCGGCAATAAAGTAGAGCATTAAGATAGCCGTTACGTTGGGAGCAAACAGGGTTACAAGTGCAGCAGCAATTGAAATCAAACCACCCACTAATAGCATCCACCAAAGTGGGTTTTCATTTTTTGAAGCAATAGCTAACCAAGTCCTAATGGCACCATCGACAAAAAAGTAAGCGGCGAAAATAAACATCAGAATCGCTAGTGAAGCTTCTGGGGCAAACCAACCACACAAGCCAAAAACGATGGTAATGGCGCCATGGATCATCAATGACGACCAATGAGGAATGAGTGAACTTGAAATCTGCATTATCGTTTTCCTTTGCTTTAGTCTCTATATAACTAACATCTCAGCGCTTACTTGCAAAGATTTTTAATTATTTTTTGTACAGTTACACAAACCATGCTCTAATTTAATTAGCTGAATATTTCAGCGATTTAATGTTTATCTAACAAGGAATAAAGCGTGAGCTGTTGTAATACCCAGTTTTCATTACAATTTAGTAAATTATTAGTGTGTTTTTTACTGTTGTTTAACGCGCCATTATGGGCAACAACCACACCAGAAGTGACCGTTAAATCCTTAATTGATAAAGACAGCAAGGAAGAACAAGTCGAACAAAAGCCCGTCAAACAAGAATCAGAAACCAATACACCTTCAACAGCTGAAAAAGCGCAGGAATCTCTCGAAGATGACTTGCCCTATGATGCCTTTGGCCGGATAACGCCACGTAGTTCAATGCAGGGTTACTTAAAAGCGGCTCGCGCTCGCGATTTTGAACTGGCCAGCCATTATCTTGATTATCGTAATCTACCTAAAGACGTTGAAGCATTAGGAAAAATTCAACTTGCTGAAAATTTATCAGTGGTACTGGATCGTACCTTATGGGTTGATGTTGATAACTTGAGTAATAAGCCTGAAGGTAAACAAAAAGAAAGTGTGCCTAGCTATCGTGATTTGGTGGGGGAAATCAGTACATCACAAGGTAAGGTACAAATTTTATTACAACTAGTACCTGATGATAAAACAGATAATCGGATCTGGAAAATATCAAATGCAACGGTAAGTCAAATACCGTTACTCACCAAAGAGTATGGTTATAACAAAGTAGGTGAATGGCTATATGATAACTTGCCAGACATCGAGTTTTTGGGGGTGATGCTTTGGCAATGGATTTATTTTGCCTTCTCATTTGTGTTGTTTTTGCTAGTCGCGATTATCATTACTCGCTTAATCACATTTATCCTCGCACACTTAAAAGTCCCTGTAGAAAATGACGTTATTGGTTTTATTAATGGGCCAATTAGCCTGTTACTTGCTGTGTTTATGGCGCGTTCACTTAACGACCAATCAAATGTCACTATTGCTGTAATGGCGCTATTCCATGGCGCAACTGTGTTATTGATTGCGTGGGGTTGGATTTGTTTACGTGCTGTGGATCTTGCCAAACACAGATTAAGCCAGCGTTTTATTAAACAAGATAAGCCACAAGCGATTTTCTTATTACGACCTATAAGCAATGTAGCAAAAACTCTGATTGTCATTTCATTGCTATTTATGTGGTTTGAAAATTTAGGCTTTAATGCTACTACCTTGTTGGCTGGCTTAGGCATTGGTGGGCTTGCTATTGCCCTTGCAGCGCAAAAAACTGTTGAGAATATCATTGCTGCAATCACCCTTTATATTTCTGCGCCGGTAAAAATAGGTAATCTATGTAAATTTGGCAGTCAGTTGGGGACAGTGGAAGAAATAGGCTTAAGAGCCACGCGTATCCGAACCCTTGACCGCTCTGTCATTTATGTAGCAAATGCTAAGTTTGTTGATATGCAGCTTGAGAACGTCTCTGAACGAGAGCGAATTTCTTATCGACCTAAACTGATGCTCAGTGCCAACACCAAGCAGCAAAATCTTATGTCGTTTATGCAGGCCCTAAGAGAGTTATTAGAACAACATAAGCATATCGCCTTTGAACCGTGTCGGGTTCGCTTTAAAGGCTTTACGCCTTGGGCTTTACAAGTGGATGTACTAAGCTACGTAGAGACCGTCGACTTTGCATTTTATATGGAAGTAATCGAAGAATTAAATTTAGCAGTGTTAGGCTTATTAAATGAGCATGAATGCGAATTAGCTAACCCAGAATTCGCACGAGTTACCGATTAGTTACTGAAAAAGGAGCAAATGAAAGTGGCTCTCATTTGTACATAATGTCTACACATTGTTGTAATTAGATGCACAGGACATATGTCCGCTTTATTGAAAAATAATTGCATAAAATCTTCTAAATGCGCCGATGTTGCCGCTAATTGTTGTAAAAAATTTGTATATTTCTAACTTTTAATGCAGTAAAAGTGTCATAAAGTGTTATAATCGTCAGCGTTCGTTCAGCCTCTTCACTTCGTTTTGCACTCTCGATTTAGAGGTCCGCGCAGCTTATTACAAGGCGCGAAAAATTGGCCGAGCCCGTCAAATGAATTGACGCAACATCATCACCGTTGAATAAGAGTGCATAAAAAAGGTTAAAACCCGACATGAAAGCAATGAAAAGATCT
Source organism: Pseudoalteromonas sp. MB47 (assembly GCF_011319765.1). Lineage (NCBI taxonomy): Bacteria > Pseudomonadati > Pseudomonadota > Gammaproteobacteria > Alteromonadales > Pseudoalteromonadaceae > Pseudoalteromonas > Pseudoalteromonas sp. MB47. Next base: position 227,971 of record NZ_VFBD01000008.1, on the reverse strand, counting down.
ACGTTAGCAACACTTATCAATGCAACGTTGTTCTCTGCCGTAGCAGGTACTTCATTTTCAACTCTTGCTGCCGACGAAGCGCCAGCAGCAAAAAACAACCAACTAGAAGTTATTCAAATCACCGCACGTAAACGTGTAGAAAATGCTCAGGAAGTACCTGTTGCTGTATCTGCATTACAAGGTGACAACTTAGACGCTTACAGCTCAGCTGGTATGGATATTCGTTTTATGAACGCGAAGATCCCAAGCTTATCAATCGAATCTTCGTTTGGTCGTTCTTTCCCACGCTTTTATGTTCGTGGTCTAGGTAACACTGACTTTGACCTAAATGCTTCTCAACCAGTTTCGTTAGTTGTAGACGAAGTTGTTCAAGAGAACGCAATCTTAAAAGGTTTCCCTGTATTTGACGTAGCACGTGTAGAAGTTCTACGTGGCCCACAAGGTACTTTATTCGGTCGTAATACACCGGCTGGCCTTGTTAAATTTGATACAGTTAAACCATCACAAGAATTTGAAGGCTATGGTTCAGTATCTTACGGTAGCCGTGGCGCAGTTGACTTTGAAGGTGCTGTTGGCGGTGGCTTAACAGACCGTTTATCAACGCGTGTTTCTATACTTTGGCAAGAAAAAGACGATTACATTGATAATCGTGCACCTGGTTTTGAACAAGATGACGTTTTAGGTGGTTACACTGAAAAAGCGGCACGTATTCAGTTTTTATACGAAGGTGACGATTTCACAGGTCTTTTCAACTACCACGTTCGTGATATGGACGGTAAGCCAATCGCATTCCGTGGTAACGCTATTAAAGCGGGTTCAAACGACTTAGTAGATAATTTTGAGCACGATGTGGTTTATCACGATGCGGCTTCTCGTGCGACACAGCAAGTTGAATCTCAAGGCGCAAGCTTAAAGCTTGAGTGGGATATCAATGATTTAACTCTTACGTCAATCTCTGCGTGGGAAAGCGCTGAAATCTATTCTCGCGCTGACATCGACGGTGGTTACGGTGCCGTTTACCTACCAGATATGGGTCCTGGCTTCATTCCATTTACGTCAGAAAGTGCTGACGGCATTCCAGATCAAGACCAATACACGCAAGAACTTCGTTTATCTAGCAACTATGCTGGCGACGTAAACTTCCAAGTAGGTGTATTCTACTTTGACGAAGCGTTAACAATCGAAAACTTCAGCTACGATACATACGGTTCAACACCGGGTGAGTTAAACGGCTATGTTATCCAGCAGCAAGATACTAAAGCATGGGCGGTATTCGGTTCATTAGATTACACAATCACAGATGATTTAAAAATCACTGCGGGCCTTCGTTACTCAGATGACGAAAAAGAGTTCTCAGCAGACCGTACTTTAAGCCCAATTGGTGGTAGTGCGTTATACCTAACAGAAAACCCAAGTGACGACCACGTTAGCTGGGATTTATCTGCTAACTACAAGATCAACGATGACGTAAACTGGTACGCACGTGTTGCTAACAGCTTCCGTGCACCAAGTATTCAAGGTCGTATCTTATTCGGTGATGAAGTTACTGTTGCTGAGTCTGAAACTGTGACGTCATTCGAAACAGGTATCAAATCAGACGTACTTGACGGTCAAGGTCGTGTTAACGCAACTGTGTTCTACTACACAATGGATGACCAACAATTAACAGCTGTAGGCGGTGGTGCAAACTTCAACCGTTTAGTTAATGCTGATAAGACAACTGGTTACGGTTTTGAGTTAGACACTGAGTGGGTATTAACTGACAACCTAAATGCTACATTTAACTTAAGCTACAACAACACTGAGCTTAAAGATAAAGACTTAGCTGTTGACGTATGTGCGCAGTGTACTGTAACAAACTCATTAAACAGCGCAGGTCAAGCTGTTCTTGACGGTAACAGCTTACCGCACGCACCTGAGTGGATCTCTAACCTTACATTACGTTATAGCCGCGAAGTAGCTGATGGTGAATTCTTCACTTACGCTGACGTGTCTTACCGCAGTGAAATCAACTACTTCTTATACGAGTCAGTTGAGTTTGAAGGCAAGCCTTTAACTGAAGTTGGTTTACGTGCAGGCTATGCTTGGGCACAAGGCGACAACGAATATGAAGTATCAGCATTCGTTCGTAACATGTTCGATGAGCAGCAATCAATCGGTGCTATCGACTTCAATAACAACACAGCAATGGTGAACGAAGAGCGTTACATCGGTGCTGAGTTTAAAGTAAGCTTCTTCTAAGCTGAAAAATAAGTCCTATTAAAACCCGCTGTATAGCGGGTTTTTTCGTTTATAATCGCGTTGGTAACTGCTAAAGTGGCAGGATTAATTAAAGAGAAAGAGAATAGCTATGGCTGGATTTTGGAACTACCGTGTCATTTTTTGTGAAGCAACAAAAGATGAAGCGGCACAATATCAAATTCATGAAGTTGAATATAACTTAAATGGTAAAGTGACTAACTGGTCAGAAACCGGTGCCGCACCATTTGGTAATACAGTCGAAGAACTTGAAGCAGATGCAGATCGTTTAAAAACAGCGTTTTCTAAGCCGGTTTTAAAAGTGGTAAGAAAGCAACGTGGCTACGAGCTGGTTGATGTAGAAACCGGCGAGGAAGCGTTTGCTGAGCCACCTGCGGGCTTAACAGAATAATCATATTTAAAGGTGCCTATGGCACCTTTTTACTTTGAAGGAATGAGGATGACTTTAAAAGCAGTATTGTTTGATATGGATGGCACTTTAGTGGACTCTGAAAGTGTGCATTTTAATATTTGGAATGATTTATTAGCTCCTTTTGGTGTGCAGTATGATGAAGCTACTTTTTGTAAGCGCTTTTCTGGCAGACCAACATTTGAAGCCGCAAAGGAGGTTGTTGAAAGTTATGGGCTTAGTATCAATCCAGAGCAGTTAACGGATGATAAGTACGCGGCATTTGGCCATTTTGTTAGTACTCATTTACCCGCCTATATGCCTTGCGCTAGAGAAGTGCTAGAGCAAGTAAAAGCCAGTGGTTTAAAAATGGCTTTAGTAACTGGCAGTGCAAAAAATGAAGCCTATCCTATTTTAAAAGGCTATGGCATTTTTGATTGGTTTGATTGTGTGGTTACCAAAGATGATGTTAACAATCCTAAACCTGCTGGTGACCCTTATCAACTAGCTCTTGATACGTTAAATATTACAGCTAATGAAGCCGTAGCAGTTGAAGATACTTATACCGGTGTCACCGCTGCGAGCAATGCCGGTGTTGCTGTGTTTGCTGTGCCTAATCATTTCACGTTAGAGCATGATTTTAGTAAAGCGGCAGGCGTGTTTGCTGATTTGAACGAATTTTTCAAATGGCTAGAAACTAAACTATAATTAGCTGGCAATCACAAAACAGCTATTGTTAAGTGGTTACGATTAAGCAGGAATAGCCACTTCAAAACTCACAAATTTGCAAGGAAGCAATGATGGTTAAATTCACTCGTGCGCTTTTGTGCGCAATCACTTTATTTATAGGCTTTTCAGCCGAGGCGCAACAAGCTCCTTCAGTCCTTTTAGCAAACGTCTATCAAGCCGAAAAGGTAAATGTATCTGACTATTTAGTTAGTGAAAAATATGATGGCGTTCGAGCTATTTGGACTGGGAGTCAATTAGTAACCCGAAATGGTAACCTAATTTATGCGCCAAAGTGGTTTACCGCGCCGCTGCCAGATGTTTGGCTTGATGGAGAGCTTTGGACTAAGCGCCAAGACTTTGCCAATGTGAGCGGGATTGTTCGAAAAGTCACACCTGTAGAGTCTGAATGGCAAACCGTCAGTTACATGATATTTGATATGCCTGATGCCGCAAAGTCGTTTAGTCAGCGCTATGAAAACTATTCAAGGTTAGTAAACCAGCTGAAAATTGAGCATATTAAAGCTGTTGAGCAAAAACATTTTAACGATAACAAGCAACTTAGTTTGTTTATGGATGAGCTAGTCGCACAAGGTGCTGAGGGCGTCATGCTGCATTTAGCCTCAGCTAAGCACAGTACAGGGCGTAGTGATGCATTGTTAAAGTTAAAGCCTTATTTTGACGCTGAAGCGGTTGTAATCGGTTATATCGCAGGAAAGGGTAAGTTTAAAAATATGCTTGGTGCACTTAAAGTGCGCAGCAGTGATGGGACCGAATTTAAAATTGGCTCGGGGTTTACCGATCAACAAAGATCATCACCCCCTGCGATAGGTAGTACCATTACCTACAAATATCATGGCTTTACTAAAAATGGCTTACCACGTTTTGCAAGCTTTTTGCATGAAACGCCATAGCGTCATTCAAAAATGGCTGCGACTATGGTAAATTTCGCGGCCTTTTTATTGATGTATAGGTGTTAGAATGTTTGCTGGCTTTGATTACGGTAGCTCAAATTGTGCAATCGGTGTAATGGATAATGAGCAACAAGTCTCTTTAGTACCCCTTGAGCAAGGCAAACAGTATTTACCCTCAACACTTTATACTCATCACAGTGCATTAGTTGTCGATTTTGTCACAAAACATCTGACAGGTAGCCCGTTTGAGCACGACTTTAAAACTGAGCGACAAGCGCTTTTAAATACCATTCCTCGGATTAAATCTGACCTCGATATTCAAGCTGGTGATGAGACCTTATTTATAGGTCGCGAAGCAATTAGCGAGTATGTGCAATTTCCTGAAGAAGGTTACTTTGTAAAATCACCTAAGTCATTCTTTGGTGCAGTTGGCTTAAAGCAAGGGCAAAAAAACTTCTTTGAAGACATTGCCACGGCGATGATTTTGAAAATTAAACAACGCGCCGAGCAATCTTTGCAAGACACATTAACAGAAACGGTCATTGGACGACCGGTAAACTTTCAATCAGTCGGTGGTGAAGAGTCTAATCAACAAGCGCTCGGCATATTAGAGCGAGCAGCAAAACGCGCAGGCTTTAAAGAGGTCTCATTTTTATATGAGCCGTTAGCGGCGGGGATTGATTATGAAACCTCATTGCAGCAAGACCAAAAAGTGTTGGTTGTCGATATTGGCGGGGGGACTAGCGATTGCTCATTTGTACAAATGGGGCCGAGCTTTCGTGAAAAACAGTGCCGTGACAATGACTTTTTAGCTCACAGTGGTAAGCGTGTGGGTGGAAATGATTTAGATATTGCGCTGAGCTTTCATGGTTTAATGCCATTACTAGGTTTAGGCACTGAGTTTAAATCGGGACTTCCACTGCCGAATCAACCGTTTTGGCAAGCTTGTAAAATCAATGATGTAAATCTGCAAAGTCAGTTTTATAGCGATGCCCATCATCGTGAGTTACTGACTCAACTTCGTGAAGTCAGAGAGCCTGCGCTTTTTAAACGCTTAATTCAATTGCAGCAAAATAAGCAAGGTCATCAATTAGTGCAGCAAGGCGAGGCGGCAAAAATTGCGCTCTCATCAGCGAATGAATTTACTACAGATTTGCGTTTCTTAGATTCAGACTTAACGCAGTGCTTAACGCTAAAAGATCTCGCTTTAGCCGTTGATGATTCGATAAGCCAGATCGTGAGCCTAGCTAAACAAGCGATTCAAGAAGCAGGTACAACGCCTGATGTTATTTACCTAACGGGCGGTAGTGCACAATCACCGCTTATCAAGGCTGCGTTAAAAGCCCATTTAGGTGATATTGCAATGCTGAACGGAGATCACTTTGGTAGTGTGACTGCAGGTTTAACTAAGTGGGCGCATAAGCTTTATAGCTAATCGCCCCACTTTGAGATATCGACTTATAGAACTAAAGAGTCACTTGGCGCGTTGCGAGGTATTTTTCGTAATCTGGCAACGTGCGGCACAGCTCAGTTTCCATCATAGGTGAGCTTAATAGCATATCGGCACTGACTTCATTACAGGCAACAGGAATATTCCAAACCGCAGCTAAACGCAGTAATGCTTTTACATCTGGGTCGTGTGGCTGCGATGCAAGTGGATCCCAGAAAAACACCAGCATGTGCACTTCATGTTCAGCAATTTTAGCACCAAGTTGTTGATCGCCCCCCATAGGGCCGCTTAGCAGCTTAATCACTTCAAGCCCAGTTGTACGCTCGATTAAATGACCGGTTGTACCCGTACCGTATAGCGTGTGCTTACTTAAAATGTCTTGGTGTTTTTCACACCACGCCTGAAGGGCAGCTTTTTTACCATCATGGGCTACGAGGGCAATATTCTTTTTGGCTGGTAAGGCTTGTTGTTTTTGTTCCATAAGTGCTCTTATATCAATAGGTTAATTGCTAGTGCAATAAACACCAGCCCCGTGATCCGATCAATCCAAATTTGGGTTTGTGGGTGATCACGAAAATAACTGGCTATCTTATCGCCGAAATAAATATACGTGCAGTCGATCGGAAAAGCAAAAAGCGGGTAGAGTAAGCCAAAAAAAGCGAGCTGAAAGGTCGTTGAAGATAAGCTCGGATCGACGAACTGCGGAATAAACGCAATAAAGAATAGAGCGACTTTAGGATTGAGTACCTCGGTCATCATTGCTTGAAACATCACATTTTGCTTTTTACTGGTACTTACATGGGGTTTTTCGTCGCAGTCTGGCTCAGGCTGTGTGAAGGTGTCCTTTAACGTCATTACGCCCAAATAGCACAGGTACGCCGCACCTAAGTACTGGACTGTGGTATAGGCAACAGTCGATGCTTTTAAGATTGCTGTTAAACCCACCACCGCAAAAAAAGTATGCACTACACCACCTAAGGCAAAACCAAAGGCACTTTGCATTCCGGCTTTACGGCCATTGGCAAAGGTTTGTGCCATTAAAAATGCATTAGAAGGGCCGGGGGCTACGGCAATTAAAAAGCTGGCGCCTAAAAACGACAGTAGAAATTCTGGATTGATCATCGGCACAAAGATAAAAAGCTAGGTAGTTGATTTTAACAAGCTTCTAGAAAAAGAAAAAGCGGGCAATTAATGCCCGCTGATTTATGACAAATGCTTATGTTTGATCAATAAGTAGGCAAATGGGATGAGCATTAAAAAATGTACGCCAATTAATACTGGTGTAGTCAAATTTAACAATTGCGTTATAAACACTAATAAACTTGCGCCACTCATTTGCATTAAGCCAATAAGTGCTGATGCTGTGCCTGCTTGTTTAGGGAACAAACTTAATGCACGGCCTGCTGATGAGCCAAGTGTCAGTGCAAAACCAAACGCAGCAATAAACATCGGAAACATCAACGCAAGCGCAGTACGTTGTTGGCTAAAGGCCAACATTAAGGCTCCTGCAATTACAAGCAGCAGGAGTCCTGCTTTTAACGCGCGCTTTGGTTGACGTTTGATGTACAGTGGCATTATAAAGCTTGCAACAATGCTCAATACCGCATTACAGGTAAACCAGAAAGTAAAGTCGGTAACACTGCCACCTAATTCAGTAATAAGCCAGCCAGGTGCTAGCGTAACGAAGACTAAAATAGCCGACATAGTTACCAAGCAAATTAAGCTATGGAATAAAAACAATGGCGTGCTGATAATTGGCATAAAACGGCGCAGGTCAAGAATATGACCACTATATACACTATCTGCAGGGCGGGTTTCTTTATACATTAACAAGGTTATGAATAAACCAATGAGTGCAAATACAGCCATGAATAAAAAGTTCATGCGCCAGCCAAACTGTACTGTGAGCCAAGCGCCTAAAATTGGCGCGAGGGCAGGGATAAAGCAAACGATACCGTTAAGATAAGTAATAATTTGGCCGCTGCGTTCACTACCAAATCGATCTCTTACAATGGCAAAGGCTACTACAAATGTGGCACAGGCCCCCAAACCTTGCAGTGCTCTTGCAATCATCAGGCTTGCAAAATCAGGTGCCAGATACGCGCCAAACGCCGCTAAACCATAAATTGTCACACCGGTGATTGCCACAGGCTTACGACCAAATTTATCTGCTAATGGCCCTGCAATGAGCTGTCCAAGCCCGACGGTAAGCATAAAAATAGCGACGGTTTGCTGAATTTGCTTTTCTGAAGCGCTGAATTGTTCTGCAATGGTCGGAAATGCGGGTAAGTAAATATCTATTGCTAACGGGCTAAAGATAACCAGAAGGCCAAGAATAAATAGTAAGCTGAGGTTTTTGTGCTGGCGTGACTGCATTCGCTCTCCTTTAAAACGGTATTTTATGTGCCCCTAAAGGAAAAGAAAAGCGTTCACTTGGCTAAAAGTGTAATACATACGTAATCATTAAAACTGCTTACAAAAAATTTCCATTTCGCTATCTGGTCTGATGTGTTAGTTTTTTATCTTACATCATAAAAATAATGGATAAACGTCGTGAGCTCACCATCATCATTATTAAAAATTTGGACTAAGTGTCAGTCATTGCCGAAAGGTAACTGGTTGTTTAGTAAAGCCGTGTGCTTTAAAGCACCTTACTTTGGGTCTATAAAGCCATTGATCACAAATTTGACTGCTGGGCATTGCAGTGCAATTGTTAAAAATCGCCGCGCAATCCATAATCACATTGGTACCATCCATGCAATTGCACAGTGCAATGTGGCAGAGCTTTGTGCTGGCTTAATGGTTGATGCAACTGTGCCGGCAAAAACGCATCGCTGGATCCCAAAAGGCATGACAGTGAACTACCTAGCAAAAATTGATACAGACATGCGTGCAGTTGCACAGATAGACGTGCCGAGTGAGTGGCTAGAAAAGCAGGATTTGCTTGTGCCCGTTAAGGTTTACAATAGCCGCGATGAACTTGTCTTCACCGCGGATATTACTATGTATGTAACCGCCAAAAAAAGTTAAGACTTATCAGCGGCTTGTTTGTTTACAAACGACAAGTCGTTGTCATCATCAGCCAATATTGAAGTACTCGTTTGTTCTTCAGGCTTAATAGGCGCCACATTATCTTCTTCGTGACGATGTTTTAAGCTGCCTTCAATGATAGCTCCGGCTTCAATACTTAAAGTGTCGTGAAATACATCACCATGGACTTCAGCAGTACTTTCAATTGTCACTTTGTTGGCAATGAGTGAACCAATGATTTTACCTTTTACGACCACACTGTCTGCTTCGATAACACCTTCAATCATACCTGTGTGACCAATCACTAAGTGTTTAACATGTAAGTCGCCTTCGATACGACCATCAAGTTGAACCTCACCTTGGCTGGTAAGGCTACCTGTTAAGCGTACGTCTTCAGAAATAATAGAAGGAGTATGGTTGGTTCTTTTTAATGATGAGCCAGACGAACTAGCTGTTGATTGTTTTTTTTTACCGAACACGAGAAAGCGCCTTTGTTATTTTAACTGGATTGACATGTTTGCCATTCACTAAAACTTCGTAATGTAGGTGGGTACTGGTACTACGGCCAGTACTACCCATTAAACCGATGACATCATCTTTAGTTACTGTTTGGCCTTTTTTAACCTTAATTTTATTAAGGTGGCCGAAGCGAGTAACGAAGCCATTTTTGTGTTGTAGTTCGATAAAGTTGCCATAGCCGCCATTACGACCTGCACGAAGTACGGTGCCATCGGCTGGAGCAAAAATTTCGGTTTTATGCCAACCTGCTAAATCAACCCCTTTATGAAAAGCACGGCGGCCATTCATTGGGTCTTTGCGTAGGCCAAAACTGCTAGAAATATAGTAGTCAGCAGCAGGGAGTGTTTGTGGTAACTCACTCAGCAAGTTTTCTAGGTTGTTTAACGCTAGTAAGTTGTCGGCAATTGCTAAAAATTCAGCAGGAATTCTTGATTCGTCAAACAAGTCTAACGGGCCACCCTGGGCTGTGTCTGAGCTTTCAAGTATTGAGGTATTGGCTAGACTGCTATCAAGACCAGCCCCTTCGAGCATGGCAACAATTTCTTGATGGCGTAATTTGATTTGTTCATCTAGCACTACGAAACTACGATTATAAGCCGCATCAAGACGTGCTAAACGCTCAGTCATACTTTCTAAGTGTTTTACTTGTTTTGGTTGCTGCTCATCTTCTAAAGGAGCATGAAAATCTTCAGCATTTTCTTTAATCGGTAAAAGTAGAGGTTCAGCATCGTTTGGCAAGGTGGGTTTGTTCATCGATTCTGGTAGTGATTCAATCATGCTTTGCAATAGCGCTTGTTTTTGCTCAAGAATTGCTAGTTGCTCTAATTGTTTTTCATAGGCAGCTTGCTGTTGAAAGTGCTGCTTTTTCCACTCTTGCTGCTTGGTAACCTGTTTTTGCTCAATGCTGGTTATCTTGTCTGCTTGTGAAATGATTTGAAGTGTTGAGATACTTAGCCAAGCAATGGCTATTAAAATAACCATTAAGGTCGTCAATTGTAGCCAAGGCGCTAATACCAAGTGTTTTACTTCGCCATTTTGACGGATCAACAGCTGTCGAGCTGGAAAAAACGTGCGATAAAAAGACTTAAGTTTAACTAACATGGCGTACAAAATTTAACTAATAACCGAGTTAAGATAGCAACCTCAGTTAAAAAAGCCAGCAAAAAATTGTAACTCAGCTGAAAAAGCACAAAAAAAAGGGCAAAAAATGCCCTTAACACTTGTTCTGGAAATAAAAATAGTGAGTTACTTTTATTTAGCAGGTAGCACGGTTCCTTCAACTGAACCAAAACCAATTCGTGCAAAACCGTCTTTTTCGCACCAACCACGCATAATTACGTTGTCGCCGTCTTCTAAGAAAGCACGCTGCTCACCATTAGCAAGGGTGATCTTTTCTTTACCACCGCGAGAAAGCTCTAATAATGAACCTGCTTCTTCGTGCTCAGGGCCTGATTGCGTACCCGAACCTAACATATCGCCTGGTTGAAAGTTACAGCCATTTACAGTGTGGTGAGTCACCATTTGCGCAACTGTCCAGTAAGAGTGCTTGAAGCTTGATTTAGATACTTGTGTTGGTGCTTCGCCGGCTGCACGCATCTTTTCAGTTTCAATTTGCACATCCATTTTGATATCGAATGCACCAAACTCACGGTTATGAGCTGACTCTAAATAGTCCATTGGTTGTGGATCGTTTTCGTCACGTGTCCAGTTTGTTCTAAATGGTGCCAGTGCTTCTGTCGTAACAATCCAAGGTGATACTGTCGAAGCGAAGTTTTTCGCAAGGAATGGACCAAGCGGCTGGTATTCCCACGCTTGTAAATCACGTGCAGACCAGTCATTAAATACACAGAATCCAAATACGTGGTTTTCAGCATTTTCGATGGCAATTGCATCGCCTAATTCATTCCCTTTACCAAGGTAAATACCTAACTCAAGTTCGTAGTCAAGGCGTTTACACGGGCCGAATGATGGTACTTCTGCATCTGGCGCTTTAGTTTGACCATTAGGGCGGTGGAACGTTTGACCAGATACATCAATTGACGATGAACGGCCGTGATAACCAATTGGTACCCATTTGTAGTTAGGTAGAAGTGGGTTATCAGGGCGGAATAGACTACCTACCGCTGTTGCGTGGTAAATAGAGGTATAAAAGTCAGTGTAATCACCAATACGGCACGGTAGTGCAAATTCGATGTCTGCTTGAGCGATAAGCGCTTCGCTTAATTGCGCTTGCTCACTGGCACCTTCACGAAGTGCTTTTGATAACGCTAGACGCAGTGCAGACCAATACTGCTGACCAAGACCCATAAATTCATTGAGTGTAGCTTGGCTTGCAGCTTTAACGGCAATCTGTGCATCACCTGAGAATAAACCAAGTTCATTTACTTTTGCTAAGTCGATAACTTGATCACCAATAGCTACAGCGCCACGGAACGCTTCGTCTGAATTTTTACGACGTACTTCTGCAAAAGGAAGGTTTTGAATTGGGAAGTCACAGTTCGCTTCGTTAGCAGATGCAACCCAGCTTTTTAGATTAATATCGTGGGTTTCGTTAATTAGGCTCATACTCTTTCCTTATTGGTTCGCGCTGATTTATTAGTTATCTATATGGAGGCAATCAACGCAATTTAAACAGTTAGTTTAAAACAGAATTTAAAACGACAAAAAGCAGCGTGTTAAACGCTGCTTTTTAAGCGCAATATGGCGGTTTAGATTACACCACGACGCTCTTGATCACGTTCGATTGACTCGAAAAGGGCTTGGAAGTTACCTTCACCAAAACCGCCGTCATCTACACGTTGGATCATCTCGATGAAGATAGGACCAAATAGGTTCTTCGAGAAAATTTGCAGTAGATAACAGTTTTCGCTTTGGCTATCTACAAGGATTTGATGCTTACGGATCTTCTCTTTGTCTTCTTTAACCCAAGGCACACGGTCAAAAATGGTGTCGTAGTACTCTGGGATGATATCTAGTGTCGCAATCGTTGATTGGTCAAGCTTATCAAGTGAACTTACTAGGTCATTCGTTAGGAATGCTAAATGCTGTACACCCGGACCATTGTACTCATTTAAGTACTCATCGATTTGGTTGTTGTTGTTATCTTTACCTTCATTGATTGGAATCGAGAAAGTGCCACACGGCGATTTTAGTGCGTAAGATAATAACGCTGTTTTTTGACCTTTAATGTCAAAGTAACGAACTTCAGTAAAACCAAATACATCTTTATAGAAGTTAGCCCATGTTTCCATCGTGCCTTTATAAACGTTATTGGTTAAATGGTCGATACGGATGAAGCCTTTGTCTTCAACAATGTTTTGCTCGCTTAAATCTTCAAAATCTGACTCATAGATAGAACCTTTGTCGCCAAATTGCTCGATGAAATAAATTAAGCTGTCGCCGATACCGTAAATTGCAGGGTATGGTAAGTTTTTGTGAGTTGAGTCTGTCGCAGGTTTTGCACCGCGCTCAACAGCAACCTCGAATGCTTTTTGTGCATTCTCTACACGCCAACCCATAGAACAGATTGCTGGGCCGTGGCTTTTAGCAAATTCAGCAGAGAAACCTTCACGCTCATTGTTTAGTAAGAAATGAATGTCATGCTGGTTATAGTAAACGATGTCTTTACCTTTGAATTTTTTTAGCTTTGAAAAGCCAAAATCAGTAAACACTTTGTCCATGTAATCTGCATCAGGTGTTGCGTATTCAGTGAATTCAATGCCCATTAGGCCTAACGGATTATTTACTTCGCTCATTGTCATTACTCCCGCAATTATAAGCACTGCGCTAAAAAGAATTATTGTTATGTAATGAGCGGATGATTAACCAGAAATTCAATTTGGGGAAGATCACAGCGTTATTTAGCCAAAGTCCCTTTTGTAAATTTAATGAGACAATGGTTTTAATTTCATCATGTGAAGTGAAAATAGTAAAAATAAAGATCAAAAAGAGTAAATAAAGCGCCGTTAATAAATATTTAATGAACTGATATTTATAAGCTTTTTTGTATTTTATTCGTTTTGTTTTCGCCAAATAAAGTTAGAGTGAATGTATCGAATTGTTTACATTTTTATGCTGGTTGTTAAGGGCTGGTATCTCAAGTTTATGACTAAACGAAGTTCAGAAATTGAGAGTTTTTAAATAGGAGTTATGCCATTGTATGGAAGCGTTCTTGAGTTAATGTTTCAAATTAGAAAGTAATATCGGAAAGATTAATGGCAGAAAGGGGAGTGTATGTGACTTTGCTACTATTAACTAGTAGCCTATTAAGCTATAAGTATCCCCACAGCTCTAGCTGTGGGGATTGAGTTTTATTGCTTTTCAGCTGTCACTTCTAGCTCTTCAGCTAAGATGTGCTCAGTAGTTTGTGGCTCGTGTTGGCCTTCAGCACCATGCATCCAAGCTACAAGTTTGTCGCTTAGTAAGTACATGATCACAGCAGAAAGTATCGCTGTTGCGCCTAAACCAATGAAGATACCCATCGCGTTGTCTAACGCTTCTTCACCTTCACCTAGGAATGAACCTACGAAACCAGCAATCTTGTTTGCAACCGCTGTACATAGGAACCAAATACCCATAAGCATTGAAGCTAGACGAAGAGGTGCAAGTTTACTCACCATAGATAGACCAATTGGAGATAAACATAACTCACCTAGTGTGTGGAATAAGTAGAATAATACTAACCACATCATGCTAATTTGTAGGTGCTCACCTTGACCTTGTGTCATTAACGCGAAGATCATAGTGATGAAACCAAGTGCTAAGAAAATTAGTGCAATAGCAAATTTAACTGGTGAATTAGGTTCACGTTTATCAAGCTTTAACCAAATAATGGCAACTAAAGGTGCAAAAACAATGATGAAAATTGAATTTAAAGATTGGAACCATGAAGCAGGCACTTCAAAACCAAGTAACATACGGTCTGTGTAATCGTTAGCGAAAAGGTTCATTAAACCACCCGCCTGTTCAAAGCCCATCCAGAAGATGATGCTAAATACACTCATAGTAAAGATAACTTTAATTCGGTCAGTTTCAACTTTCGTTAATGGCTCTTTAGTATTTGATTCAGATTGTGCTTGAGAAAGCTTAGCTGAAGGTACTACACCGATTTCGCCTAAGTATTTATTACTTAGTGCAAGTTGGAGAAGAACTGAGATCACCATACCTACGCCAGCTACGATGAAACCCCATTGCCAGCCCATTGCAGCTGCAGCATAACCCGCAACTAGAGGACCTAATGCACCACCTAGGTTGATACCCATGTAGAAGATAGTGAACGCGCCATCACGACGTTGGTCACCTTCTTTGTATAGATCACCTACCATAGTTGAAATGTTTGGCTTGAATAAACCGTTACCAATGCAAAGAAGTGTTAAACCAATGTAGAAAATATTTTCTTCTTGGCCAGCTAAATAGCTGTGAGGAATACCCATAGTGAAATGGCCTGCAGCCATTAATAAACCACCAAGGATAATTGCTTTACGTTGTCCTAATACGTTATCGGCTAACCAACCACCGAATAGTGGTGTGATATATACAGCCATTGTGAAGGTACCATATAGGCTCAATGCGTCTGCATTTGACCAACCAAAACCACCTTCTTGTACAAGCGCTACTAAATATAAAACTAAAATGGCGCGCATGCCGTAGTAACCGAATCGTTCCCACATTTCTGTGCCGAACAACAGGAATAACCCTTTAGGATGCCCTAAAAAGTCACCTGCTTTAGGTAATGAACTCATATTTACTTCCTAACTCTAAGTTTTTATTTGAGGCCTTATTGTTTTTGCTTTGGTCGTTCTATGTAATTTATTCAGTGAACGGGCGGCCATGTTTTTTGATGCAGCTAAGATAATGGTTTGTTGCTCAAGTTATGAACTTAAGGGTATAGGACACACCCTTATCCTAGCTACAAGTGCGCTACAGTATACATAGACCTCTTGGTCAGGGGAAGATCTTGCGGTAGGTACACCATTTGTTGCGTTAACTTAACCTTACCAAATACAACCAATTTAAGATTGCTTGATACTTGTCAGTAATACTTAGCAATTCATTTTAAGTTTATGTGATGAGTTATTTTTGTTTGGGTAGGTGTAATTCATTGCAATGAAAGCGGATCTTTTGGCATCTGGATAGCTGAGCAAGTACTTTAAATTGTCCAAAATTGTTTACAATAGACTATTCAGCCGCTAGTAGTTAGCGTATTATTCTCATACTATAGGTTCCCGTTTTTTGAGGATGTAATGCGTTTAGATATCCACTGTGCTGACCGAATCGGTATCGCACAAGAGATTCTCAATATCTTAGTAAGTTATCAGGTTGACTTAAAAGGTATTGAAGTAGATTCGGTTAATTGTCGTATGTATGTCAGTTTTCCTCCTATTGAATTTGAGCAATTTCAAAAGATCATGCCTTCTATTCGCTTAATTGACGGCGTGATGGATGTTCGCACAACTGCATTTCTACCTTCTGAGCGAGAGCATAATGAATTAAATACATTACTGCGAGCATTGCCTGATGGTGTAATATCTATTGATGCTAAAGGCTGGGTGCGATTATGCAATGATGCAGCTTGTCGCGATTTACAGCTATCTGAAAATGAAGTTATAGGCGCTAATATTAATAACTTGCTGAAAGGCTTTAACTTTACTCGCTGGTTAGAGGGTAAAGAGGTGCTTGGTCAAACAACGCGTGTAGAAGTTGCTGGCGAAGATTTTATTGCTGATATTCTTCCTATTTCAGTTCCACAAGGTGCTGAAGGGGATGTGTTAGCAGGCGCCGTTATTAACATTAAATCGCAAAGTCGACTTGGTCAGCAAGTGAGTGCCTTTCGTCGATATGGCCAAGAAAGTTTTGCGACAATCCATAATTTTAGCACTGCAATGCGTCGTGTTGTTCGTGAAGCTCGCAAAATGGCACAGCTTGAAGCGCCAATTTTGATAACTGGTGAAACGGGGACAGGTAAAGAACTACTTGCACGGGCTTGTCATTATGCATCTAACCGTTCAGTAAAACCCTTTATTGCCTTATCGTGTGCATCGTTACCTGATGACGTGGCTGAGTCAGAGTTATTTGGTTATGCGGGCTATGAAGAAAACGCGGCACCAAAACGTGGCGTTTTGGAGCAAGCCGATGGTGGTACGGTGTTTTTAGATGAAGTTGGTGAAATGTCGACTCAATTGCAAACTAAGTTGCTGCGATTTTTACAAGATGGCACATTTCGCAAAGTCGGTGATGAAAACGAAGTAAAAGTGAATGTACGTATTGTTGCTGCAACGCAAAAAGACTTACCGGCCATGGTGCAAGAGGGGACATTTAGAGAAGATCTTTATTACCGGATTAATGTTTTGACCTTAGAAATTGCGCCATTACGTGACAGAAAAGCTGATATTGGCCCGTTAGCAGAACATTTTATTCAAAAGTATGCCCAACAAAATGGTCATTCTGTGCCTGTAATGTCTGAAGATTGTTTACGCTTTTTACAAGATTATCCGTGGCCGGGTAACGTACGCCAATTAGAAAATGCGATTTACCGTGCGGTGTCGTTGTTAGATGATAACGAACTGCGTATTGAACATTTGCAGTTACCAACCTTTACTCATGATTTAGGTTATCTTGAGTCTGACTTTGAGGGAACTTTAGATCAAGCGGTAAAACGCTTTGAAGCGACCTTACTTCGTAAGCTCTATCCGGCTTATCCTAGCTCTCGACAGCTTGCTAAGCGATTAGGTTTGAGCCACACCGCAGTGGCAAACAAACTTCGAGATTATGGCATTAACCGTAAGACAGTGAAGGTTTAAAAGTAACCCCCCCACAATAATCGTTAATTAAGCAAAAAGCTTGGGTGAAAAGCTAAGCTTTTTGCTACTGTTTGGTACCCATATCCTTGGTGACACCATCAATGGCAATATTTTTGATACCGTCATTGTCAAATTTGATAACAATACTTATGTTATTGCGGGCAAAAAAGTAATCTCGGTTATCTAGGCTTATAACATAATCGCCTTTGACGGAGTCGCTAAATTTGCGCTTTTCGAGTTTTAAAGAGTGATCTGCTATTTGCCAATTGAAGCCTTCAATAAAGCCATTATTAAACTCTTGTACCCAAACTTGTTGTTCGTCTTTACTCAGTGTAATCGCAACGGAGTATGACTCAGGCAAAGACATGTCATAGCTTTTATCACCAATAGTGAATTTTTCGGCAGTTTGTTGCCAAGCAAAACCAAATTTAAAATCTTTTTCCACACCCGTTGGGTATTTTAAAGTACCGTTACCTAGAAAGTTGAAGTCAGCATATGCTGAGCCGGTAAATAAACTTGCAGAAAATAGAGTTACCAAACTGAATAGTTTCATTAGGCTTATCTGTTTTTATAATAATATATGCACAGATTAGAGCAGAATATTCGCCTTAGCAATATGCTGTGATACACTTTGTGAATTATCAACTGGTTAGACCTTTTATTGTGAATCTATATTTTCGACTAATATTATTGTTTTTTAAAATCAAACGTAATCGTGACTATCAAGGTTTACTCGACACGATAGATATTGAATTCAGAGCACTGCCGACTGATTGCGATATTAACTTGCACCTGACTAATTCCCGTTATTTAGCAATGATGGATTTGGCGCGCACTTGGATGACAGAAAGAGTAGGATTGCTTCAACATATTATGAAACGTCGTTGGTTCCCGATCGTTAATGCGACTGCAATTACCTATATTCGCGATATTAAACCAATGCAAAAATACACTGTTAGTACGCGTTTAGTTGGCTGGGACCATAAATACTTTTACATCGAACAAAAGTTTCACTCTGAGCGTGGATTGCATGCGATTGCCTATGTACGAGGGGTATTTAAACGTAAGAAAGGTGTTGTGAGCGTTGAAGAAATGCTTGAAGTTGCTGGGTTTGAAGGTGTAGCTCCTATCTTGCCAACAGAAGTAATGCACTGGAAAGAAATGTTAGAGCAAAAGAAACTCACAAATAAGTGATACCCAAGATAAATAAAAAAATGCCAGCTAAGCTGGCATTTTTATGGTTTTAAACACAGTTTACTCTGCAGCGCAAACTGCTTCACTAACAAATGTTAAGTCATTAACATGCGAAGGACCATCCATTACAAACGTTGCTTCTGCAGTGTTTTGGTCAAGTGAGTAGATTTTAGCATTTTCACCACTTTCGCGGCCTGAAACATAAATTGTACCATCATCTGCAATCGCAATACCTGATGCCCAATTTACACCATGCTCACCAACAAGTGTCAATTCTAAGCTACCTTCATCTAGTGTATAAAGTGCTTTACCTGTTAACACGTAAAGTACGTTAAAGTCATTTGAGTAAGCAATATCACCATCTGAGAAAGTATCACCAGGGTAAGATAGTTTACCAAGAACAGTCTTATCACCTGTTTCTAAATCAAAGTCGTACATATATGTCTTACTTGTTGCACGAAGAGCAAGACCATCAGCGGTGACTGTTGAGCGGTAAATAGGGAATGAAGTCGCATCAACTACTTCCGCTTGTTGGTTAGTTGCTAAATCTAAGCTGTAAATTTTAGATGCTTTGCTGCTCTTATCTAGTTGCTCCATGAAATAAAGCACACCGTCTTTACTTGCAATATTTGAAGCTGTGTTATTTAGGCCTGCAACAATAGTGACAG
The DNA here is from genome assembly GCF_011319765.1 of Pseudoalteromonas sp. MB47. Lineage (NCBI taxonomy): Bacteria > Pseudomonadati > Pseudomonadota > Gammaproteobacteria > Alteromonadales > Pseudoalteromonadaceae > Pseudoalteromonas > Pseudoalteromonas sp. MB47. The sequence continues at coordinate 209,024 of NZ_VFBD01000008.1, read as the reverse complement.
AGCTTGAAACTGGGTTGAAATGATAAACATAGCCCTCAGTTTCTGAACCGAAGTTATTAATACCATATAGACCTGTTTCAACTGCACAAGGTTCTGGAATTTCTGTTAGAGAAACATTATCAAGAAATGCGCCTAAAGAGTCTGATTTACCAGCACCAGCAAAGCTCAATACTGAACTAGTATCGTTTGCTTCTACAGTAAAGCTATATTTAGTCCAGCCTTTTGTGCTGCTATTAATGGTCGCTAATTCATTACCATTCCATAAAACTTTGGCAGCGTTTGTTGTCGCATTACCTTCAACACGCGCAGAGTAATAAAAAGTAAGTTCGTACTTTTTACCTGCTGAAGTAGCTACGCTCTGTGAAATTGAATAGTTAGCAGTTGAGTCTAGTTCAAGAAGTTGATTACCATCTTGAGCTGGAACAATACCTAATTTGTTAGTTTGTAACTCAAATTTAGCATTGTTACTACGGCTCCAGTTATCGATATTACTGAATAACTGCCATTGTCCACCATGGCCAGTTACAGTGTTATTTTCAAATGACCCGTTTTCAACTAGGTTTGTGCTTGCCATTGCCATACCAGATGCGATAGCTAAAGGTAACACTGCTAATTTAGAAACTAAGCTTTTCATGACAGTCTCCGAAGTTGTTAACATAAAATTAATATTTAATAGTATCATTTTACTGCTTTTTGCTGGTGTTTATCAAATAGGGAATAGATCTAAATTTATACTTTTTTAATTTTTTATATTAATTATTTGATTTTTAATAATAATTTAGTTTGTAGGAAAATTCTGATTTTTCGACGGGAAAATAATAAAAAACGCAAAACAATCCTTTTGGATTACCTTGCGCTTTTATACTAGGTTAAAAGTTAATTGGATTTAGATTTGTTAGCAAACCAGCCTGATTTTTGATTGCGGCTTAATTTGCCTAATATTTTTATCGCCTTTTCTAAGGTAATTCGCTGATCAGCTATATCTTTATAAATTTGATTTGCTCTTTTCTTACGTTTAACAGCTGCTCCTGCATCAAGAAATGACTCAACCACTTGATTTAAATATTGAATAGGCAATGCTTGCTGTTTCTCAATGTTATCTTCAGAACCATATGCCTCAAGTTTTTCAAGTAGATTAGTGATTTCTGCTTGGCAGAACTCATTCTGCGCCAAGTGCATTTTTTTCAATGTGCTCAAATGTTGTTTTAATGTGGCCACTTCTAACCTATTGAAGGAAACAATCATGTTGAGGTTTGTTAGTGCTGTTCTGAACTCCTTAGCTGTACATTGTTGGTCAAATAGATGTTCAAGAGTATGGTTTATTCGCTGCCACTGCTGCCAAGCGTAAACATAGTTCAAGCCAGCGCCTTTAATGTTTTGCATACCAACAATAACTTGATGGTTATTTACTAAACCTAATTGGGCAATTGACCGCGTTAGTTCATCAGCAGATAAACTACTGTTTTCATGTAACACAACGTTAGATTTTATTGTATTTACAATAACCTCTTTTAGCTTTTCGCTATTGTTAACGATATCTTGCTTAAGCAACTCTAATGTTTGACGTTGTTGATAAACAAATAGATTTTGTAAAATAGCCGATGCTTCGGCCTCATTTGAGTTACCGGTAGCATCTTTCAAAAGAGCGTTAATATTAGATTTCTTAAGCGAGTCGCCGTTTAATTTTATGAGCTTATTAGCAAGAGTTAGATCGTAAGCGTCGCTCAAACGAGCAATTAATTGTTCTTCAGTTAAAAAGTTGAACTGAGATAAAAGTTTATCAAACTCTTCTAGATCATTATTTGCAATAATTTTATCTAATCGCTCAATGAGTGCGTTAATAAAGTAGCTATAAAACCCATCAACGTTTGTACCAATTACAACTATTTTATCGAAACGCAAATCGTGACTTAAAATATCTGCAAACACTTTTGAGCGAGCCACACGGTCATTTCGGTTATTGATTAAAGCAATAACCTGTTTTTTGGGGTTGTCATTTAAATCATAGATCCCTAACCGTTGCCAATTCTCTAACGTTGCTAAACGTTCATTTGCTGACATGCTATTAATAAATGATTGTTCTACTTTACCCACTTTAGCTTTTTCAAAATGTTGTAAAACACCAATATCAGGAATGATTCTGGCCGATGTTTCTTTGTAAACATAGTCTTTACTTAAGCCAATATGCTGTGCCATTTTACAAACTAGCGCAATATTAGCTGGATGTTCTTGGTATGGGTATAAAGAACGTATATCGTCTGTAATTTGCAAGCCATCGGCCCAATGCACCTGGATCAAACTTGAGTTCTTCTGCTTGGCATTGACGTCTAAAATAGGAGCCATATTTTGTTCGCTGGTAAATACTAAGCTATTCTCGCCAATAAAGTGACTGGTTTCGTTTGCAACATCGATACCTGTTGGACCAAGTATATCTTCATGGTCTGGGTAGGCATTTGTTATGGTTGAGAAATTGTCTTTCATCCAGTTGCGAAGAATACGCACATAACGTGGTGTGAGCCCCATACATTCCCACAAAAATACGTCTGCTTTTACATTCTTAGCAAAGTGCAAAACATCTCCTTGCTCCCAAATACTGGCTTTATCGAATGGACGAAATAAGGGGATTTCAAACTGCTCACCACTTGCCCTTGCATAAATCATCGTAGCTTCACAGCCCGTTGTTTTACTTACTACTTTTAGACTTAAGCTGCTAAAAAGGGCCGCTTTAAGGCGTTCTGTTCCGGATTTCCCACGTGTTCCCCAGCCGCCAATAGATACAGGAATAAGTGCTCTGTCAGATTGAATCTGACGGCTGATTTTTATATGTCTCGCCCAAAAGTAAGCGATAAAGCTAATGACAAAAAATATTAGCTGACCAATGCTGTTTTGGTAAATTGAATACGCATACTCTTTAAAGCTTGACCCAATGTTAAAAATAAAGGGTGTAATTGCGAGCTTTTTATAAAGGTTAGCAATACCTGATTCGACAGGGAACGCTACATCAAACAACATTCCATATGGTTGGAAGTCTAGCGTAAAGCCCTTACTGCGAATGTTTTCTAGGTAGTGTTGTTGTTCTACTTCAGTACCATTTCGTAACTCATTCAATTTTTCGTAGTTCAATGAAATCCAACAGTATGCATATAAACGCTTAAATAAACTTGTTGGTGGTGAAATTATCAAAATGCCATCAGGGGTATAGGATTTAGCTGGCGCTTTTAAATTATCTTGAGACAAGGTACTTAATAAGAAATCAAGTAATGGCAAGTGTGGTCGTGAGCTAAATTGATGCTCATCAAAACGAGGCTCACCGGGTACTTCTGTCTGGCTTATCTCTGCAACAGTACAACTTGGTACATGCATAAATGCACTAGGCTTTCTGGCCTGTAAATGGTTATAGCTTTGTCTTTTTCCGGTACTAGGGTTCTTAAATTCATGCCATAAGCGCCAGATTCTAAAGCCACGCTTATAACCCAATTGCACCTGCCATGACTTTTTCTTCAGGTTAACATTGAACGCTTCATAATGCTGAGCTTGTTTACTTAGTAGTCGGCCAAGCAAATCTTCATCTACTTCTTTACAGTCAATGGATGTGTCTGAACTTAAGCTCACCTCTAATTGTGCAACTTGTTGCTGATGCATAAAACTGACTAACTGCTCTCGAACACGGCTAATAATACGTTTTACTGCAAGGTTAGTTTTTTCTTCAAGTTGTCGGTTTAATACATTTATAAACGCTTTAAATATATCTTGAGTGTAGTCATGATTATCATTATCAACTTGAAGGTTAAACATGATCCTCGGAGTGAGTTCAAGTAATAGACGTTGTTCTGCAAAGTTATCAGTTTCCTCAAGGAGTTGTTGCCATAACTTAAAGCCTAATTGCTGTTCACTAAAGCGCGGGTCTGATAACTGTTTAATTAATGTTAGTCTTACAGCTGGGCTGTTTTCAAGTTGCATCCGCTCATTGAGTAAATCTGTTACACATGACCAAGGCAAAACGGAACATTGCTCTATAACACTTTGACGAACACGAGGGTAAGCATGTTTAGCAAGTAAAAAAATCAGTTTACGGTTTGCCTCATTTAAGGAAAACTGTTTGCTGATGATTTTGGCAAATGAAGTAATTAAAAATAACTGCTGGCGATCTACTTTGCCGTTTTTATCAACGTCCAGATCAATATGAGAGCGCATAAAGTAGCGAGTAAAAGTGGGTCTAAGATTAATTAGTATTTCTAAAATATCGACTTTTGCTGCGTGTGGTGTTGTTGGCTTCTCTAATGACTGTAGTAAGTTTTCAACTAAATCTGCATTAAACTCAGGATCTTCGACATATTCATTAAGCAAATTTACCTGATTAGCTAACGCTCTAAATAATGAGTTTCGTGTTGCTTCATTGTCTGTTTTTTCTAGTAGGTTTAAAAAGAAGCCTTCTAAATCGAGCCTTAACCATGACTGAGCCATGTCATTTTGGTGATTACGTAAATAACGGTTTGTTAAATCACCGAGCTTTCCTATCAAAAACTTTAATGATTGCTCAAGTTCAGAGGTTTTATCTTGGTAACGATTAATCATTGCCCCTTCATCAAACCAACGCTGAAAAGCATCTTGATCCTTTTGCAGTTGCAACTCACTTGCCCCTAATGTTTTTGCATAATCAAGGATATGAAATTGCCTCTCGGCTTTTAATTCTGCATGACTCAAACGCTCAACAAAGCGACGATGATCGCCATCAAGTTTGGTTAATTGGTTTTGCAGCTTATCAATTTTGTGAGTTAAAAAAGCAATAGCTTGAAGTAACAACCAATCATCTTCGTCATTATCATCTGGCTGGTTCTTTATGAGCTCCCACTCACTTAATTCGTTAACGAGTTGCTTATACTTTTGGCGATAAAGGTCTAACCAAAAATTGGCTATATCGGCAAATAGTAGAGACTCAAGGCGCTCTTTTAAAACTTTACTGCTCATAGTCACTCAGCTCTAACAAATGGTTAAGTTGAAGTGTTGGAAAAATAATTTCATCGTGTGCATAGGGAGCAAAGCCCGTATGCAAGTTATTGCCAGATGAAAACTCAACACTAATATTGTGGTTATTCCAAACCCAATCTTGTTGCCAGCTTACTTTAAGCCAGCCTTGTGAGAAGCCCCCTAAGTCAATCTGCTTTTGCCATGCAAAGCGAGAGATATATTGCCATGTGGCAGTAGCACGATGTTCATCAGCGAAGCGGTAATAACTATCTAGCCCCACCTGGAAAATATGGCCTTCATAATATTGATTCCAACTAGAGTTAAAACGTAAATAATCCAAGCTGCTCCAATCATCATTAGAACCGGAAGAAACACCAAAGTTAAGGTAGTTATCGACCCAGGGTTGATATCTATATTGGTAGAGCCCTAACCAACCAGATGAATGATTTTCTCTGTAAAAATTAAAAATACCTGAGTTAAGCTTATCATCAGCGAGGTAGTCAGCTAAATCAGCGCTGCTGTAGCGAACATAAGGAGTTATTTGCCATTGATGGCGATGCACTGAGTCTTGTCGCCATATTTGGCCAATACTAATGCTGGCATCAATCGCGTATTGACTATCAAATTGCTCTCGGCTCATTTGCCAGCGACTATTAATTTGGCTATCAATATACCAAGGCGTTGTTTCATCCTCCCAAGAGTAATATCCATTTAAATTAATAATATCAGTTTGCGTATCACTGAATGAGTAATATCCCTCTAACTGATACCATTGATTATCATCATTTATCCGAATTCTAGCGCCAATATCAGTTTCTTCGCGGGTGGGAATATCTTCAGCGCTTTGAAAAATTTGCTGTTGATCATAACGAGCAAAAACTTGCCAGTTGAGTTCATCTGCGTGTAGTTCTGTTTGCTCCTTAACGATTTCTACTTTTTCAGGCGCTTGATAGGTGATCAACTCTGGCAGGGCAGCTTTAGTCTGCGAGTAAGCAGAAATTTTATTGTTATGTTCGCTTAACTGCCAACTGTATAGGCGGACATATTCCAACTTTTCAGCTTTAACTTCGATTTTTCCTGCAGGATGAAAAAAGCGACGTTCTGTTCGTCTTTGTTCGTCGATTTCTTCCAACTTGATTAGCCTGTCGGCCGATAAAGTTGCTATTAGCGGTGTGTCCGGTATTACCGTGTAGAATAATAACTTGGTTGGTAGCTCTAAGTGCTGCCATTTTCCGGCTAGATATTGTTCTGCTTCTATTGTTAAGTATTGTGATAGGTAAGGGTTGAGCCATCTAATACTGATTATGTTGTTATCGAGCTCTTGCTTAGTAAAAGTAAATGGCACACTTTGTTGTTGTGAAACTGACCAGGTTTTCAGTTCATTAGCTAGGCGAAGTGAAACATTTGCGACATTGTCTCGTGCTAACTCTGCAGTAGAGAAGTGAAATTTAAAACGGATTTGTTGTCCAGCAGTTTGAGCTAGATCAATATGCAAAGTATGGAATGGTCGTAACTGTAACCCTTGCTCTGACGCAGACTGGGTGTTAAGCAAGGTAAAACGATCAGCAAAGCTACTTTGTGCAGGAGCTTGCATTTTAAATAGTCGAGTTCCAGCATAATCTAGCATGCTTTCAATAGGTTGCCACTGACCAAAACTTTCAATTCTATTCTGAATGAAGGTCGATCTAGCTGTTGCTGGTAAGGTCTCTAGACGTTGCAGTAGCTGAGTGTATTGATTGTCGTTTAAACGCCTTTTGCTTAATTGGTATAAGCCATTAATTAATAAGTCATACTGTGATGCGGTAGGTGAATAAACTAATGACATAAAGTCTATTGCAGTCAGGTTATTGGCAGCATCAGACTGGTAGTCAAATTGAGAAACTAAATCATTAGGGAGCAGGCTTACATCAAGATATGTCAGATGATCAGCGCTCAAAGTCAGAGTTTCTCCGACTTGCAAGCTTATAATTAAGGTTGCCGATATAGATGCTAGTTGCTGATTATCTATAAACTGAATATTTGCTGGAATATCACTAAAAATTGGCATCAATTTATGCTGATATTGGCTATCGGCTTTTAGCCAAGCCGTTTGATATTCACCATTTTGTTTCGCAGCTACCCGAGCTTTGATCGCTAAATGAATAGGGTGTGTAGCAGTAAATTTCCACGGTTTCTTATCACTTAGCACGGTATTTTGTACTTTGCCTTGTCCATCAATAAGTCCAGCTTGCTCTGCTGTTACTAAGTGGTATAAAGGGTCATTTTGTTTAGTATTTGAAACCAAACTTTGAAAATTTAGTGCTGCGAAACTTGGTTCTGCGATGTTTTGCTGATCAGACTGATGAGCTAGCCACGTCGCTAAACGATTTTTTTGCTGTTTAACAGCAAGCCTGATCAAGATTTTTCTACAATTGGAAATTGACGATAAATTACCAGCGCACAAGGCAAATAGCTTGTAGTCTTGATGCTGCTCTTGGTAAATTTTAATCAACTCTAAACTTGCAAAATGCTGCAATTGAGCCTGTTTTGCACTTTTGTATAAACCTTCTAGATAGCTATTTGCTAAATGGAATTGTTTTTGCTGCCTCAAAATATCAATTCTTGCTTGCCATGCTTTTTCCGCAACTTGATGGTTACTATGCTGGCTTAGCTTTTTCAAAAAGCGAAGGGCATCCAATGGCGCAGATTCTGCTAAATCATTAGCAGTCATTAGCAACTGTTCCCAATCTGTTATGTTTAATTGCTGCTGTGCGGGTGTATAAGGTTCAATTGAAGCTAAATAGTCCGCATGCTGCTTGTGCAAGTAGTTTTTAATAATCAGCTCTGTGGTAGGGCTCTTTGCACTTAACTTGTTCGGCTGCTGGTAGAGTACTTCATCCATGGGGATATCAGCTAGAGTTCTTGCGTATAGTGCAAAATCAATATGTTCCGCTGTGTTTTTAAGTGCTTGTATAGAAAGTGACTTTTCTTTTAAAGGCACAGAGAGTGTTAATGTTTGAAAGTGTTCTGTCGCTTTCAGGTTAACTAGCCAGCTTTGCTCACCTGCGGTGAATTTTAATTGTGTGTCATTGTTACTTTTTGCAATTAGGGTAAGCCAAGGCGTAGCTCGTTCTTTTACCGTTAAGTCAAACACTTGTGCAGATTGAGACAGAGCTGTTAAATGTCTAGTCTGATGATTGATACGAGGGTAAAAATGATGATCGACTAAACGCAGCTCAGCAAGCTCGGTGATGGTTTCACTTTTACTTTCTACAGGCAATTGGTTTCGATAGCTGCCAACAAGTTGTGAATCGATGCTCATCATCGAAAGCAAATTATAGTATCGCTTTACGTTAAGCGGGTCATTTTCAGAAAAAACAGTGTTACTTAACGGCCCCAACGAGTGCTCTTGGTAAATTGATTTTAAATGATCATTGGCAGTATTTAGCCAATATGGCATTAGTTGCTTTTCTTGCTCTTTTGCGGCTGCACCATCATCATAAATTGCGCGGTGGCTTTGCTCTATTTTAACCAGTGAATTTGTTGCGCTTTTAATGGTTAGGTATTGGCCTGCGTCGATAGCCAAATAATCTGAGTTAACTAAACCAACATTCTTATCTGAATATTCAACAGCGAGACTATTAATCGTATTCACTTTTGCTGTTAAAACGTTATCAACATAGGCGTACACAACACCGTTTCGATCAGGAAGTTGCATATTCTGCCTAACAGATAGCTTTAATTTTTTTGCTGCAGGAAAAAACAGCGTAACTTCTTCATCTTTATGCAGTTGATAATAACGCTCATTGCCTTGCTGTGTGGTCAATAAAACAGATGGTTTTGCTAGTTTGAGTGCACGTCGAAAACTATCTCTTTTTGCTTGATAGTGACCGACAAGAGCCCTAAAGCTAGCGCTTTCGTCAAGGTGATTCTGAATGGCAATTATACGATTATGGCCTGTTGCCGGAAGCTGGCATCGTTTCGAATTACAAAGTAGATCCCGATGAACTTGTAAACGCTGCTGAATGTATTGTGTGTTTCCGGCGCTGATAATAAATTGATTTAATAAATCGGGATTTATCTCAAGCCAATGGCCTTCTGGTAGCCATAAATACTGATGCTGCTTGGCATCAAATTGCAACTCTTGAGTAGACGTTAAAGGGGCCAGTTTTGGCGTGGTTTGTAACCAAATAGGGGGCTCAAGAACCGCATGCTCAGGCTTAGCAGCATACACCATGTTGATGCTGAATAATGTAAAAGTGACTAAGGCTATTATGATATAAGGCATTGGCTAAACTGCTTTAAAAGTTGGCTATTAGTTATTAAACGCTCACGCATTTGACGGCTTAACTCGATATGAAAAAACTGGCTATTAACAGGCGCCATGTCGGTAAGTATATTTTTTGTCCCTCCGAGCTCAAAAACATCACGACCAAATAGCATAACATTAGAGCCTACTTGATTATTTAAACATTCAGATATTTTTACAGTTGCTTTTGACGGTGTTTTAGAGCCATTGCTAACAATGATATCTGCATTACGCCCTTGTAAAGTTTTTCGCTTTTCCTTTGCAAACCCATGTACCTGATAAATAGAAAAAGATTCTACAGTCTTAGCATAGGCAAGAATAAATGCATTCGCACTACTAACTTTGTATTTGCCAAAATCGAGTTTATTATTACTTTGATCAAGGGTATTTCTATGTTTTGAATTTGTGAGTAACACCTGACATTCAGCAAACACTGCCTTGGCTATTTTTAGCGTGTGTTTATCAAAATAGCGATGAGGTGCATAAGCAATACAGTTATTACCAGTCTTCTTATAATGAATCTCGCCACCGGAGGTAATTGTTTTTTTTGCTTTAAAAACACCATCCTTGTAATTGAAGTGTGTTAGTTCAGTGTTCGGTTTTAATAGCCAAGCATGAAAATCTTCTGTTAAATCATGCAAGCTAGTTTCCTCGGCACTGCATGCCGCCATAAAAGTGCAAAAAACCAGTAACATAGCATTAATTTTCATTATTCCACCACCTTACTTTTTGCTCTTGAGCAGGGTATTCATCGAGAATAGACAGCCAGATTGTTTCTGATGACTCGATTGTTATTGAGTGTAAAGTATCTATATCACTTGACACTAAGTGCGTGACACTTGGATAGCTATTCAGTCGGCTATTCTTTGGGTGAATCAAAAAAGCATTAATTAGTTCAGATGGATAAAGCTGATATTTTTGCTTTTTAATACTGTATTCGCTTGTGAGTCCTGACTTGTATTTTGCTCTTTGTTTGACACTAAGTTCAACGGGAGCCTTATTATTTGATTTAGCAACTTTGAAAACAAGACTAATAGGGCGCTGATACTTATCAAATCTGAGTGTTAGAGGAGTCTTTTTATTTAGTTGGTACAGGCGTTGTTTAACCCAAGGCCGATTACCATACCAATTTTGATACATTGAGCGAGAACTGTCTTGGATTTGCTGTAGTTGTGAAACAGATAAATCCGCCATATTAGCTTCTTTAGCACTATTACCCTTTAAACGATAAATTAGGCTGTTATCTTCAGAGTTAATATACGGCGGATAATTATTCTTATTATAAATACCGTAGTTAAAAACCTGAGCGGGTTGTTTAGGTAAATAGTACTTATTGGGGCTTAGTGTCAGTGCTACATTTGAAATTGGTAGCTGATCAAATAGTTCCCTAGATTGATAGTATGTGACTTGTGGATCTAACTCTGCTGGTGGCGTGAAAGTCCGAATATTCGAAAAGTGCCCCATCAATGTAAGTTCATAATGATTATTGGCGCGCAGTTCATACCACGCAGCGATATCATGAAAGTTTGTAGTTGATTCTGTCACCAAGCCGTGAGTTAAGGTTCTTTGGTAGTTAAAATCAGCAAAGCGGGATTTCAGACGAACATAGACATCTTTATCTGCCTTGACTTCGACTCGCCTTGCATTCTTTGGCGAGCGCAAATAGTAAGTTACTAACATACCAACATCTTGACGTTGCGTGTTTTCGGCAATCAAACGATCAAACTCTGAAGCTTGTCCTTTCAATGTCACAGAATAGCTCTCGATTTGCTCGTTACTTTCATCAAACAAGGTGACATTTAGTTGGCTTGTCTCAAGAGCTCGAACTTCAATATTTAAATGGCTTTGCGATTCAATATCAAAACTGACAGAGGATTGGCTGTTAGCCAAGTAACTGCCTGAGTAACTAGTTAAGATTGCATTACCAGATAATGTTCGCCATTGCGTTAATAAATTATCTTCGCTGCAGATTGTGACTAAGCCCGGATTAAGAGGTTCAGTTTGATTACTATTAGCTTCGTCTATTGCACTAAAGTTTACAGGTAAAGGAGGGGAAAACTGTAGTTTGTCATACCAAATTAAAGAAGGAAGCAGCCCTTGTTTGTCTGTTTTGAATATCAGGCTATCGGTTTCCTCTAAGCGAATACTCGCGCAAAGACCCGGTTTCGTGAAATAAGAGCCTAGATCATGTTGCTGTTCACTAAAGTCATATGTGACTACATTGTAGGGTAAACTTTCATACAATATGTCTGATTTAAAATCTATGTCAGGAATTCCCTGTGGTGCAATTTTTTGCCACCAGAATGCCATCGCATTTCTAATCTCTCCATCAGTTAAAGTATTTTCTCCCATTGTCAGGTAATCAGTTGCGCGTCTGCGTCTTTCTAAAGGACGCTTAAGCCAGCTGTTAAGCGGATCAATACTTTGCTCAGGAGTTTTAGCGTGGACCCTTACAACTACACCCTGTAGGTTAGTTTGTTCAGGGATAAGCGTTAGATCAAGACTCGCAGCATTAGGGTAATCTTTAATAGGTAAATAAAAAGATTGACCAGATGCGACGTTCAATGATTGTTTGTTTTCAATTATTTGTTTTACTTGTTGCTCTTGCGAGTTTGTAACCAATTTAGATGCATGATGGTAAACCTTGTCTAAAATGACATCTCCTTCTTGATCATATAGCACGTATTTAATTGCATAATTAACCGGTTGGTCAAGTACGACTGACTGATCAAACACGGCATTTGATAAAATGCGTAGTGAGTGAGTACGTTGATTTGAAAACGTAAACTGTAGTGGCTTTTGACTACTAAGCCACTGTACATTTGAACGTGTTTCTTGACTAGTACGCGCATCAATGGGTTCAGCGGAGTCGATCCATACCATTATGTTTCGTGAGAAATAAAAAAGTGCCACTAAAGCAATTGTGATTGCTAAAATAGCAAGTAGGCGTTTAATTAAGTACATATGCGCCTCCAGCCATAATGCTATTAAATAAGCTCAGATCAATAAGCTGGTTATTGGTTGGATTGTAGATTGCCACAATATCGTTATTGTACTTAATCATAAGCGCGTACTTGTCTGCATTTTCCAGCTTAATGGTGTGTAAAGAGCAGTCTTTAATTTGCTCGCAGAAACCGCTTAATGATGTTAAACGCTGATGAGCTATATAGTTTTTAACGAGAGTTTGAATTCGTTGCTTTTCTTTAGTCGAGATTGCTTGCCAGTTTAGTGGCGACAAGGTAGCCAGATTTATAGTTTTTACCTTTGTATTGGTAGATATTGCCAATAATCGTTGCAATACGCTGTTTTGGTCGATTGAAAATTGTTCTTTAAAGTCTGATGCCAGCCATAATGTTGCCAGCTCACTATTGCTATTAAATTGTTGGTATCCTGATTGAGGTGAGCTGCCTATTTCAAGACCTCGCGTTGATTTTTGTCCTGATACTACTTGATATTCAACCCCTAAGTTATTCAGTTTTCCGTCGATTTGTTTCATTAGTGGCGAGGCCACATCGCTGATGCGCGTAGCTGAGAATGCAATTGCATTTGGGCGTACCCATGACGGCGCGCTATGGCTGCGGATTTGAATGTGTAAACTAGGCTGATTAGCTGTAAAGCGCAAATAGCTTTGATGAATAACATTAAATAAAGAGTCAATATTATCAGCCCCAAGTACATTAGCTTTAGGGTGCGCATAAGGGTGAGCCCCCGCAATTAATAAATTGGCAGTGTTTGCCTCGGAGAATAATTCAGCTGCAAAACTCAGCGTATTACTTTCAAATAAAGGCCTTGGTACACTGAGTGTGATAGCTTCATGAGCAGTCAATTTAAAAGCGTAAAGCCCTTGTCCTTGTGAGCGTGCTTCATTATTTTTAAGTGGGCTTAACAATAGATATCGACCACTGCTATTGTTGATTAGTTGCAATTGATAGTTAAGTAGTTCGGTTGTGCCATTGATTTGCTTTAACTGATTAAGCTTGTCTTCTGTCAGTGGGGCATTACCTATCTGTGTAATTAATTTATAGAGTGGCTTTAAAACTTCATACTCCCACAGCGCTATTTGGCTTTCTGATAGAGGTTGATACTCAAAACTACCTTTTTTACTAATTTGATAAGCAAACTCTTCAACAATAGTATTTATTTCTTCATTGATAACACTAATTTGGGGGGTATTGTACTTATAGTTATCGCGATAAAAGTTAGCCAAAATATTAGTATAGTTAGCACTATCTAAAAATAGTTCAAGCATAGAGCCCGAGTAATTCGCTGTTGGCAAACTGCTTTGTGTTGCTGCACCAAAATAAGTTGCCTCACTGCCTATAAATTGGTGAATGTCTCTTTGTCTAATTGAAGTTGGTAGTTGGTTATATATCCAATATTGGCTGTCGAATTTATTAGAAGGCTTTTCAACTAGTGCTGCCGTGAAGCGATTAGCTTCTCGAATTTGTAAGATTTCGTCACTTTGTAGTGCGTCAATGAAAGCTTGATAATAAAAGCTTTGTTGATCTTCCGTTGCAATCGTCTTTTGTGGCGTTTTAGCAGTGCCAAATAACATTGCTTTATTATTCATATGTTGAAAAATCAAGCTTGCAGAGTCACTCGCTAGACTTTCTGTAATTGGATAGGGAATAGTTATCAACAAAGGAGACTTTGGCGTTTTATTAAAAATAAATAGCCCTCTTTGCTGACTTTCGTAGGTATCTACTAAGTAAACATATTGCTCATCACTTTCAAGCGAAAAACCCAGCTCGCTAAATAAATAACCAAACTTTGCTATGGATTGCTTGTTCTCAAGTGCTTGATTTAACTGGTAAACAGCATACTTGAAATCATTAATTGCTTGATTAGCTTTATAACTACTGACTGTTACTTTATCTGTCCGAGTTGTGTATAAGTAGCTCTTATATTGGCTTACTTGTTGATTTAAGGTGATGACATGTGGATTGTCGATATCTGAATGTACATCCTGATTAGACAGCAAAGAGGGCACTAACATCACTAAGAAACCTACAGTAATAGCGAAAATGCCGCCAATTACCGAAGTTTGAAATGTTGCTCTGATTACTAATCCAAGCGCATTCTTTTGATATATTTTTAGTGCCAGTAGAGTTGCAAGCATGTAGCCAAATGCAAATGTGTCTGTCACTTTGAGCGTAGGAAAATACCAAACAACGACATAATTCAGTATTAACTTATAGACAAAGCCTATAGTGAAGAAGAACATTAATAGTCTGGCACCCTCAATGTTCGCATGTCTTAGCCGAGTAAAATGCACCAATGAGCTACCAATTATTAAAATAACGGCCGTTTCTATAAAAGAAGTTAAAAGCTTTGAAGGCTGAGTTAATTGCAGTGCAAGTAATGCCGGTAGCATTATTCCATTGAACTCCCAGCCGTACTTTATATTTGCTCTGGAAGCAATAAATGCAGTGATGACTAGTATGATATATGCTTTTGGTGCCGCGATGATTGAAGCGGCAACGGCTTCGTACATAATGCCCAAATTAGCAATACTAAAATTAGTAAAAGGCATTAAGACAAAACGAACTAGCAAGAAAGTGATAAGTAATTGAATGAAAGTTACTTTAAGCCCGTACTTAAACCCTCCGTTCCACATCACGTTCGCTGTTAGTGCGATAATAATAAGGCCTAAAGAATAAAGCTGAGATGCATAATCAAAAGTAATATCCCATTGGCTTAACTGAGCGGCAATTAAAGGCCAAAACAATGTGTCCATGCAGACACGCACAAGAATACTAAGCAAGATTATGGCGAAAAAGCGATCCCGCCCAAACATTTCTCCATAGCCAAACTTTTCCATCATATAATGAGCACTAAAGCGCATTAATGCATAAACAACGATTGCCTCGATAATAATAACCGCAGCTGAGGTTGGGCTAATAATCAGTAAAGGGACTAGGTAGCCTGGTACAACAAGCCCCGTCAGAGGGAAACCAAAACGCAAATTTAACAAGCAGACGACCGCAGTACCTACCCATACGGTAGTAATAACAGACTGGCCTAAGCCTGTGCCTGCAGGAAAAAGCGCGAGTACAAAGTCCATTAACTTTGGTCCTCTTTAGTGGCTTCTTGCTCGTCTATGACAGCATGGTTATCAATAAATTCAAATAAGATACCTGAGACTTGAAATGGTTCGCCTGAGGCAGTTTGCGAACTGTCGGTGTTCAGTGCTTTAATACTTAGCGTATAGTTTCGGTTATTAAGTTTGGCAGGTAAACTTATCTCAGCTTTGTTTAACGTCACATAACGAAGTTTGCCCTTGGCAACCTCAGTATCCAGTTTGCAACAGCGGCATAATAGATCTAATGCAGTCATCTCAAAGACAGCAATTTGATGTTGTTTTGCAAATTGCTCTAATGCGGCATTCGTCTGAATAACTTGGCCAAATAAGTTAAACAAAATATTAGCAGAACGAGTGTGGCTGAATACCATTTCTAAAGTTGTCATTTTTTGCTCCATTTCATCAATAGAGCGCTTAACTCGCTGGCTCGTAGGCTCATGCAGTCTCAAGTTAAGTAGTTGGTTAATTAGAGTTTTATTTTTTCTCTCAGTGGCTTTAAAAATATGGTAATGGAATAGCAATTCAGCGACTTGAGCAGCAAATCTATTAACATTCTTTTCAAAGGCTTGTTGATTGAACTGCGTATTTGGGATCACTGAAAGTGCCCAGAAACCGCGTACATCACCGGCATAAACAAGCGGTACCATAAATTCAATTTCATTCGCACTAACATGCTTAAAAAAAGGTCGAGTTATTTGCACTATCCCCAATGACTTTAACGCATTACTGTAGGGCGTTCGTTGATAATCTCTGCGCATTTCTTGTATGTCATCTAAATTACAATTCATTGCACGAATTTCTACAACTCGGTGATCATCTTCTTTGCGAGCAAGGAAAATTGATTTCTCTAAGTCTAATTGTTGACTAATTAATTGAATAATAGGGTCCCAAGGCGAAGCTTGATCTATAAAGCTTTGTGGTATGAAGCGTCCCATCATCTTTTGTTGGATATTATTTACCACAACATTAAGCTCTGCATCCTCTGTTACTTTGCGGACAATTAGGATCCAGAGAAGGGTGATAAAGGTAAGTATAATGTACTGGCCTATTGGGATATAAATCTGCATTGATTCAACGAAAAAATAACCAATTGTGCACCAGACAAAAATACTCATGAAGGCAATAAAAAATGAGTAAAAGAGTGATAGTTTCTGAAAACTAAAAAGCAGAACCAACACTAAAATTAATTCAATAACAATAGAGTAGGTTGGTTTTAGCAGTGATACTACAGTGTTCTTATCAATACTGTCAGCCATGTA
This sequence comes from Pseudoalteromonas sp. MB47, assembly GCF_011319765.1. Classification (NCBI taxonomy): domain Bacteria; kingdom Pseudomonadati; phylum Pseudomonadota; class Gammaproteobacteria; order Alteromonadales; family Pseudoalteromonadaceae; genus Pseudoalteromonas; species Pseudoalteromonas sp. MB47. Next base: position 192,427 of record NZ_VFBD01000008.1, on the reverse strand, counting down.
AGCCGTGAGTAATAGTGGGTCATGTAAGCCGTTAAGTTTTGGCGCGTGTATTTGCACGTTAAATGAGGAAGCTTTTTGACCCACAATGATGACTTTATTTTCTAATTGTTCACTCATAACATCAAAGTTAAGCACTCTTTGAGCACTAAATTTTGGTAAAGCGGCCACGGCGAGCTTAAAGTCAATCAAGGCTATTTGATTATTTTCATAATCAAATATTTCTTGCCAAATACTTATGCAATTCAAACCCTCTTGAGAAGGAATTTGAATCTGATAGGTTGCCCAAGCAATTACATGAGGGACACAATAGCTTTTGTTTGAGTACGGATAGAATACATTGTCTATCGGTAAGGGCTGCAAAGGTTCATCGGCTAAGACAATAATCGCTTTTGGTTTATAATCATGAAGTTTACTTACCAGCTGCTGGTGATTATTGCTCAAATTATCACTGTTGACTAATACGATATTAGTTTGCTGTGTTTGACCTAATGGCTCAAGTGCTTGGTATAAAAAAGCATTACTTGCCTGAAATAGGTTCAGTAAATTGCTGAACATTACAATCGCAAATAAGCTAACTGTTAACCAAAACGCACGTTGGTGCCTCAATCGTAACAATTGTTGAAATACAGCCACTGCTCCTCCTTAGTCAAGTAAAGTGAAAGTGAGCTTTATACTCGTATCATTACTTGCAGAGACTTTTAAAAAGTCAAATCCATGCATTTTACTGCTTTGCCATTGCTTATTTTCAAGACTGATTGGGTTTTGCCAAGTGATCATCGCGATATTGTCTAAGCGCGTTATTGCTTCGCCATTACTTGGCGCATATTGTCTAAATTGAAGCTTAATACCACGAGGCGGTAAGTTTTTTGGGCCAAGGGTAAAGTCGTCAGAAGGTAAGCTGAAATCATGGCTAAATACTTGCCACGAGTTATCACCTCCGTTGCTGATAACAACTTCATTTTCCGAAAAAGTAAGATCATCAATTTCGGTTGTATAAGTTAACAAGCTTTCTAGCTTGCCACCATTCTCAGATTGTAAGTAGCCATATAATGAGAAATCTTTACTCAATAATGGCGCCCCATTTTCGTCAATCAATTCCATCACTCGCATAGTGTGTCTAAAAGGAATGATTGAAGGGGTATTGTCAAACTCATCGCGGCTAGAGCAAAGAGCTTGAATCCCAGCGTAGGGTTTATCGGTGCAAGGAAAAACGCTATCACTAGTATGATCCCAGCGACTTACCTCAAAAGCTTCTGAGTCGTTATCCCAGTCTTCGAAATCGCCGAATACCATGATGTCTCGGCCTAAAATACTATTGCTAAGCTCACCACTAGTCACTTCAATATTAGACAAGTATGCAGCGGATGATGGTGCATATTGACGTAAGTCAATTATGTCACTGCTGCTATCGAGTGTAACGGTCACTTGTGAAGTACGCTTTGTTGCTTGGTCTTTAGAGAAATATACTTCAGCATAGTTGTCACGCGGTATTAACGTTACCGAGTCATCTGAGAACTCTGCTAGACGGCGCACTAAATAGTTACTTAAAAAGCCAGTGGTAAAACGAGGCTTGTAGTCTTCAATGTAAATAGGGTAAGCAAAGGCACGATTTACTGTTTGTGTGTCTGCGTTTAGGTCAATCATCACCGCAACACCTAATAGAGTGTCTAATCTAGGTTGATCAAACACAAAGTTACCTAAGCCGAGTACTGCAGGAATATCATTATAAACAGCAAAACCCTGAGCAACGTGAGGGTGATGAGCTATTAATAAATCAGTATTTTGCGAAGAAAGAGCTTGGAACCGACCGTCTATATAACTTGTTGGCGAGTAACTATATTCATCACCGCCATGCATTTGTGCAATTATAAAGTTATTAGTATCAATAGCTTGTAGAGTATCATTTACTGCATTTGCATTGGTAAGATCTGCCGCTCCTCCTTTACTCTGCTCTGCAACATAATTAAATTCATGCTCATCTCCAGTGATAGAGGTTGCAGCAAAGAGTGTTAAGTTAATGTCCCCAAGACTAGCATTCACAGGTGCAAGAGCGTCAGTGTCATTTATTCCAGCACCACTGTGTAAGAACCCCGCATTTGCTACTTCTATAAGTGTGTCTTCAAGACCTGATTGTAAATAGTCATACACATGGTTATTACCGAGCCCCAAATAGTCAACGCCTATGGCTGAAAGTCCTTGGAGTGAATCAGGTAAAGAAAAAAAGCTAAACTCTTTTGTTGGATGAACGGTACTAGGATTGCTTGTTACTGGTGATTCAAAGTTAACGGAAGCAAAGTCTGCATTTAAAAATAGCTCAGCAACATCGGCAGTAATTGCAACACTATCTGCCCCAGCTGTTTCAGGGCGAATAAGTGCATTTTTAACATCGGGGATGTTTGTTCCCATAGTCGATAAGCTTGGATCTAAATAACGGCGTCCAAACATAGTATCTCCAGCAAAAATCAGGCTTTTACTATTTTGAGCTTTTGTTTCTAATTGTACTTGAGAAGTTGCATAATTTGGTTGATTAACGATAACCCCTGCTTTTGCAAAGTAACCGTTTTGTTGCACCATTAAGGCATGGTTACCATAAGGCAAATCGCTAATGTTAACTTTGCCATTGGCATCTGATGTGTAGCTTTGTCCTGCGACTTTTATGACAACATTGCTTAAATTGTCTTTACTCTCATCCACCACTGATAGGGATAAATCAGCCTTACCAGCAAGTAAAGTTTCTCTAGCACTGATGGAATCTTGCTTTTGCTCTTGCGGCTTATCTTCATCAGGGTCTTTCACTTTACATGCTGTTAAGGTTAAACATGAAATTATAAGTAAATAGTTGATAATCTCTTTCAAAAGGCAAGCCTCGTTATCATTTTTTTTACATTGCATAGGTCAATATTATTATTGCTATATTGTATCTTTGTTGGTTATCGGGAACAATAACCGCTGGCTCTGAAAATTCAGATATTTCTTAGTCCGTTGAAATTTAGCAAAATAAATACGTCTTAAATTGAAGTTTAGCTCAAAAAAATGTTTTTTTTCAAAAATATAATTTGTTCACTAGGGTTTAACAAATATGATGCCAGAGTTAAAGAATAAATTTGTAATCGACTAAATGAAGATGAAAAAAAAGGCCATTAAATGGCCTTTTTGTGCGTATGGGCTTTCACAAAATGAAAGTTAGAATTTGTATTTAACACCGAACATAGCAACAACTGGGTCAATTTCTACCGTTGAAGTTAATGCCTTTGCGCCGTCAGCATAAACTGTTGCGTCTGTATCGATGTCGATTAGTGAAACCATGCCATGTAGGCCCCAGTTTTCACTCATCATGTAGTTAAAACCAGCTTGAGCTGCAAAGCCAAATGAATCATCTAGTTTCACTTCTACATCGTCAGTACCTAATGTTGCTTTTAAAGCCGCAGAAGGTTTCTCATCAAAGAAGGTTGTATAGTTAATACCTACACCCACAAAAGGACGGAACTTATAAGTTGAGTCTAAGAAGTGGTACTGGGCGATTAGTGATGGTGGTAATTGCTTAATATCGGCAATTTTATTGCCCGCTAAGCCACCAGTTCCTTGAACATCATGGCTAAATGGTGTCGCTGCAACTAATTCAAGAACCCAGTTGTCATTAAAAGAGTAATCAATCGTAATACCTAATTGGGTATTGTCATCGCCACGAAGTCCTAACGTTGGCGCTTCATTGATTTTTGAGCTGTCGTTATCAGGGTTTACATTAATTGCACCTACATTCACGCTTAAGTTTGCGTTTGCAACAGGAGAGAGTGCTAATAGTGAAGTAAGTAATGCAATGCTTAATTTAGTTTTCATGTTGTTCTCCGCGAACTACTTGTCTTATTTGGTTGAGGCTATTATTACTAAGTTGCAGCGGACAAAACCTGTTCTAGATCAAAGTTTCAAAAATGTTTGAACTAAGTGAAGCCATTTTTTGATTTAGATTAAGTTTTTAAATGGGAAGATCAAAAAAAGATTGACTCTTATTGACTCTATATTCAGTTGCGGCTGGTAAACTAACGGTGTTATTTGCTTATTAGGTATTTTGCATGGCTGATCCTCAGCACTTATTTCTTCATGGCTCGATTTCAAAAGCGCTACTTAAATTAGGTATCCCGATCATCTTAATCAATATTTTGCAGTCGGCTTATCAACTGACCGATGCATTTTGGGTAGGCCGCTTAGGGGCAGAGCAAGTAGCTGCCGTTTCTGTCAGTATGCCGGTCACTTTTTTAGTGATTGCTATTGGCTCTGGGTTGGCAATGGCGGGCGCTATTTTATCCGCTCAATACATGGGAGCGGGTCAGCAAGATAAGGTTAATCACGTTGCTGCCCAAACTATGTTAATGGTGACAATTACCGCAACCATACTTGGCTTAATAGGCTATATGCTTTCACCATATTTTTTGACTTTATTAGGTGTTGAAGATCAAGTGTTTGGTGATGCCCTTAAATTTATGCATGTATCTTTTATCGGCGTTGTGTTTGTATTTATTTATGCCATGTTTCAAGCCTTAATGCGTGGTATAGGGCAAACCAAGGTGCCGCTCTATATTGTAAGCGGTACTGTGTTACTCAATTTTGTGCTTGACCCCTTACTGATTTTTGGTTTTGGTGACTTTTCGGGTTTTGGCGTAATGGGCGCTGCACTAGCCACACTTATCACGCAAAGCTTAGCGGCTGCAATCGGGGTATGGGTGTTTTTGCGAGGGCGTCACGGCATTCAACTTAAACTCTCTAGTTTTAAACCAGACTGGCAGTATATGAAGCAAGCCTTCTTTTTAGGAGCGCCTGGCTCGGTTGAACTCTCTGCGCGAGCCTTTGGTTTAATTATTATGTCGTTTTTGGTAGCTAGCTTTGGTACGCACACGATTGCCTCTTATGGTGTTGGATCTAATATTTTACAAATGGTGATGATCCCGGCAATGGGTCTTTCAATGGCTGTTTCGACTTTGGTTGGTCAAAACATGGGAGCAGGAAACCCGCAGCGTGCAGCACAAATAACTCGATTAGCCTCACTTTGGGGACTGCTGGGCCTGACAATAGTGGGTGTTGTTGCTTATCTGTTTGCTGAATACTTGGTGGCTTTTTTCATTCCTGATGATGAGTCTGTGATAGCGGGTGGTGCAGAGTTCATTCGGGTTATGTGCTTAACTTGGGGCGGAATAGGCGTGCAGCTTTGTGTAGTCGCTGCATTTAGGGCTTCAGGCAACATGCTAAATGCGATGGTTGTGTCACTGCTTTCACAATGTGTTATTCAATTTCCTGCCGCGTATATTTTGTCTAAGCATACCTCTCTTGGACCGCAGGGGATTTGGTATTCGTTTGCTATTACGAATGTACTTGTGGCGATTATTACTTATCTTTGGTTCGCAGCTGGTCGTTGGCAACGAACACAATTAACCAAAGAAGACAAAGACATTGCCAAGGTAACCCAAGAAACCCTCATTGAAGAAGGAAATCATTAATTTAAGTTTCACACTGCGGTCATAATCTCTCGTTGTAATAACCTAAGCTTTCTAACTGATTAGGGTTATTATGAGTTTGATATCAAATGCAGAGTTAGTAACGCACCAGTCGGTGCAATCTGAGGTGGTTGAAACATTACAAACCTTGCTCCGATTTAAATCGGTAACGCCCGCTCAAGCTGGTGCAATTGATTGGCTTGAAGGTAACTTAAGCCAGCTCGGCTTTGATTGTGAGTTATTTAGCTTTAATCATGTTACTAATTTAATTGCTAAAATCACCTTTGGTGAAGGCCCTATCGTTGCTTTTTCTGGCCATATTGATGTGGTCCCTGCTGCAGAAGGTGATTGGCGAGTTGATCCTTTTAGTGGCGAGATAGTAGATGGCAGTGTCTATGGCCGTGGCGCAGCAGATATGAAAGGCGGTGTTGCTGCGATGCTTTGCGCAACAAAACGTTTTTTAGCGCAAAATAGCAATAAACGCGGCACATTTTACTGGTTAATAACCTCAGATGAAGAGGGCGAAGCTGAATACGGATCCTTATTGATTGCTGAGCGTCTAGCCAAACAAGGTGTTGTGCTTGATGGTTGCCTAGTTGGCGAGCCGACGAGTCATCAGCATGTGGGTGATACCATTAAAAATGGCAGGCGAGGCGCGTTGTCTGCTCGATTATCTATTCAAGGTAAAGCTGGGCATGTTGCTTATCCAGAAAACACCATAAACGCTGCACATTTAAGTGCAGAGGTTGTGAAGCGCTTAACGGCAATTAGCTGGCACAAAGATGAAACAAGTTCGGCTACAACACTGCAAGTGACCGGCATTAATATAGCCAATGTGGTCGATAATCTTGTTCCTGCTCAATGTGAGCTCACGTTTAACGTACGTTATAGTCATGGCTACAAAAGTAAAGACATCAAAGAAGAAATTCAGTTTGCATTGGCAGATTTAGCATCGCGGCTAACGCTTGTTTGGGAGCGTCCGTGCGAATCATTTTATACCTTGCATCAGGCGAGCAATTGCTTGTTGCAGCAGCTTGAACAAGCCGTGCATGAAGTAACAGGCAGCTTCCCTATGCTTAGTACCAGTGGTGGCACATCAGATGGGCGATTTTTTGCCAATGAGCACACGCAAGTGATTGAATGTGGCGTGCGAAACCATACCATTCATCAAGTTAATGAGCATGTTCCTATCGCAGATTTAAAAACTATTGAGCAAATATACTTAGCTGCGCTTAGAAATATCTTTAATTAAAAAGAAAAAGTCGGCGAATATGCCGACTTTTTTAAGCTATTTTATAACGACTATTCGCGTGGCTGCCCTAAGTATCGTTTGGCTTTACTCGCTTTTACTTTATCTAAGTCGACAAGCACTAACCCATCAATGCAATTATTGAACTCAGGGTCGATGCTAAAACTTAAAAACTGTACGCCTCCTGCCTCGCAAAGCTCTGTGTATTGTTTGAATAAGGTTGGGACTTGCGCACCAATATTGGCAAGCACATGCTTAAGTTCAACAAAATCTTCTTTAATATCATCCCCAGCAAATAACTGAGCACATTGTTCTTTTTGTGATTCGGTATGGCGATATTCATTATTGGGGATAGCTAACACTTGTTTAGCACCATAATAATGCTGGTAATAATGAACGAGTAGTGATTTAGCTTGCTCGGGGAGTGCGTTAGATACGCTAACTGCGCCAAACAAATAGCGGTATTGCGGGTAGCGGTTCACAAATGCGCCAATGCCAAACCACAAATAGTCTAGGCTCTTTCTACCCCAGTATTTGGGTTGCACAAAGCTGCGACCGAGCTCAATGCCCTTTTCAAAATACGGCGCCATATCATCGCTGTAGCTAAATAGGCTATCGGTGTATAAACCTTTGCGGCCATGTTTTTCTATAATGTCTTGTGCGCAGGCAAGTCGGTATGCGCCGACTAGTTCAAGTTGCTTAGCATCCCACAGAACGAGGTGTTGATAATCCATGTCGTATTTATCTATATCACGGCGTTTACCACTGCCTTCACCGACTGCCCGAAACGCAATTTCACGAAGTCGTCCTAGTTCACGGAAAATCGGTGAGCTACCACAGTATTGATATAAATAAATTTTCATACCATCAGAGGTTTCACCTAATAGCTCACACTCTTCAATGGCTTTTTTAAGGTCTTTCGTTGCTTCAGGACTGGCAATGGGGGTTTGCGTTTTTAACGGCAGAGGTTTTTTTGTGATAAGTCGATACAGTTGTTTTCTTATCAACTGAGCTATTTCTTTATCTTTTAAATTTTCGATTAAATATGACTCAGGTGGGATGGACGCGCCAATTTCAAACTCTAATGATTTTTGTCGTTGTTTGAACATCTCTTTGACTAATAACAAACTGGCTAAGGGTTTGTAGATCATTGAGGTGCCGTAGAATAACGGGCTGTTTTTCGCTTTGATGTAAATAGGCAAAATAGGTGCGTTGGCTTTTTTTGCCATACGTAAAAAACCGCTGTTCCACTTACAGTCTTTAATGCCCGTTGGACTTAAGCGCGATACCTCACCTGCAGGAAAGATTAATAATGCACCGTCTGATTTTAAGTGTTGCTGGATATTAGCGAGTTCTTTCTTTTTACTCGTACCAGAGAGGTTATCAACGGGAAGGAGTAACGAGTGCATCGGAGTGATTGACATCAGCATGCGGTTTGCAACGACTTTTAAGTCGGGGCGTACACTTGATAAGACTTTTATCAGCGCTAATGCATCAAGAGAGCCGATAGGGTGGTTAGCGACAATAACGACATTACCTTCACTTGGTATATGTTCCATTTGTTTTGGCTTGTAGCGCGTGTCAAAGTCAAGCTCATCAAGCACTTGCTCTACAAATTCAAGCCCCTGTAAGTGTGGGTATGCATCACCAAAGGCAACAAACTCTTGCTCATGTAATAAATAACCTAGGCCTTTCTTTACTAAACCTTTTACTTTTGGCGAATTTTCTAATTGTGGTAAATTTGCTTCTATTACTTTATCAACACTGATCATACAAACCTCAAACATAAACGCATTTAGCGATGAGGTTAGGGTAAGAGTTCGCTGTGACAGTTAGGTTGCAGTTGTGTGACTTTTTAAAGAGAGCTTCGTGTTCGAGGCTAAAATGGAGAAGACAATGATTTTACTTGTAGCTGTAACAGGCCGAGATTGCAGCCAATTAATTGCCCGATTACAAGCGTTATTACCAGAGATTGACGTACAGCTTTGGTCTGAGTGCACAGACTACGAAGCCGTAGAGTTTGTACTGGCCTGGAATGCGCCCGCTGATTTATGGCCTAAGCTGGTAAATTTAAAAGCAGTTTCTTCATTTGGTGCAGGCGTTGATAGCATCGACTTAACAAAGATAGCAGCGCATGTTCCTGTTGTTAGAATTGTTGATGATAACCTTGCTAATGATATGGCAGAGTATGTATTGGGTCATGTATTGGCGCACAAGCTGAGACTCAAAGAATATTATTTAAAACAATCAGCGGGTACTTGGAAGCCAAAGCGAGCGTATTCACATCAACATGTGGGTATCTTAGGTTACGGTGAACTAGGCAAAGCCTGTGCAAAGCGTTTACTCGCAAATGGTTTTCAAGTGAGTGCTTGGTCTAATAGTGAAAAACACGACGTTGAAGTAAGCACCTATTACTCACAGCAGGGGTTAGATGACATGCTTGGTCAAATTGATTATCTCGTGTGCTTACTACCACTTAACCAACACACTCAGGGCATTATCAATAAATCACTGCTGGGTAAACTACAAAGCCATGCGGTGCTAATTAATGTTGCCAGAGGCAAACATGTTGTCGATGAAGATTTACTCGAGGCACTTAATAGTGAGCAATTACGTGGCGCCACCCTTGATGTATTCAGCGAAGAGCCTTTACCTCAGGCGCACCCTTACTGGTCTCATCAAAAGGTGACCTTAACGCCTCACTGTGCTGCAATTTCAGATTTAGAGTCTGTCTCGTTGCAAATTGCAGGTAATGCTAAAAGATTAACTGAAGGTAAAGAACTAATAAATCAGGTTGATAGAACAAAAGGTTATTGACACATTGTAAATTTGTTTAATAAACGTCTTGTTAACATCTGTAATTTTGCTATTCTGGAGTTGCTCAATAAAAAAACAATAATAAAAGAGGCGTTATGAAATCTAATCAAAGTGGAGCTAAATTTAGTCTGGTCGTCGTGTCAGTTATCGTTTTAGGTGTGTCAGCATGGTTTAACCAAGCTAATGCATCGGAGCAACCAGTTCAGGACATTGAAGTTAGTCAATCATAACCACACAGCATGCTCATCGAGTGCAGCACGTTTAGATGCTGCACTTTAATCGCTTATTCAACTAACTTCTTTTTGAGTGGATTTCTCTGTTCTCGTGTTTCTTCTCGTCAGATTTTTTAATCATCACATACGTTGCACCACTACCACCATGATGCTTAAGAGCACTGTGAAAGGCTAAAACCGCTGGAATTTCTTGCAGCCACTTATTGGTATAGCTCTTTAAAATACCTGGCTGTGATTTATTTTTGATACCAATCCCATGGCGAATAAGTACGACACGAATATTTCGTTTATGACAGTCATCGATAAAATTAAATAACGTACTACGTGCACGTTGAAGAGGCTGACCATGCAAATCAAGCGTGGCATCGAGTTGATATTTAGCTAAACGTAAGTTTTTATATACTTGGCCTTGTACGCCATCTTTTTTAAATGCCAATATGGCATGAGGATCTAACAGCTCGACGAACTCGCTGCGCAAATAGTTTTCATCAATTGCTAAATCACACTCAGCTGCTTTACGTTTTTCTTGTTGCGCTAAAGAAGGGCCTTGCTTGGTGGAATCAAATTGAACAGTGTCATGCTTAAGAGGTTTTACGTCTTCCATAGATGAGAGAAATAAGTCGAAGTCGTTTAATGACATAAGGTACCTCCAAATTAATTATACCCAAACCACCTCAAGGTGCGAGTTTCAGTTGGAATTAAAAGCGATTTAGGCAAGGCATTGATTGCAAATAATAGTGGTTCTATTGTTAAAATCAATAACGCAGTATAAATCGCTTTTAAACCAACCCTCTGGGCGTTTCACAGGCACTTACTCTCATCGTTGTTACTTCTTAAAAGGGACCACCATTCTTGCAAAGTAACGCCTTGATATTAAGCACCTGTGAAACGCTGAATTCTGCATCTTGAGGTGGCTTGGGTATATATACGCCGTTTATGGTATCTCAGTTCAACCATTTTGTAAGTAAAAAAAAGCCCAAGCAGGGGACTGCTTGGGCATAAATGCTGATAGATGATATAGCCTATTCTATTAATTTATCTTAGGGGAAGATTAACCTTGATTGATATTCAACTGGCCAAATGTGTAGACCTTGAATAAATAAAATGTGTTGATCAACACCAAGCTCATGTTTGATATTACGCTTGATGACATCAGATCTAAACTAAACGATAAAAATAATAAACTACACGCGCTAATCGCTGCAAAACGCAGTAATGTAAGCTGGTTAATAAAAAATGCACCTAGTCCTAGTGCAAGTAACGTTAAGTTTAAAAGCCAATCTAGCTCGTTTAGCATGGTCGTATCTGATCGTGTCTGTGTTGAAAAAGGAGCGCCATTATGGTGATCTTTTACACAGCTTTCAACCAAGTAATTTTAAATTTTCGGATTAGATTTTTTAATCCATTATCAGCTTTTTCATCGCTGCAAAAAATCCATTTTGTTCTGTAACTCGGTACTTCTGACAGGTGTCTGGTTTACGCTTATCTTGGCACAGGTAAATAATGTTGCGGCTTAGGTCTGCACGGGGGCTAAGAGTAGAATCAAATAAGTTTGCACCATAACCAAAAACCCCGGGCCAAAATATACTTTGTGAGACCATACCTAGCTTTTCGTAAGTGATTAACACGGGTTTTGGCGTAATTAGCAGAATTAATACAACTGCTGCGAGTACATACCACCGTGTTTTGCTTTTCTTGAATTCTACTTCAGGAGCACTGTGCTGAGCAGCTAGTGCGCGCGCTTGTTGTTGGTTTACTGGTCTTTGGCGCTTCGCTTGTGTTGGTTTCTTTCGTGCAGGAGCTTTACCAAGTAAAGATTGTTTTTTTATTTTATTAGACATAAAGCTTATCTGGCCTTTTAAATATAGGTCTCTATAATGAGATTATAACGAAGTTTTTGATATAATAGTCAAATTCAAATCACTCATAGCTTAAATGCGTTACACTCTACAGTGCAATGAGTGTTTATCTTCATAGTTTAAGAGGAATAGTATGGATACGCAGCTTTCAATTCTAATTGTGGACGACGTAGGTACGGTCCGCAGTTTTCTAAATCAAACATTAATGCACCTTGGTATCGATAATGTACGTGAAGCTTCTACAGCCGCACAGTGTTTAAGCGCATGTAAAGAGAAAGAGTTCAATATAATTTTTCTAGATATTGAATTACCCGATGGAGATGGTAAAGAGATTATCACGCAAATAAATGAAATTTCGCCCGAAGCGAATGTCGTGATGGTTTCGGCTCATTCAACAGTCGAAAACGTTAAAGAAGCAATTGAAAAGGGCGCTAAAGGATTTGTAGTAAAACCGTTTACACCTAAGAAGATTGCGGCAATGCTGAAAAAGTTTTACCCAGAACTAGAAATTGTCTAGCTAATTAACTATTGAGGCATTTAGAACAGGTGCCTTGTTAAATTACAAACAAAAAAAAACCGGCAAAAGCCGGTTTTTTCGTATTCATCAAAAACAAATTATAGCGCTTTGATTTTAGCTGCTAAACGGCTCTTATGACGAGCTGCTTTGTTCTTGTGGATTAGACCTTTAGTTGCGTAACGGTCTAGGATAGGTGTTGCAACAGCGAATGCCGCTTGTGCAGCTTCTTTGTCGCCCGCTTCAATTGCAGCAACTACTTTTTTGAAGTAAGTACGCATCATTGAACGACGGCTTGCGTTATGTTGACGATTTTTTTCGCTCGTAATAGCGCGTTTTTTTGCAGACTTGATGTTAGCCAAGGTTTGCTCCTAACAATCTTAAAATAAGCTTAATTTAAAGGCCGTGGAATATGCCTGTTTTTATCATGAATGTCAACGAAATTTTGACATCTCAAGAAAAACTGCTCCTTATAACGAACATCAATTTGCCGCTTTAGCAGTTAATATCGCCATTGTAACAAAGGGTCGGGTTCGAGCCTAGTGCTTTAAAGATATTTTAGGCATAATCGCCCATCTTAGAAGTTTTTTGATAATGGGTTTAAGGTGGCAAAAGGATTATTTCGTTCTGGGATGATTGTTAGTGCAATGACGATGATCTCGCGTATTTTAGGGTTAGTAAGAGATGCGGTTGTGGCGAATCTCCTAGGTGCCAGTGCTGCTGCGGATGTGTTTTTATTTGCCAATCGAATTCCTAATTTCCTAAGACGCTTATTTGCTGAAGGAGCCTTTGCCCAAGCATTTGTGCCGGTTTTATCTGAGATAAAAGAGCAACAAGGTGATGATAAAGTCCGGTTGTTTGTGGCTCAAGCAGCCGGTACGTTAGGAACTATTTTATTAATTGTTACCCTGTTCGGAGTTATTGCTTCTCCAGTTATAGCGGCCTTATTTGGAACTGGCTGGTTTATTGATTGGTGGCAAGGAGGCGAAAATGCCGAGAAGTTCGTACTGGCCAGTGCACTGTTAAAACTGACTTTCCCTTATTTATTTTTCGTGAGTTTGGTTGCCCTGAGCGGTGCGGTCATGAACGTCTATAATCGCTTTGCTGTTGCAGCGTTTACACCTGTGCTGTTGAATATATCGATTATTAGCTGCGCAGTTTTATTGCACGATAAATTTTCAGTTGGGGCTTATGCCCTTGCCATTGGCGTATTTGTTGGGGGGGTAGTGCAGTTACTGTTTCAGTTGCCATTTTTGTACCGTGCCCGTATGCTGAGCCGCCCAAAATGGGGCTGGCAAGATGAAAACGTTAAAAAAGTGCGAAAACTCATGCTACCAGCCTTGTTTGGCGTGTCTATCAGTCAAATAAACCTGTTGCTCGACACCATGATTGCCTCAATGTTGATGACCGGTTCTATCGCGTGGCTTTACTACTCAGACCGTTTAATTGAGTTTCCTCTTGGCTTATTCGGTATCGGTATCGCGACGGTAATTTTACCCGCATTGTCTAAGCTACATAGCACTAAAAGCACAAAAGATTTTCAGCTAACCCTGGATTGGGGGGTGAGATTTGTTATTTTCTTAGGCTTGCCTGCTATGTTTGGTTTAATGGTGATAAGCCCGCTCATTATTACGGTTTTATTTGATCATGGTGCATTTCAGGACGGTGAAATTGATCATGTAAAAGCGGTAAGTTACGGTGTCATGGCCTACTCAGTTGGACTGGTTAGCTTTATGTTAATCAAGGTGTTAGCACCGGGCTTTTATTCGCGTCAAGATACTAAAACCCCCGTAAAAATTGGTATTAAAACACTGGTGTTAAATATGGTGTTTAACATTATGCTAGCTCCATTTATTGGCTATTTGGGGTTAGCGTTAGCAACCGCGATGTCGGCCAGTTGTAATGCCTATTTGTTGTATCATCAACTACGTAAAGAAGGCGTTTATCAGTTTTCTGCGATGAGCCTTGGTTTCACCTTTAAGTGTTTGTTTTCAAGTTTATTAATGGCCGCATCTGTATGGTATGTGGGCCAGCAATTTGCCTGGAAAGCATGGCACTTTACTGAGCAAGTGCTGCTGTTGAGTGGGTTATTAGTGCTGGCGGTTTTTGTTTACTTTGCGGCCTTATTCATTCTAGGTGTGCGACTAAATACGATAAAAAGTGTTGCAACTACTGAATCAAACTAAAAAAAAGATTATAATCGGCGCTTCAAGCCCGATATCAATGTTTTGGGCTCGCTGATAAAGGCAAAAAGGTGGCATGGAGTTAATTAGAGGTATTCACAATATTCGCGCGCAGCATTATGGCTGTGTGTTGACCATTGGTAATTTTGATGGCGTGCACTTAGGTCATGCAGAAGTGATTAAAGGCTTGCTGCAAGACGCAGAAAAGCATCAATTGCCAAGTACCGTGATGTTATTTGAGCCTCAGCCACAAGAGTTTTTTGCCAAAGATAATGCACCCGCGCGTTTAACTCGACTACGTGATAAGCTCAGTTTGCTTGCTAAATTAGGCGTGGAACGAGTGATTTGTATTAGCTTCAATCAGCAATTTGCCAACATGGAAGCAGAACAATTTGTCAGCCAAGTACTGGTTGAAAAGCTAGGCGTTAAAGCATTAACTGTTGGTGATGACTTTTGTTTTGGCAAACGTCGCCGTGGCGACTTTGCGTTACTAAAAACCATGGGCGCTGAGCTGAACATGGATGTGAAAAGTACTGCAAGTTTTCGCAGACTCAATGATAGAGTAAGTAGTACCCTTATTCGCCATGCGCTTGCTGCAGGGCAATTGGAAGATGCAAAAACCATGTTAGGTCATGGTTATGCGATTTCTGGGCGTGTTATTCATGGCTGGGCGAAAGGTCGTGAATTAGGGTTCAGAACGGCCAACATAGCGCTAAAACGCCAAGTATGCCCAGTAAATGGGGTATTTGCGGTAAGAGCAAAAGTGGGTGATAAAGAATTATATGGGGTTGCAAATATTGGCAACAAACCCACATTTAATGGGACACGCGCATTGTTAGAGGTTCATCTTTTCGACTTTGCGCAAGACATTTACGGACAATTTATGCACGTGGAGCTAATTAAAAAGCTTCGCGATGAGAAAAAATTCGAGACATTAACACAACTGACGGCGCAGATTGCAGATGATGTAACCGCCGCTAAGCAGTGTTTTGGTTTAAATTAGGTAGCCGATACGGAAAGTAGGATTAATGAGCGACTACAAACATACTTTGAATTTACCGGAAACAGCGTTTCCAATGCGCGGCAATTTGGCACAACGTGAACCAAAGATGCTTAAGACATGGTATGAAGACGATCTTTACGGTCAAATTCGCAGCGCTAAAAAAGGTAAAAAAACCTTCATTTTGCATGACGGCCCTCCGTATGCAAACGGTGATATCCATTTAGGCCACTCGGTAAACAAAATTCTTAAAGATATTATTGTTAAGTCAAAAACCTTGTCTGACTTCGACGCACCTTACGTGCCGGGTTGGGACTGTCACGGTTTACCAATTGAATTAATGGTTGAAAAGAAAGTAGGCAAGCCAGGCGTGAAAGTGTCTGCTGCTGAGTTCCGTGAAAAATGTCGCGCATACGCTAAAAAACAAGTCGAGGGTCAAAAAACAGACTTTAAACGTCTTGGTGTATTTGGTGACTGGGACAAGCCTTACTTAACAATGAACTTTGACTTTGAAGCGAACGCAATTCGCGTGCTTGGTCGCATCATTAAAAATGGTCACTTACACAAAGGTGCTAAGCCTGTTCACTGGTGTACAGATTGTGGTTCAGCACTTGCTGAAGCAGAAGTTGAATACCAAGATAAACAGTCTCCAGCAATCGATGTACGTTTTCAGTTTGCTGATCAAGATGCTGTAATCAATGCGTTTGAACTTGCTGAAGGCCATGAAGGTACCGGTGCAGTTAGTACAGTTATCTGGACGACAACACCGTGGACATTACCAGCTAACCGTGCAGTAGCCGTTCACGAAAAGCTTGAGTATGCCCTTGTTCAAATTGATGACGAAGGTGCACAGCAACGTCTAATTTTAGGTTCTGAGCTAGTTAAAGATGCTATGGACCGTTATGGCTTCAAACATTACCACGTACTCGGTTATGTAAAAGGTGCTGCACTTGAGAACTTACAGGTTGCTCACCCGTTCTATGACTTCACAGTGCCTGTGATTGTGGCTGATCACGTAACGACTGATTCTGGTACTGGTGTTGTTCATACTGCACCAGGTCACGGTCAAGAAGATTTCGCGGCAGGTCTTGCTTATGGCTTAGAAGTAGCTAACCCTGTTGGTGCTAACGGTGTTTACTTACCTGACACACCAATGTTTGCAGGTCAGCACGTATTTAAAGCGAATGCGAGCGTTATTGACGTATTAACTGAAAACAATGCGTTATTGCATCATCATGCGCTTACGCACAGCTACCCACATTGCTGGCGTCATAAAACACCTATTATCTTCCGTGCTACGCCACAGTGGTTCGTAAGTATGGACCAAGCTAACCTTCGTCAAGATTCATTAAACGAAATCAAAAAGACTGAGTGGTTACCTGAGTGGGGCGAGAGCCGCATTGCAAACATGGTTGAAGGCCGTCCTGATTGGTGTATTTCACGTCAACGTACATGGGGTGTGCCAATTGCATTATTCGTTGATAAAGACACTGGTGCGCTTCACCCGAATACACAAGAGCTTATCGAAGAAGCGGCGAAATTAGTTGAAAAATCAGGTATTCAAGCTTGGTATGACTTAGATCCAGCTACTTTACTTGGCGATGACGCTGAGCAATACATGAAAGTTCAAGATACGCTAGATGTATGGTTTGACTCAGGTGTGACTCACGCATGTGTGGTTGATGCACGTGAAGATTTAACCGGTCCTGCTGATCTTTACTTAGAGGGTTCTGATCAACACCGTGGTTGGTTTATGTCGTCAATGATGACATCGGTTGCTATCAATGGTCATGCGCCATACAAGCAAGTGCTAACACATGGTTTCACGGTTGATGAAAATGGCCGTAAGATGTCTAAGTCATTAGGCAACGTAATTTCACCACAAAACGTGATGAACAAACTAGGTGCTGACATCTTACGCTTATGGGTTGCATCAACTGACTTTACAGCTGAAATGACTGTATCTGATGAAATCTTTAAACGTTCAGCAGACCGTTATCGTCGTATTCGTAATACGAGCCGTTATTTACTTGCGAACTTAAGTGGTTTTGATCCAAAAACAGATCAAGTTGCTATTGAAGACATGGTTGAGCTTGACCGTTGGATTGTGGGCCGTGCAGCTGAACTGCAAGATGAAATCTTAGCGGCTTACGACAAGTACCAAATGCTACTTGTAACGCAAAAGCTAATGAACTTCTGTACTGGTGAGCTTGGTTCGTTCTACCTAGACGTAATCAAAGATCGTCAATACACAGCGAAAAGCGACAGCCATGCGCGTCGTTCATGTCAAACTGCGCTTTATCACATTGCTGAAGCAATGACCCGTTGGATGGCACCGATCTTAAGCTTCACTGCGCAAGAAATCTGGGAAGCATTACCAGGTGAGCGTGACAAGTTTGTATTCACTTCTGTGTGGTACGATGGCTTACAAGCTTCTTCACAAGGTAAGTTCAGCAACGATGATTGGTTAACAATCCTAAACGTTCGTGATGAAGTAAACCGTGTGCTAGAAGCGGCGCGTAAAGAAGAAGTTATTGGTGCAACTCTACAAGCAAACGTAAGCATCTATGCAGGTGAAGAGTTAAGTGCGAAATTAGCTGCATTAGGTGATGAACTGCGCTTTGTACTATTAACTTCAGGCGTGACAGTTGAAACTGTGACTACGCAGCCAGAGGATACGCAAGCTACAGAAATTGATGGCTTATACATTAAAGTTGCCGCAACAACCGCTGAAAAATGTGAGCGTTGTTGGCATTACTGTGATGATGTTGGTGCTGATCCTGCACACCCTGAAATCTGTGGCCGTTGTGTAAGCAATGTTTACGGCGATGGTGAACAGCGTCAGTTCGCATAGGAGTTGTTTGTGAGCAAACTAGCCGGAAAAAGTGGCTTGGTTTGGTTATGGCTTAGTCTACTGCTTTTGGTAGTAGACTATGCGACAAAATCACTTGTCGTTAATACCATGGCCTATCAAGAGTCGATAGATATTCTGCCATTCTTTAACTTCACCTATGTACACAACTATGGTGCGGCATTTAGCTTTTTGAGTGATTCAGGTGGCTGGCAGCGCTGGTTCTTTAGTTTGATTGCAGTGTCGATCAGTGTGCTTTTAGTGTGGTGGCTGAAACGTTTACCTGCGTCTAACAAGGTATTATGTTCTGCTTATGCGTTAGTTTTAGCCGGTGCAATAGGCAATTTATACGACCGAATCGCGTATGGCTATGTTATTGACTTCCTGCATGTATATTACGAAAACTGGCACTTTCCTGTTTTTAATATTGCCGATTGTGCGATTTGTATCGGTGCCGCATTACTTTTATTTGATGCCTTCACAGGCGAAAGTCCTAAGGAGCAACAAGCATGAGCCAAGCTGTAATTGGTGAAAACTCTGAAGTGATCTTTCATTTCTCAATTAAGTTAGAAGATGGCTCAGCAGCCGATTCAACTAAAGTACATAATAAACCTGCAAAATTGCGAATGGGTGATGGCAGCCTGACAGCAAACTTTGAAAAGTGCTTACTCGGTTTAGCGGCTGGTGAAAGTAAGTCATTTGCATTAGAGCCAGAAGATGCATTTGGTCAGCCAAATCCAGATAACATCTACTATGTTGACCGCAGCAAGTTTGGTGCAGACACGCCTGCTGAAGTAGGTAATATTATTGCCTTTACTCAGCCTGATGGTACTGAGTTACCAGGTCTTGTTCGTGAAGTGCAAGGTGAGTCAGTTACTATTGACTTTAACCACCCACTTGCAGGGCAACGCTTAACCTTTGAAGTCGATATTTTAGAGGTAACAGGTTAATGGATATTTTATTAGCGAACCCACGTGGTTTTTGCGCAGGCGTTGACCGTGCAATCAGTATTGTGGAGCGCGCACTCGATATCTTTGAAAAGCCAATCTATGTGCGTCATGAAGTCGTTCACAACCGATATGTTGTTGATGGCTTAAAAAATCGCGGTGCAGTCTTTGTTGAAGAGCTAGATCAGGTTCCTGACGACAGCATTGTTATCTTTAGTGCGCATGGTGTATCACAAGCTGTTCGAAGCGAGGCAAAGCGTCGTGACCTTAAAGTATTTGATGCAACCTGCCCGTTGGTAACAAAAGTACATATGGAAGTAACACGTGCAAGCCGTAAAGGTACTGAGTGTGTGTTAATTGGCCATCATGGTCATCCAGAAGTAGAAGGTACAATGGGGCAGTACGACAACGAAGCGGGTGGTATTTACTTAGTAGAAACGCCAGAAGATGTTGCAAACTTAACGGTTAAAAACCCTGAGAACCTGTTTTACTGTAGCCAAACAACGTTATCTGTAGATGATACAGCAGATGTGATTGATGCATTACGCACTAAGTTTCCAGCAATTGATGGCCCGCGTAAAGATGACATTTGTTATGCTACGCAAAACCGTCAAGATGCAGTGCGTGACTTAGCTGATAAAGTGGATGTATTGCTTGTAGTTGGGGCTAAAAATAGCTCTAACTCTAATCGTTTACGTGAGCTTGCCGATAAAATGGGCACTACGGCTTATTTGATTGATGATGCAAGTAATGTTGAAGCTGATTGGTTCAACAATGTAAATGCGGTGGGTGTTACTGCAGGTGCATCTGCACCAGAAGTTTTAGTTCAACAAGTTATTGCTCGTCTAAAAGAATTGGGTGGCAATCAAGTTGTTGAAAATCCTGGCGAAGAAGAGAACATAGTATTTGCCGTTCCTGTTGAGCTACGCTAATCTAAGCAAATAGTAGTCAACAGTTAAAAGAGGAGCCCATGAGCAAACAGCCTAATTCAAACGGCTTGCTGATTGCGGCTCTTTTTCAATCTCGTGGTGTCCTTGCCACACTGATCGTCAGCCAAGTCATTGCTATTTTACTCGCCTTTTCACCAATGAGCTTAGGTGATGTTTGGTTACGTCTAGCTATATTTAGCTGCTTTTTACATCTAATTTTTCTTTCAAGCTTGTCGTTACTGTATGTATGCCGGGCTCTACTTACAAAGCTGTCGCACCCTAAACAGTTATTCATTCTGATATCCACTTTACTGGCATTAACGTCTGTTTTTAGCTGGCTGTTTTTGTCTGTGTTTTCAGATGTGTTCGCTATGGAGTCGAGAGCTAACTTTATTGTCAGTAATTTACTGATCATATTTTTGGTCACCGCGTTGTTCAGCCAATTCCTGCTTATTCATAATCAAAAAGAGCAACAAACGAAAGCGTTAGCGCAGGCTGAACTTGATGCATTACAAGCAAGAATACGCCCTCACTTTTTGTTTAATAGTTTAAACACTGCTGCTGAGCTTACCCATTATGATGCTGAGGCGGCTGAACAAGCAATTTTGGCGCTGGCGGCGCTGTCGCAGGCCGCAATGCGCAGCGGTAAAGCCATAAAGCTTGCTGATGAAATCACTTTATGCCAGCAGTATGTGGCACTTGAACGTTGGCGCTATGGCGAACGCCTAGCATTAAGCTGGAAATTACCTGACGAGTTGCCAGATATAGATATTCCGTGTCTAACAATACAGCCGATTATTGAAAATGCGGTTTTTTATGGCGTAGAGCCAGCAGAGCAGGGCAACATTTCTGTCGAGATGTATCAATCGAACAAAGCTTATACTTTCATTATAACTAACCCTGTAGCGAAGCAAGGGAGCCATTCACGAGCAGGCAACGGTATGGCACTTGAAAACATCCGTCAGCGTTTGTCACTTTTCTATCATCAAAAAGCGCAACTGACTACGACTGTTCGTGATGAGATCTTTAGGGTGAAACTGGTGATACCTAAGAAGAGAAGCGCATGATAAAAATTTTAATTGCTGATGACGAGCCTTTAGCAAGGGCGCGTATTAAACGTTTATTAGCTACCAACGAACTTTGCACAGTTGTAGGTGAAGCCAGTAACGGCGAACAGGTGATTGAACTTTGTAAGCAGCTCCAGCCTGATTTAGTGATGCTAGATATTAATATGCCCAAGCAGTCGGGCCTTGAAGTAGCTGCTGAACTAAA
The DNA here is from genome assembly GCF_011319765.1 of Pseudoalteromonas sp. MB47. Classification (NCBI taxonomy): domain Bacteria; kingdom Pseudomonadati; phylum Pseudomonadota; class Gammaproteobacteria; order Alteromonadales; family Pseudoalteromonadaceae; genus Pseudoalteromonas; species Pseudoalteromonas sp. MB47. Next base: position 171,087 of record NZ_VFBD01000008.1, on the reverse strand, counting down.
GCAGTTTTCGATCCCCCCTGCAGTGATGTTTTTAACAGCGCATCCTGAGCATGCGCTAACTGCATTTGAGCTCGCAGTAGATGGCTATTTAGTTAAACCTGTATCCGAGCAAGCTTTAACAAAAGCAATGGCGCAGCTTAGTAAATTAAACCGAACTCAAGTATTAACTCCTGAAAATAACTATATTTGCTATCAACTTGCAGGCGTATTAAGAAGAGTAAATATAGATGATGTTATTTGCTGTATTGCAGAGCAAAAATACACGCGGGTGGTGTTTTTTGAAGGTGAAGCACTTGTTGAGCAAAGTTTAAAACAACTTGAGCAAACCTATCCTCTGCGGCTACTCAGAATTCATCGTAATACACTTGTCAATAAGCAACAAATTGTAAGCCTTAATAACCCATCTTCAGGTGGGCATACAGTCACGATGAAGCAGTTTAAAGAGCCTTTGTCTGTTAGTCGTCGAGAGCTTAAAAATGTAAAAGCCGTAATGGGTAAATAATAAAAACTTTCAATGCAGCAGCTTATCTCCTAAAGTCCCAGCTTCTTTATTGTTTATTACTTTGCTCTGAAGAAAGTTTCGGTACCGTTTATCGCGCATTATGACCGCTTGTCCATATACAGATTGTTATTTATCTGTGTCGTAATATTCTTATGGTATGTAAAAGTATCAATGAACTTCACCATGATTAAACATTCTGAGCAGAAAGGCTTTACGCTTATTGAAGTGCTTATTGCCTTTGTTATTTTGAGTTTTGGTTTATTAGGTGCCGTGGCCTTACAAGCTAAAGCAAAACAAGCTAGCTTTGATTCAATGCAGCGTGCAGCTGCTGTGGCACTTGGTAATGACATAATCCAACGTATGAGAGCAAATGACTCTTCGGGTTTTGCCGGTTTATACAATGGAGAGTTTAGTAGTCAATCATCAGCCGACAAAGCTCAGACATGTTTTAATTCCGCTTGTACTGCAAAAAATATAGCTGAGTTTGATAAGCAACAATGGATCCGCGCAATTCAAGCTCGTGAAAATACGGGTGCTTTAGATAATGCCACTGTGTGTATAAATAACACCCCAGTCGCAGCAGGAAATGCGAGTGAATTTAATATAAGGGTGGTGATCAGCTGGCAAGGTAGGCAGGAACAAAAAGCAAATAATGCGACAGCTGCTATTGATTGTGGAACACAAAACGACAAGCGCCGTATAGTTGTGCTTGAAAGCTACATACACTTAAGGTCATAAGATGAAAAAGCAAACTGGATTTACACTTGTTGAGATGATGGTCGCTTTATTCATTGGCGGCATAGTGCTTGGTGGGGTGATGTTTACTTATTTGAGTATGAAAGTAACAACACGAGACACCATGACGATTGGTGAATTGCAGGAAACAGGTCGGTTAGCTTTAAATATCATGCAGCGTGATATAGAACAAATTGGCTTTTGGGGGACATTCTATGAAGACTCATTCTCAGACGAAAATACCAATACGAATGCTGTAAATAACCCTACAGGTGACTGCTCAGAAGGCCTCAATAATGCGAGCTTCCCTGCTGACAGTGCAACTAGTAATTTTCGCTCGGTTTATGCTGTAGAAACCTCAGATGGTTCTGCGCTTAGTTGTATCAACAATGCAAAGAAAAATACTGAAGTTTTACAGATGAAGTTTCTTGAAGGGCTGCAGATCCAACCTAACCAGACGAGCAGTGACTATTATTACTTCATTGCTGAGCAAGAACGGGCTGAATTTAGACAAGGCCCAATCGCGGCCTCAACTATCAATGGTAATGCGACGATTTGGCGTTACCGTCATCATGTTTACTACATCTTTGAAGACTCATACACGATAAATGATCAATCAATTAAAGTTCCCATTTTACGCAGAAAAAGGTTAACTACTAGCCAAACGATGAGAACTGAAAGCGTGATGGAAGGCGTGGAGAATATGCATTTTGTATTTGGTCTAGATACCACGAACAACAGCCGTGTAGATACTTATAGAAGTATTAGTCAAATGACGAACAGTGATTGGGAGAACCGCCGTGGTATTTTGACAGTGCAAGTGTTTTTATTGGTTAGAGCGCTATTGCCTGATCCGAATCTAAAAATCAAAAATCAAAAATATACGCTTGGTGAAGATGCGAGCAGAAAAGAGCTAACATTTACAGATAATTATCGTCGGGCGGTGTTTACTACAACGATTCGTTTAAATAATGTTGGAGCAAATTTATGGCGCATTTAACCTTGCAAAAGAAACAACAAGGGGTGGTGTTAATCGTTGCTTTGATTATGGTGGTAGCTGTTACAGGTATTGCCGTTTCTTTGATGAGTAGTAGTAGCATAGATATTAAAATTACTAATGCAGCCCAAGAGCGAGAAACAGCAGAAAATGAATTAATAGGAACTGTTCAGCAAGTTATTGCAAACGAAGCTGCCGCGGGTGGCGACAGTGCATTTTTAATGAAAGCGGCAGAAATTCCTGATGGTGGCTATGCAATGGGAAAGGTTGGCGACGCAACCAATACGATGACAAATTTAAATAACGGTGTTCTTGATTTACCTTGTCCGCGTAAATTTAACTTCACTGCAGGTATCTCCTGCAACATGGTTCAAGTTGATACCACCATTACCTATGGCACTAAAAGTAAGCATACTTTGACGATTACAACAGGGGTTGCCCAGGAGATGGCGAGCCTGAATACGGGTGGTTGATAAGGAGGTCGCTATGAAAAGCTTAAATTTATTACTTTGTCTTTCAGTTATTTGCTCTCTATTTTTGGATGGCAAAAGCTATGCCGATGATACAGAGCTGTATGTTAATTACGATAAAGACCTTACAGAAAAAGGTCGTGTAATATTTATTTTAGATACATCTGGAAGCATGATGCAATCTGCTAATACAGGAGACAAATGTTTTCACCCGACCGATGGTTATTGGTTTCCATGTCCTGACAGCCGGATGAAGGTAGCAAAAGATACAATCATAAAAACAATAAATAATAACCCTGATCTTGATTACGGGTTTGTGAGATTTGCGCCAAATCAAGGTGGGTATTTTAGAGCCAAAGTTGGCACAGAGCATAGTAAGTTAAAATCAATTATAAGCGATACGTTTGCTGGTGGTTCCACGCCTATTACTGAAACATTGTGGGAAACATACATGTACCTAACTGGGCAAAAAGTTGATTTTGCAAGCGTTATAGATCCTTCGTTGCGCGATACTTCGGCAGAAATTGGTAAAAAATATCTTTCTCCTTTTGACTCTAGACTCACAAAAGATGAACGTTGTGATAACAGTGTGAATGTTTTAATTATTACCGATGGTTCCCCTTACTTTGATGATGCTAGAAATAATAAAATAGATTTGTTGCACCGGCAATTTTTTGGAAAGCCCGCAACGCCTATCCTTGATGATTACAATGCAAACAGCTACTTAGCAGCCCTTGCTAAAGTTATGCATGGCACAGATGATGTGGATATAGACATATTTCCAAAAACGGCGAAGATAAAAGACAAGGTATTTATCAATACAATAGGTTTTGGTAATGGGCTTTTAGAAAGAGGTGAAGCATTACTAAAAAAGACCGCGAATGAAGGGGGGGGAAGCTACTTCAAAGCAGAAAACCCAAAAGAATTAGCTGATTCTTTAGAGCAAACATTTAATGGTCTTAGGGCTGAAGCTGGAACTTTTACGTCCCCTTCGGTGGCTTCGAATAACGCTGATCAAACACGTAGTAGAGATTCATTATACTACACAATGTTTTACCCAAGTACCAGCGCACGCTGGCGCGGCAATCTGAAAAAATTAAAAGTATCGGGTGATACTATCGTTGATTTTAAAGGTAATCTAGCACTAGATGAAAATGGGCAAATAAACAAAGATGCTCACACCTTTTGGCCAGACGGTAGTGGTGAAGCTGACGGCAATGCTGTTGAATATGGAGGAGTCAATTCATATTTATCTCAACAATCAAGCATACCGAATAAAGACAGGAAGGTTTTGACAAATGTCTCTGGTGGTCGAATGCTTCCATTCACTGACTATAGGGTCATTATCCATTACGGAAATCGTTTTAAAGCTGCAGAGGATTTTGAGTCTGATCCAGATGAAGTGTTTGATCTTATTGACTGGTCTAGAGGCCGCGATGTGGATGATGAAAATAGTGATGGTTCAACCGATGATACCCGTCCAAATATCTTTGGAGATCCGCTTCACTCAAAGCCAACAACAATCGATTATGGCAACGATGACGTACGTATTTTGATTGGAACCAATGCAGGCTATTTGCATATGTTTCAGGATAAAAATGATGTACTCAAGGAAAGCTGGGCCTTTATACCCCGAAGCTTGTATAAAATTATTAAACCTCTTCGAGATAATAAAGAAGGGGCTAAAGTTTACGGTATAGATGGGTCTATGTCGGTTTTCTTTGATGATAGAAATAATGATGGTGTTGTAAATGGCGCTGACAGAGTTTGGGTGTTTTTTGGTCTAAGACGAGGTGGAACTGAGTATTATGGCTTGGATATTACAAAGCCAAATTCACCTAAATTGATGTGGAAAGGGCCAATAGTTGGTGGGCAAGGAGACTTTAAAGAGTTAGCACAAACTTGGTCTAAGCCTTCAGTAACGTATATTGACATAAAAGGTTATAGAGATCGCCCACTGTTAGTTTTTGGTGCAGGTTATGACCACAATAAAGATAACTCGAATCGTAGTAACGATACTAAAGGGCGGGGCATTTATATCGTTGATGCTGAAACGGGTAATAAAGTGTGGGCTTTAACGCCATCAGAAAATGGATTCAAGGGTAAACACAGTATTGCCTCAGATATCAGTCTGTTAGATTCAGATTATGATGGCTTTATTGACAGGTTATACGCTACTGACACTGGAGGAGATGTTTGGCGTGTTGACTTGCCATCTGACAACCCGAAGGATGCAAAGCAACCTTGGACCCACTTTAAATTTGCGAGCCTAGGTGGTGAGGGTAAGAGCCAAGATAGACGTTTTTTTTATAACTCAACTATTGCACGAAGTGTGTTTAGCAAAGTCTCAAAAACAAAGATTAATGGTAAAGTAATTACGGCACGTGTGGATACTCCTTTTGATGCAGTGTTAATTGGTAGTGGTAACCGAGCAAAACCGACATCTTTAGAAACTAACGATCAATTATTTATGATTCGAGATGAAAACACTGTTACACAGTCTTTCATCGGTAATGCACCTGATCATATTACACAAGCTGATTTAATGAATGTTAATTCAGACCCTTTCGGGAAAGTACTTGATAAGGTTGATGAATTTGTCAAACTTGAGGTTGAGTTAGCCCAGTTTAAAGGCTGGTATTACAATCTTCAGTCTGCAGGTGAAAAGTCTCTGGCAGCTAGTACTGTGATTGGTGGGGTTGCTTATTTTACAAGTTATACTCCTCCTTCATTAGAAGATAAGGTAAATGAATGTGAGGTTGTAAGTGGTGTCGGAAGCCTATACGCATTTCATCTTCATTACGGTACAAAAATATATGATAACTTGAAGTTTAAGACAGGCACAGATGTACCAGACACCCCAAAACTCTTTTTTGGCGAAACTGACAGCTGTAAAGATACAAACGGCAATGGTTATTGTGATGACTACGAAGGTGAAATTGAGCAAATAAAGATAAGCCAATTTATGACTGTTGGACCCAAAATCGTAGGTGAAGAAAGCCCATTTAAAGTCAAAGGGGTAAATGGACCCGGTTTAACTATTGAAAATGGAGAAATAAAATTAGTGAGTGATGCGCCTCTAGGTTTTAAAGTCCAACAAACTTACATATATAAAAAAGAAGAGAACGACAGAAGTTACTAGATTAAATAACATCCTTTTTTGAACACTGATTTTATGAGTTTTTGAGTATTTATTTTCTCAGTCACCCGTTTTATAAGCTTAACTTGGGTGAACTCATTGTCAGTGTTTTTTCTATATTAAATTAATATTTCTATCCTCTGTTAAGTTGCTGTTTATTTTATACTTTTATTTTTATTTTCGCTGTTTTACCAATCCATTCAGGATTATTTTTCCGGTCTTTTTTTCTTATTTCTCTTTTATGCTCTAATTATTTTTTTTATTATTAATTTAGATAAGAAATGTGTGGAATAGTAGTAGCTTTTTATTATAATAATTATAGTGAGTTTGAATTTTATAAAATGCTTTTTAGCCTTTTTTATGGTTCTGTATAAGTATTGCAGCAACTCAAACATAAGGGTGTTGTAATTTATCGCACTGTTAAGGTTTTCAACTGCTGCAGAAAAGCACAAAGCAGAAGTTCGGCAATAACAAAGCTAATCGCTAAATTAATAGCGTTAAGGTGACGGGATAAGTAATGAAAATTAGTAAAACAGTAAACAGGATACTTCTTTGTGCCTTTGCTGCGGTTAGCTTTTCTAGTTCAGCAGAAGATATAGAGCTTTATGTAAATCATAATGTTGATCTCGATGAGAAACCTCGCGTATTAATTGTATTCGATACTTCTGGAAGTATGGCCTTTTCTACTAGTTCGGGTAACAGTTGTGGGTTCTCAAATGGTTTGTATATCCCGTGTTCAGATAGTCGGTTAGGCGTTGCACAAGATGCTATTACTAAACTGGTTGATGGTAACGATGATATTGATTTTGGCATAATGCGCTTTAATAGTACTGAAGGTGGTTATGTACTTGCTGGTATTGGCTCGCCAATGTCAACGTTGAAAACGACGATTGCCAATTTACCTGCTGATGGTGGTACGCCGCTGACTGAAACTTTGTGGGAAGCATACTTATATATTACAGGGCAAAACTTATTCTATGGTGAAAAAGTCAATGAGCTTTTACGTGATACTTCCGTAGAGAATAAATCAACTACAACAAACAGAGTTCGTAAATGTTACTGGTGGGGGTGTCGTTGGGAAAATGAAGTCATCACTAATTTCTCATATATTTCACCATTTGATAATCCTGATGAAGTAAAGCGCTGTGATAACTCCGTTAATATTATCTACATGACAGATGGGGACCCATCTGCAGGATCTGATAATGAGCAAGACTCTAATATTAGCGCATTATATAAGTCGTATTTTGGTAGCTCATTATCAAATGACGATAAAATTGCAGGGGTTCTTCTACACAAGTTAGCTCAGATCATACATGGCACTGATGATGTTGAAGTCGACTTAAGGCCAACCACAACGGATATCCATGAAACAGGGCGTGTATATACCATCGGCTTTGGTAGTGGGATGAGTAATAACGGTAAAAATCTACTTTCGGAAACCGCTCGATTAGGCGGTGGCCAGTACCTGCATGCGAATACGTCGGAGCAATTATCCGAGGCATTGAAAAATACAATCACCCAAATCCGTGAAGTAAATGATAGTTTCACTTCACCGTCAATCGCGAGTAACAATGTTGATCAAACCCGTAGCCGCGAATCGATTTACTACGCTATGTTTTACCCTGAAACGGGTGCGCGTTGGCGTGGAAATTTGAAAAAATTAAAAGTGTCTGGTGATCAAATTGTTGATTCAACAGGTAAATCAGCACTTAATGAAGATGGTTTGATTTCTAATAAAGCGAGAACGTTCTGGCTACCAACTAATGAAGAAGCTGATGGAAATACAGTGCAACGTGGTGGCGTAAATCTACATTTAACGAAACTAGCATCGCGAAAGTTATACACAGACGCGGGTAAGTCTAGTCTAGTAGATTTTACAAAAGCAAATGTTTCGAGTGCCTTAGGTGGCGATGAAAAAGCCGCGAAGTTGTTTGGGGTTGATAAGTCACAATTACAAAAAACAATAGATTGGGCGCGCGGGATAGATGTTGATAACGAGGATGGAGATTCTTCATCAGTGGACCAGCGACAAGATATTTTCGGTGATCCGCTACATTCTAAACCCGTTACAATTGATTATGGTAATGATGACATTCGCATTTTAATTGGTACAAATGCAGGCTTTTTACACTTTTTCCAAGATAAAAAGGACGTTCTTAAAGAAAGCTGGGCATTTATTCCAAGTAGCTTGTACAAAATAATTAAGCCGCTACGAGAGAATCAAGCGAACACTAAAGTATATGGTGTTGATGGTCCAATATCTGTATTTTTCGATGACAAAAATAATGATGGTGTGGTAGATGGGAGTGATCGTGTTTGGGCATTTTTTGGTTTGAGGCGTGGTGGTAACTATTACTATGGCTTAGATATTACAAACCCCGACTCACCAAGTTTACTGTGGAATCAACCTATTGAAGGTGGTTCCGGTGACTTCAAAGAGTTAGGTCAAACTTGGTCTAAGCCTACGGTTACCTATATTAATATGGAAGGCTATAAAAACCGCCCTGTATTGATTTTTGGTGCGGGTTACGACACTAACAAGGATAACGTGATCCGAACAGATGATAACGAAGGCCGCGGGATCTATATTGTTGATGCGCAAACAGGAAATAAAATTTGGGCACTAACTCCAACCGAAAACGGTTTTAAAGGTAAGCACAGTATTGCGGCTGATGTTAGTGTTCTTGATTCGGATTATGATGGCTTTGTTGACCGTTTATATGCAACTGACACAGGTGGTGATATTTGGCGAATAGATATGCCGAGTGAAAAACCAAATAGCTCTGATAGTCCTTGGACTCACTTCAAACTTGCAAGTTTGGGCAGTTCTTTGAGTACGCAAGATAGGCGTTTTTTCTACAAGCCGCTGATAGCAAGAACTATGTTCAGCAAGGTCACAGAAACAACTATTAATGGGAAAAAAATATTTTCTCGACGAGATACACCCTTTGATGCAGTTTTAGTTGGCAGTGGTAATCGTTCAAAGCCAACTTCAACAGTAACTAAGGATCAACTTTTCATGATTCGAGATATTAATACAGTTACTCAATCTTTTGTAGGTAGTGACGTACCCAAGGTAATTACTCAATCTGATTTAATGAATATGGACTCAGATCCATTTGGTAATGCGCTTGATAATGTCGATAAATTTACCAAGCTAGAAGTTGAACTTGGAGCTTATAAAGGCTGGTATTATAACCTTCCGTCAGTGGGAGAAAAATCACTTGCTGCGAGTACAGTTATAGGGGGGGTTGCCTATTTCACAAGCTATACCCCTGCTTCTGCAACCGAGACAACTAACCAGTGCTCGTTAACTGGTGGCTCAGGAAGCGTATATGCCTTTCATTTACACTATGGCACAAAGGTTTACGATAGCCTGAAATTTACTACTTCCAATGATGTTCCGGACACACCTCAGTTGTATTTTGGCGTGGGGAATAGTTGTGTTGATAATAATAATAATGGCTATTGTGATGACTTACCTGATCCTGACAACCCAGATGTCATTAAAGATACTGAAGATAAAGTTGAAGAGTTAAGTCAATTTCTAACAATTGGACCTGGTATTAAGGGGCAAGAAAACCCATTTAAGGTTCAAGAAATCTTAGGTCCAGGTATAACTGTTGAAGACGGTAAAATTAAGCTTGTTAGTGATGCAGTGCCTATTGGCTTTGGCTTTAAAACACAACAAACTTTCATCTACAAGCAAGAGCGAAACGATAATAGCCAATAAAGCACTAAGCGAATGCTCTGCCTTAGATGTTAAGGCAGAGCATGTGGTAGCGATTTGAATACTCGCCTTAATTGCATAATTATTGTTAGCCATCTAAGATAAGAACAAATAGGGGTAATTCCTGTAAAAAAACAATCATATAGGTTTTTAAAAAATGAACTTTATAAGAACAAAGGGTCATAACGGTTTTACGCTAATCGAGCTTATGATTACTGTAGCTATCTTGGGGATCATCGCGAGCATTGCTATTCCTAGTTATTTTGAGCACGTAAAACGTACTGCTCGAACTGAGGCAATTACTTCGTTATTAGATGCAGCTAATAAGCAAGAGCAGTATTTTGTCGATAATCGAGAATATACAAGCACAATTGCTGATTTAGGTGTTTCTAGTACTACAGAAAATAACTTTTATACCATTAGTGTCGAGGTAGATAATGACGCAGGTACATTTATATTTAAGGCAACACCTGAGTCTGGACCGCCGTTACAGGATAGCGAGTGCAAAACTTTATCTATTTCTGATACGGGTTTAAAAACGTCAACAGGGTCTGCTGATTCAAGCACATGTTGGGGTAAATAAGCTTTATCAATTATCAGTTTGGCATTTATCAGTATCAATTAACCTGACCCGTCCAAATGGACTAACGCTTATAGCAAGCCCTTTGAGGCTTGCTTTACTATATTCTGGGCAGTAGATAAAAGTACCATTACCTAGCCCCATCGGCATACCTGCTGGGCTAAATGTGACTGAATGACGCTGGTACGTCAGCATGTCGAACTTACTTATTGCTTCGATTTCCATTAGTTTAGTATCACCACTTTCAAATACACCTAGCACGCCTCTGTCTACAAAAACGGTTAACGATTTGTGCCATATAGCTTTGTTGCATCTGTTGTGTTTTAAGGCGCAGAAGGTGACATAGGCATCATTTGTTTGCGCTTTTAGGCGAGTAAACTGCAGCGCTCTTTTCACCGTTTGCATGTTGCTTTCTAAACGGTTTTTGGCCAGAAGTGGCTTATATTCAAATAAGACGAAATGCAGCAGGAGTGATAAAATTGATAACACTATTAGGCTTTCAATTAACGTCGCTCCATTGAGGCTGCGCAGAGTTGTAAATGCCTTCATCCTTGAAGACTCCAAAATTGCGACTGTTTATTTAACTATAATTCGAGAGTGTGGGCTGTCAATTTACCAAGCTTAATTACAGCCATCTGTCGTAGTACCAATATATAAAGCAGTCCCTGAGGTAAATACTTCTAGTTGTTTGTTATTATCGTCATCAGCTTTTGAAGGGCAGTAAGTGAACTTTCCTTGACTTGACGTGAGCATACCGCTGGTATCAAAAATAATAGAATTATCTCCAGTGAAATTTAACTGACTGCTTTCTGGAACTTCTTCCATGACTCTTAAAATGATATCGCCAACTCTTGGGTTATAAACGCCATTTTGATTCGAATCGAAAAAGACGAATACAGTACCTTGGCTCCAATCGTTTAAACATGGAACTCGTCTGTTACTTTCAACTCTTGAAGTATTGCCACTACAAACAACAATAATTGCATCACTACTTGTTGCTTTTGCGCGTGCAAAACTGAGTGTGCGTTTTAACTCTAACAAATAGCTCTCTGCACGGTCATTTTCAAGCATGTCTGAGCTATCCCAGATCGCAATAGTTGCAATAATACCTACAATAGCAATCGTGACCATTAACTCCAATAATGTAAAACCCTGTTGCAATGATTTCATTGTTGTCTCTATTTTGAATCACTTTGTTTAATAATATCATGATTGCTGATTTAATCACCGTAATTCATAGCTTTGTTTGCCATCAGCAATGGGATTGTCTAAAATCGAGGCAATCGAGAAATAATAAGTAATCCGAAAATGAAAAAAATCGAAGCAATTATTAAACCATTTAAGCTTGATGATGTGCGCGAAGCATTATCAGATGTGGGCATCACAGGTATGACGGTAAGCGAAGTAAAAGGCTTTGGCCGTCAAAAAGGACACACCGAGCTTTATCGCGGTGCTGAGTATATGGTGGACTTTTTACCTAAGGTAAAATTAGATATCGTATTAAGCGATGAAGATGTTGACCGTGCTATCGATGTTATCGTTAAAACATCGCAAACAGGTAAAATTGGTGACGGTAAAATCTTTGTCACTGACGTTGAGCGTGTAGTACGAATTCGTACCGCTGAAGAAGACGAAGATGCGATTTAATTCCAACTGAAACTCGCACCTTGAGGTGGTTTGGGTATATTCGATCGCAAATATTAAAAAAGGCGCCTTAGGCGCCTTTTTTGCTTTTAGTTTATTTTTAACGCTTATTAGCTTCACGTGTTGCTTTAGCGTGTTCACTCAGCTCAGGTAAGCCAAGTTTGTTGTAGCTTTTTTCCATGATCTCTAGCGCTTGATCAAGGTAGCTGCTTTGTGAGTAGTGCTCAACCACGTATTTACCACGGTTTGCTGCAGCAAGGTATGCCTCACGCTCATAGTAGTATTCAGCAACTTTTAACTCATAGCGAGCCATTTTATTCAGTAGCCACACTAAACGTTTTTTCGCTTCTGGTGCATAAGCACTGTTAGGAAAACGCTTTAAAAGCGTTGATAAATCAGTAAATGCGACACGAGTACGGTTTGCATCTCTGTCAGCACGGTCTACACCAAAATATTCTTGGAATGCGTTTTCATCCGCTTTGATGTTTACCAAGCCACGCATGTAGTACATGTAGTCTAAGTCTTTATGGTTTGGGTTTAAGCGAATAAAACGGTCGATTGTTGCGAGTGCTTGCTCAGTATTACCTGCTTGATAATGCGCATACACTAAGTCCATTTGTACTTGTTTTGATAAAGGACCAAAAGGGTAGCGAGAATCAATAGCGCTTAATAGCTCAATTGCACGGGCATATAAGCCAGAATCTAATGTTTGTTTTGCATCTTCATATAAAGCTTGTGCAGATTTATTAGGAACGCGTTGGATATCTTCTTGATCCGGTGCTGATGAACAGGCACCTAAGCCAAGTACAGATACTGAAAAAACTATGGCGAACGCACGTTTCCCTATTTTATTTATCATTTTATTTCTTACCTTCGATGTCTTCGGCTAGGCCAAGTGAGGAAAACCGAGTAAACTATACGTATTATATTAAAGCGATTCTAACCCAGTCGAGCACAGCTTGCACTGGTAAATTGGGTAAAGTTACTAATGTCAGAGCAAATTTCTCTCCAAGCCGAGGTTCCAATTGACCTTGGCGGTAAACGTCTAGACCAAGTATTAGCGCAATTGTTCCCTGATTATTCTCGATCACGTATAAAAACGTGGATTTTGGATGATAAAATCACTGTAAACGGTGAAATATTAAACACACCGCGCGAAAAACTACTCGGTGGCGAAATGGTGAGTGTAGAAACAACCATCGAAGCCCCTCGTGAATATGAGGCACAAAATATCAAATTAAACATCGTTTATGAAGACGATGATATTTTGGTAATTAATAAACCAATGGGATTAGTCGTTCATCCAGGTGCGGGTAACCCAGATGGCACGGTATTAAATGCTTTACTGCACCATTATCCTGACATTATTAATGTACCTCGTGCGGGTATTGTGCATCGTCTAGATAAAGACACTACTGGTTTAATGGTGGTGGCGAAAACAATTCCGGCACAAACACATTTAGTATCTGCATTACAGAAGCGTGAAAACTTCACCCGTGAATACGAAGCAATTTGTAATGGCACAATGACTGCTGGTGGCATGGTTGAAAAACCAATTGGTCGTCATGCAACAAAACGTACTCACATGGCCGTGCATGAAATGGGCAAACCAGCGGTTACGCATTATCGTGTTGCAGAAAAATTCCGTGCACATACACGCTTACGTTTACGCCTAGAAACAGGCCGTACTCACCAAATTCGTGTACACATGGCTTATTTAAACCACCCATTAGTTGGCGACCAACTGTATGGTGGTCGTCCGCGCCCGCCAAAAGGTGCTACACCTGAGCTGTTTCAAATGCTACGCGACTTTAAACGCCAAGCATTACATGCTGTTAAGCTATCAATTGCGCACCCAATCACTGGTGAGCTAATGACTTGGCAAGCGCCAATTCCAGATGATATGGCAGCTATGACAGAAGCTTTACGCGCTGATACTAAAGCAAACCCAAATATCGAGTTTTAAGCGTTATGATCACACCAGCATGGACTGCCCCAAACTCTGTTAGCGCACTGAGTACCACCCGACAGGGCGGTGTTTCGGCTGCACTCTTTGATAGTTTTAATGTGGGTTTACATGTTGGTGATGATGAGCAAGCTGTGCTTGCAAATCGCGCCTTACTTACAAATCAGCTGCCAAACCCTGCTGTGTGGTTAAACCAAACACATAGCAGCGATGTAGTCGTGATTGATGAGCAGTCTGATTTAAGCGAACTACGCTCTGCTGATGCGCTTTACACCCGATTAATAAAGCAGCCGCTGGCGATAATGACCGCAGACTGTTTACCAGTATTGCTTTGCTCGAGTTCTGGGGATGAAGTCGCTGCTGTCCATGGTGGCTGGCGTGGTTTAGCGCAAGGTATATTGGCAAACACGGTTTCGCACTTTCAAGCGCCAGCGAGCGATATTATTGCTTGGTTAGGCCCTGCCATTGGTCCTTCGCAATTTGAAGTCGGGCAAGACGTTAAAGAGTGTTTTTGCTTACAAAACCCTGTGCATCAACAAGCCTTTACAGCCAAACATGAAAAATACATGGCTGATATCTACTTACTGGCACGTCAGCAACTGGCACAATTAGGCGTGGTTAAAATATATGGTGGTGAGTACTGTACTGTCACTGATAAATCACAGTTTTTCTCTTATCGCCGCGACGGACAAACAGGCCGTATGGCGAGCTTGATCTGGCGCAATTAATACGCCTTTTATACGATTAAATTTTCTTCTTTTACTTGAACAAATCACTAAGCATACCCATTAATTAAGCAATTAGATTTTTTAATAGGTAAACCCTTATGCGTTTAGATAGATTTACAAGTAAATTTCAATCTGCGCTTTCAGATGCGCAGTCATTAGCACTTGGGCGCGATCATCAATTTATTGAGCCTGTGCATTTAATGTATTCATTGCTTCAGCAAAATGGTTCAAGCGTGCGTGCGCTACTTGCACAAGCAGGTGTCAGTGCTGATGAGTTAAATACCAAGTTATCTCAAGAAATCGAAAAACTGTTTAAAGTTGAAGGCATTGGTGGCGATGTTCAGCTGTCAAATAACCTGATTTCGTTAATTAACTTATGTGATAAATACGCTCAAAAACGAAAAGATAAATTCATTTCGAGTGAGTTATTTGTCCTTGCCGCGTGTGATGATAAAGGTCCATTAGGCGAAATTTTTAAAGCACTGAATATTACTTCTAGCAAGATTGAATCTGCAATTGAAGCCATTCGTGGCGGCCAAAAAGTAGAAGATCCAAATGCTGAAGAAACTCGTCAGGCATTAAAAAAATTCACCATCGATTTAACTGAGCGAGCAGAGCAAGGTAAGCTTGATCCAGTCATTGGCCGTGATGACGAAATTCGTCGTACTATCCAAGTATTACAACGCCGTACTAAAAATAATCCGGTGTTAATTGGTGAGCCGGGGGTAGGTAAAACGGCAATTGCCGAAGGCCTTGCGCAACGAATTATCAATGGAGAAGTACCTGAAGGCTTAAAAAACAAGCGAGTATTATCGCTTGATTTAGGTGCTTTGGTTGCGGGTGCTAAATACCGTGGTGAATTTGAAGAGCGTTTAAAATCAGTATTGAATGAACTTGCCAAAGAAGAAGGTCAAGTCATCCTTTTTATTGATGAAATTCATACTATGGTAGGCGCAGGTAAAACAGACGGTGCAATGGATGCGGGTAATATGTTAAAGCCTGCACTTGCCCGTGGTGAGTTACATTGCGTGGGTGCCACAACCCTTGATGAGTATCGCCAATACATCGAAAAAGATGCGGCACTTGAGCGTCGTTTCCAAAAAGTGTTTGTTGATGAACCATCGGTTGAAGACACCATTGCGATTTTACGTGGTTTAAAAGAGCGTTATGAGCTGCATCACTCAGTTGATATTACCGATCCGGCTATTGTTGCTGCGGCGCAGTTGTCGCACCGTTACATCAGCGATCGCCAATTACCAGATAAGGCAATAGATTTAATTGACGAAGCGGGTTCTTCAATTCGTTTGCAAATTGACTCAAAACCTGAGTCTTTAGATAAGCTAGAACGTCGTATTATTCAGTTAAAACTGGAAGACAATGCGCTGGCGAAAGAAAAAGACGAAGCGAGTCAAAAGCGCCGCACCGAAATGCAAGAGCTGATCACTGAACTTGAAGCACAATACCGCGAGCTAGACGAAGTGTGGAATGCCGAGAAGGCCTCATTGCAAGGCACGCAAGTTATTAAAGCTGAGCTTGAGCAAGCGCGCCTTGATTTAGAAGTGGCACGTCGTGCTAGTGATTTACAGCGCATGTCTGAACTACAATATGGTCGTATACCTGAGCTTGAGCGTAAACTCGACCTTGCTTCGCAAGCTGAAATGCAAGAAATGAGCTTGCTTAAAAACCAAGTAGGTGAAGACGAAATTGCGGAGATTTTATCGCGCTGGACAGGCATTCCGGTATCGAAAATGCTGCAAGGTGAACGTGAAAAACTACTGCAAATGGAAGATCAATTACATCACAAAGTGATTGGTCAAGATGAAGCCGTTGTCGCTGTTGCGAATGCAATTCGTCGCTCTCGCGCTGGGCTTGCTGATCCAAATCGCCCAATCGGTTCATTTCTATTCTTAGGCCCAACAGGGGTGGGTAAAACTGAGCTGACAAAAGCACTAGCCAGCTTTATGTTTGACACTGAAGATGCCATGGTGCGCATTGATATGTCGGAGTTTATGGAGAAACACTCGGTGGCACGTTTAGTCGGTGCACCTCCGGGTTATGTTGGCTATGAAGAGGGCGGCTATTTAACTGAAGCTGTACGCCGTCGTCCGTATTCAGTCATTTTATTGGATGAGGTCGAAAAAGCGCACCCTGATGTATTTAACATCTTACTGCAAGTGCTTGATGATGGCCGCTTAACAGATGGTCAGGGTCGCACCGTTGATTTTAAAAATACGGTGATCATCATGACCTCTAACTTGGGTTCAGATATTATCCAAGAGCAAGCGGGTTCAAATGATTATGCCGGGTTGAAAGAAAAAGTGATGGGTGTATTGGTCAGTCAGTTCCGCCCTGAGTTTATTAACCGCATCGACGAAACCGTGGTATTCCACCCACTTGCTAATGAGCACATTAAAGAAATTGCTGATATTCAGTTAAGTAAGCTACGTGAGCGATTAACTGAAAAAGGCTACATTCTTGAAGTTACAGATGCAGCTTTAGACCGCATCGCAGAAAGTGGTTTTGATCCTGTGTATGGTGCAAGGCCTTTAAAACGTGCTATTCAACATACCATTGAAAACCCATTAGCACAGCGATTATTAGGCGGGGATTACCAGCCAGGTGCCATCATTCATATTGATGCTGATGAGAATGGACTTGTATTCTCGAGTCGTTAATTAGCCTAAAAAACAAAAGCCGCATCATTTATGATGCGGCATTTTGTATCAGTTAAGTTTAAACTTTAAAGGTTAACAGCATATCGTTAACTTTGCGTGAGCCTTCAACTAGCCCCGCTGCATCTTTAGCCACGTTGTAGCTAAGCTTTAAGTTCTCTTCGCTGTGTCCTTTTATGCTTTCTACATTTTCGCGAATATCGGTGCTGACAACTTGTTGTTCCTCAGCAGCCGTCGATATCTCAGTCGCAAGGCCTGATATTTCATCAATTTGCGCGAAGATGCTCGCTAGCTCAGTTTGAGTGTGAGCAGTCGTATCAACACAACTATCTGCTTGCGCTTTAGTTGATTGCATCACTTTAGACCAGCTAAATAAAGTATCTTGAATTTCTTTAATTGAGCTGTGAATTTGCGAAGTTGCATTTTGAGTACGTGAAGAAAGTGCGCGTACTTCATCTGCTACAACTGCAAAACCACGGCCATGCTCACCTGCACGTGCTGCTTCAATTGCTGCATTCAGTGCTAATAAGTTTGTTTGTTCAGCAATGCCTTCAATCTCACTCATTACTTGGCCTATTTTGTCAGCTTCACTAGCAAGAGAGTTAGCAGTAGTGGCAGCTTGCTCTACTTGGTTAGCTAGATCAGACACCATGCTACTGTTATCTTCAATATGCAGTTTGATATCGTTACAGCTTTGATAAGTTGTCTTAACCTTATCAGCTGTATGATGAGTATTAGCAGAAATTTCGCCAATCGTTGCGCTCATTTGCGTCATTGCTGTGGCAATATCACTCAAACGTTGACTTTGTGCAGCAATGCCTTGCTCAGTTAGTGACGATTGTTTATCTAAGCTGGTGGCAATATTTTTAAACGAGTAAGTAGAGTCTTTAACACGACCGAGCACCGTTCTGAGCTTTGCAAACAGCATTTGCTGATTAAAGGCAGCAATGCTAAATGGATGTGATCCTGAATAGACATACCTTGATACTGAATCAAACTCTGCACGTTGCTGCTTTAAATGGCTAGGCGTAACAACCAGTTCGTCATAATTTAGAGCAAAAAGTAGCGCTATAAGCGCACATGCGGCTAAAGCAACCATCCATGACGCGGCCACAGCTAAACCAACAATACCTGCAACTAATAAAATAGCTGATACTATTTGTCTTATTGAAATATTCTCACGCAATGATGCGATTGATTTACCATCATTAATTTTAGTGTAGAGCGCTTTTGCACGACTCTTTAATTGCTCAGTTGGTTTGGTACGTACAGATTGATAGCCAACTAACTGCCCATGTTCGTAAATTGGCGTTACGAACGCATCGACCCAATAGTAGCGACCATCTTTGCAGCGGTTCTTCACCATGCCACGCCAAGAGTGACCTTGTTTTAGTTTTTCCCACATCTCTTTAAATGCCGCTTTAGGCATATCAGGGTGGCGTACTATGTTATGGTTTTTTCCGAGGAGTTCTTCTTCGCTGTAACCAGCAATAGCACAAAATTCCTTATTTACGTATGTGATAACACCACGTAAGTCAGTGGTAGAGACAAGCTCTTGATTGTCAGAGTATGTTACTTCCTGATTAATGATTTCTTGCCCACGACGCATATGAGTCCTTGAAATATACTTTTTTATGGTGCGCGGATTATAAACTCAGAAAAATGTAAGGGAAGAGCTTGAAGATTGATCTTTGTTAAACTTTTAAAAATTGTTTAAGAGAATTGATCTAGAACAATAACGAAGCAGAAAAAATATGGTTGCTCTAGTTCTTTAGTATTGGATGAAAGAATTGTTATCTTGTTTCGGTCTTTGTTTGCACTAATAAAATTTATACTCGTCACTGCGGTCACTAAAGCAATTGTATAATATGACTCACAGTGGCAAGATTAACTTTCAGTGTAAGGACTTTTCAGAAACTTATAATTGGCTCTTGAGTAATTATTTTTAGCCCCCATACACTTAGGATTAAAGCCACCTGGCTCGAGGAAGCATTTTTGATAAAACATGATTTAAATAAAACGCTAGCAGCGTTAACAGCTCAATTTCCTAACGCAATTAATGGGATTAAACGTGGTATCGAGCGAGAAGCTTTAAGGATCAAACCAAGTGGTCACATATCAAAGCTGGGGCATCCAAAAGGCGTTGGGAGTGCGTTAACTAATGAGCATATCACGACTGACTTTTCTGAATCTTTGCTAGAATTTATCACTCCAGTGAGCACATCAGCTGAGCAAACCCTAGCCCAGCTAAAAGACTTACAAAAGTTCACATTGTCACATATGAATGATGAACTTCTATGGCCGATTAGTATGCCATGTTTTATTGAGCATCAAGACGACATTGTATTGGCGCAGTTTGGTGATTCAAATATAGGGCGTATGAAAACACTTTATCGTGAAGGCCTTAAAAATCGTTATGGCAGTATGATGCAAGCGATTGCTGGTGTTCACTTTAATATTTCATTTCCTGAAACCTTATGGCAGAGCTTATATCAGCTAAATGAAAGTAAAGTAAGCTTGTCGGACTTTATATCACAAGGTTATTTAGGTCTGATCCGCAATTTTAAGCGTGAGCTTTGGCTTATCAGTTATTTGTTTGGTGCTTCACCGGCTTTGTGTAATTCGTTTCTACAAGGGCGTGAAACAGATTTACCCTTTAAAAAATTGGGTAAAGGCACGCTTTATTTAGAAGTCGGTACAGCACTACGTCTGGGAAATCTTGGCTACACAAATAGTGCACAATCGTCTTTACGTGTTATGTATAACTCATTAGAAGAATATGTGGCTGGGTTAAAAGAAGCAATCCACTTATCTTCGGATTTGTATGGTCATCTTGATGATTATAAAAGTGCCGAACCAAAGCAGCTAAACAAAAACATACTGCAAATCGAAAACGAGTTTTACTCGCCAATTCGTCCTAAGCGTAATGCAGCTTCGGGTGAAACACCGACTGATGCGTTGTTACGTGGCGGTATAGAATATATAGAAGTACGTGCATTGGATGTTAATCCGTTTAGTGAAACTGGAATTGATCTACAGCAAATTCGCTTCTTAGATGTTTTCTTAACCTATTGCCTATTAAGCGAATCTCCAGAAATGGATTGGCAAGAGCAAAAATTAAGTACTGCAAATTTAGATGCGGTCGTTAATGATGGTCGTGATCCAGAGTTAATGTTAACAAAAGAGGGGCGGGCTACTAGCTTAACTGAGTGGGCGCATGCTATTTTTGATAAATTACACCCAGTAGCACAGTACATGGATAAAGCTTACGGTGTGAGCTATTACTCTGAAACTATAAAAGAAATGGTAACCTGGGTCGAGGATCCTAGTAAAACCTTTTCTGGTAGATATGTAGCAGCACTTGCAAATGAAAACCAGGATAATGGTCATTTCGCTTTAGCACTTGCACAGCAGTACAAGCAAAGTCACCTTGATGCAGATTACCAATTTTATGATCAAGCATTTTTGGCAGAGCAAGCTGCTGACTCGGTGCTTAAAGAGCGTGAAGTTAAAGCGGCAGACAGTGTATCTTTCACTGCATTTTTAGATGACTATTTTTCTAAAGCTTAGTATGTTGTAGGCATAAAAAAACGCAGCCTAGGGAGGCTGCGTCAAAGATTCTTCAGGGATGAAACAATGCTATACTGCTGCATTCATAAGTTCAGACTGACCTGACGAGAAAAAGTTCAGCGAGATCCATAAAAAAATGAAAAAAAGTATAATTATTTTATCGCTGGCCGCATCATTGGCTGGTTGTGCAACGGCTCCTCCTGAGCAACCTCATGATATTTGTAAAATTTTTGAAGAAAAACCCGATTGGTATTACGATGCCCGTGATGCACAAGAAAAATGGGGCTCGCCAAAACATGTACTGATGAGCATGATGTATCAAGAAAGTTCATTTCGTCATGATGCAGCGCCGCCAATGGAGTACTTCTTGTGGGTAATTCCAATCGGCCGTGCCAGCTCGGCATATGGCTACTCACAAGCAAAAACCCCAACATGGTCTGATTACATTCGCGAAACAGGTAATAGCGGTGCAGACAGAGATGATTTTGACGATGCAATCGATTTTATGGCCTGGTTCGTTTACAAAACCCATAAAGTAAATGGTATATCAAAGTGGGATGCCTATGCGCAGTACCTTAATTATCACGAAGGGTGGGGCGGCTATAAGCGAGGCACTTACAAAAGTAAGAAGTGGCTAATGAGTGTTGCAAATAAAGTTAAACATCGAGCAAGCCGCTATGGCGCTCAACTTAAAAAATGTGAAGCAGATTTAGATAAGAACTGGTTTGAGCGTTTATTTAGTTAATACATAAATAAAAAGCCCGCATCAATTAGCGGGCTTCTTTTTCTTTATTTACCTGGAAACTGGTGAATATGAACATCCCTTTGCGGGAATGGAATAGTAATATCAGCAGCGTCGAAGGCAATTTTAACTCGCTCGTACAAGCCAAAATACACTGGCCAGTAGTTATCAGACTCCACCCACGCCCATACCAACATGCCGATATGGCTTTCACCGTGCTGGCTAACATGAACAGATGGTTTCTTATCTTCGATGTCTTTTAATACCAAATCATAATCATCAAGCACGCTCATAAGCACATCACGTGCTTTATGAACATCATCTCCGTAACTAATACCAAATTCGATTGCAACACGGTGTAGAGGTTCTGCGAACTTATTCTTAACGCAGCCGTTTGATAGCGTGCCATTAGGGATAATGATTTTTTCATTGTCGTAGGTGAGTAAAACGGTGACAAAAATTTGTATTTCAACAACTTTCCCCATATAGCCTTGTGCTTCGATTACATCACCCACTTTAAAGGGTTTAAAGAATAAAATAAGCACGCCACCTGCAAAGTTAGCAAGGCTACCTTGTAGTGCCATGCCCACCGCAAGGCCAGCAGCACCTAGCATTGCAATAAATGACGTGGTTTCTATACCAATCATCGAAGCAACAGAGATCAGTAATAGTATTTTTAGAATGACTGAGATAAAAGAGACTAAAAAGTGCGTAAGGCCAACTTCGAATTTGACCTTATTCATTGATTTTTCAGCCATATTGGCAATTCTACCAATTAACCACCAACCTATAATTAAAACCAGTATTGCGAGGATAAACTTTGGCCCGTAAAGCATCAGCAATTCGATAGCTTGGTTATAGATTTTCTCGATTGATATTTCGTCCATTATTTTCCCTTTTATATCAATATATGCAAAAGAAAATAATAGTAGAGGAATTTGTGTTTGGTTGTGCGGGTTAGCTTTTAAAATGTGAATCTTCAGAGGTAATTAAGCTATAAGTAACAAAAAGGAGTAGCAAGCTACTCCTTTTGTTTAGGTTAAGTTGAAAGCTATTCAGTGCGTTTACTTGGAATAACTTTAACTAACTTCACCATATTTTCTTTTATCTCAATAACTTCAATAGGGTAGCCGGCAATACGCAAGCTTAGGTTTGAGTCTGGGATGTCCTCTAAGTATTCAACAATTAAACCACTTAGCGTTTTCGGGCCATCAATCGGTAGCTCCCAACCCATTTCTTTATTTAAATCACGAATATTAGCACCGCCATCAACAAGTACTGAGCCATCATCTTGCTCTGTTACTTCTTCACTCGGTGTACGCGTTTGCGTTGTAGTGAAATCACCCACAACTTCTTCAAGAATATCTTCAAGTGTTACTAGACCTTGAATATCACCATACTCATCAACGACTAAGCCAATACGCTCTTTTGATTGCTGGAACTTAAGTAGTTGCGTGTTCAGTGATGTGCCTTCAGGAATAAAGTAAATTTCACGTACCGCACGCAGTAGTGATGGTTTATCAAACTGCTCTTTAGTTAATAGGCGCAGTGCATCTCGTGAGTGAATAAAGCCAACAGCATCATCAATTTGATCACGATACAACAAAACGCGAGTGTGTTGTGCATGAGTAAGTTGGCGGCTGATAAGCTTCCAGTCATCATTGATATCGATAGCAACAATTTCGTTGCGTGGGATCATGATATCTTCAACAGTGACTTGCTCTAAATCTAAAATTGAAGTCAGCATACTTTGGTGGCGAGCAGGTAATAGTGCACCTGATTCGTTCACCACAGTTTTTAATTCTTCTTTACTTAAGCTGTGCTCTTCAATTTGTGCTGTGGTAATACCAAACAAGCGTAACATGCCGTTAGTCATCCAGTTTACGATAACCACAAACGGGAAAAGGATTTTCAAAAGGCCTTTAAGCACAATTGAACTTGGAAAAGCAACCTTCTCTGGGTATAGCGCAGCAAGTGTTTTTGGCGTTACTTCGGCAAAGATTAAAACAACCAGCGTTAGCGCGCCGGTTGCAATAGCGATACCGAGATCACCATACAAACGAATACCAATAATCGTTGCAACCTGTGCTGCAGCGATATTTACAAGGTTATTACCAATTAAGATCAGACCAATGAGTCTGTCAGGGCGACTTAATAGTTTGCTGACGCGCTTCGCTGCACGGTGATCTTCTTTAGCAAGATGACGCAGGCGAATACGGTTGATTGACATAATTCCAGTCTCAGAACCAGAAAAATAAGCAGAAATAAGTATCAATAATCCCAATATAATAAACAGGGTACTAGTCGATATGTCGTCCAAGGATGGATCCTTTTTTTATAAATCAGTGCATATTAAGCTAGAGACAGCTTGCTGAGTCAAGTTAAAACTTATTTAGAACCACTTCTTGGATGAAACGGCTGCCAAAATAAGCAAGTGACAAGATAAAAGCGGCTATCATGATCGAAAACACCACAGGCTTTCCACGCCAGCCTTGGCGTAAATGACCTACAGTGACCACGGTGAAAATGAGCCAAGCAATTAGTGATAAGACTGTTTTGTGGATAAACTCACTGGCAAACATTCCCTCTAAGAAGATGAACCCAGAAAGGAGAGCAAAAGTCAGTAAGATAGTACCCAGCGTGAGTAATTGATATAGCTGACGCTCAACCACCATTAAAGGAGGGAGGTGGCTGTGTACAATTGCCAAGTCTTTGCGTTTGAGGCGCTTATCAATAAAGTAGAACTGTACAGCATAAAGTGTTGAGATTATCAAAACACAATAGGCTAGCAGTGATAACGATATGTGAGTAACTAAACCAAGCTCAACATCGATTGATTGCAAAATCACATGATGTGGTATAAACAAGCTGGCAAGAGTCAGTAAGGCTGCAAAACCATAAACAACTGGCAACAATAAAGTCGCAGGGAATTTGAGAGACACAGCAGTTACCGACACCACAATGACCCAACAGGTTAATAAAGCAACGTTGACGATACTTAAATCTTGGCCGTCAGCACGAAAAACTGAATTAACCAGTAATAGCATATGAGCAAGGATAGCCACAGTGCTAAGAATGACTGTGAGTTTTTGGCTTGGACCTTGTTTGTGAAAAAGGCGTGATAGCACATGTGACGTTGCTAACACATAAAACAAACTAGCAATAATAGTTAAACTAATAATCATCGTGTTTTGGCCACTTAATTTATATCGATAAATCCTTGTCTCTTTGATGCCATTGTATTTTATAGCAAGGCAAAAGCATAGAGTTTGTAAAAAGAAACTCAAACTGCGCACTTGAACACTGTATTGTCGACCACCATTTACGGTATACTGCTAGGAATTAAATTTTAATATTGCCTGTATTGTCACCAAACTTGTTTGATTTATGTACATTGCAGGTGCAACACGTTTTATCGGAACCTTTACATGTTTGAGAATCTCCAAGAACGCTTAGGTAAAACCTTAAAAAATATCAGTGGCCGCGGACGCCTAACTGAAGACAATATAAAAGATACATTACGCGAAGTCCGCATGGCATTTTTGGAAGCGGACGTTGCATTACCTGTTGTTCGTGAATTCGTTAAGCAAGTTAAAGAACGCGCCGTAGGTGTTGAGGTAACAAAAAGCTTAAGCCCTGGCCAAGTCTTTATTAAGATCGTTCGTGAAGAACTTGAAAAAGCCATGGGTGAAGCTAACGAAGAGCTAAGCCTTAATGCACAGCCGCCAGCGGTAGTGATGATGGCGGGTTTACAAGGTGCTGGTAAAACGACCAGTGTTGGTAAACTAGCTAAATTCTTAAAAGAGCGTAAAAAGAAGTCTGTATTAGTTGTGAGTGCCGACGTTTATCGTCCGGCAGCAATCAAACAGCTTGAAACACTGGCTGATGAAGTGGGTGTTGAGTTCTTCCCAAGTGACATTTCACAAAAGCCGGTTGATATCGCAAACAATGCGATTTCTCACGCGAAGAAAAAATTCATTGATGTGGTATTAGTTGATACTGCAGGTCGTTTACACGTCGATAACGACATGATGGACGAGATCAAAGCACTTCACAGCGCGATTAACCCAATCGAAACCTTATTCGTTGTTGATGCGATGACAGGTCAAGATGCGGCAAACACCGCAAAAGCATTTGATGAGGCACTGCCTTTAAGTGGTGTGATCTTAACCAAGACCGATGGTGATGCCCGTGGTGGTGCTGCATTATCGATTCGCCATATTACTGGTAAGCCAATTAAGTTTATGGGTGTGGGTGAACGCACTGATGCTCTTGAACCATTCCACCCCGACCGTATTGCTTCTCGTATCCTAGGTATGGGTGATGTACTTTCATTAATCGAAGAAGTCGAAATGAAAGTAGATAAAGAGAAAGCAGCTAAAGTTGCCGAAAAAGTATTTAAAGGTGATGGCTTCACATTAGATGACTTTGCTGAGCAACTTCGTCAGATGAAGAACATGGGCGGTATGATGTCGATGCTTGATAAGCTGCCAGGCATGCAAAACCTACCAGACGCTGTAAAAGGCCAGATGGGTGATAAAACTTTCGTACAAATGGAAGCCATCATCAACTCTATGACGCCAAAAGAGCGTGCCCGTCCTGAAATCATCAAAGGCTCGCGTAAAAAACGTATTGCAGCAGGTTCTGGTACTCAGGTGCAAGAAATCAATAAACTGCTTAAGCAATTTACGCAAATGCAGAAGATGATGAAGAAGATGAAAGGCAAAGGTGGCATGAAGAAAATGATGCGCGGCATGAAAGGCATGTTACCACCAGGGATGATGGGTGGTGGCCCTAAATTTTAATAGTACTGTCTATTAAATGTATAAAAAGGAGCATATAGCTCCTTTTTTTGTAGATAATTTATGCGTAGTTGTTAGCTGCATGTAAGATTTAAAGCCCAGATCAGTGTTTAATCAACTAAACTTACATTTTGCAGCAGTTCTTACTTGCAATGTTGCAAAAAACTCGTACAATTCCCCAGCTTCCCGTATTGGGGAGTAAATCTTATTAATGAAAACAGTCAATCTAATGTAGAGGACGGTATGGTAACTATTCGTTTGCAACGTGGTGGCGCTAAAAAACGCCCTTTCTATCAAATTGTGGTTGCGGATAGCCGTTTCTCGCGTGACGGTCGCTTCATCGAGAAAGTAGGTTTCTTTAACCCAATCGCTTCTGGTCAGGAAGAAAAAGTACGTTTAGATTTATCTCGTGTTGATCACTGGGTAGGTCAAGGCGCATCTCTTTCAGATCGCGTAGCTAAGTTAGTTAAAGACGCTCGTAAAGCGGCTTAATAGGCGTAAGAGTAACCATGAGTCAAGAGAACACCTCGTATATTACAGTAGGAAAGCTCGGTGCCCCGTATGGTATAAAGGGCTGGCTTAAGGTGCATTCATTTACTGATGATCCCGAAGGGATCTTCGATTTCAGCCCATGGTTGATAGGGCAACAAGGTAAATGGCAGACCTTAGAAGTGGTCGACTGGCGTCGCCACAACAAAGGCTTTATCGCTAAAGTTGCGCAAGTAAACGACCGAGACGAAGCAATGGCTTTAACCAATGCAGAAATCTCAGTAGATGCAGCGCAGCTACCAGAATTACCGCAAGGTGAATTCTATTGGCGAGATCTGATCGGCATGTCTGTTATAACTGATAAAGGTTATAACTTAGGCACTGTTGATGACCTAATGGAGACAGGGTCAAATGACGTTTTGGTTGTGAAAGCAAACAAAAAAGATGCATTTGGCCAAGCAGAGCGTTTAATTCCTTTCTTAACAGATTCTGTTATTAAAGAAGTTAAACATGATGCAAGAGAAATTACCGTAGACTGGGACCCAGGGTTTTAATGTCACAAACGAGTTCGCTATGGGTAGGGGTGATAAGCCTTTTCCCGGACATGTTTGATGCGATTACCACCCAAGGGGTAACAGGTCGCGCAGTTAAAAATGGTCTAATCGACTTTAACTGTTGGAACCCACGTGACTATGCCACTGATAAGCATAGAACTGTGGATGATCGTCCTTACGGGGGCGGTCCTGGCATGTTAATGATGGTTGAACCATTGAAACAAGCTATCCTTGACGCCAAAAAAGCGGCAGGTGATGGTGCAAAAGTAATTTATATGTCCCCGCAAGGGCGCAAATTAGATCAGCAAGGTGCAAGCGAGCTTGCACAATCAGAAAAGCTGATTTTAATTGCAGGTCGCTATGAAGGTATAGATGAGCGAATCATAGAATCATACGTTGACGAAGAATGGTCAATTGGTGATTTTATTTTAAGTGGTGGTGAGCTACCCGCGATGACGCTAATTGATGCAGTAGCACGATTAGTACCAGGGGTGTTAGGTCATAACCAGTCAGCTGAGCAGGATTCATTTTCGAATGGCTTGCTTGATTGTCCTCACTATACACGGCCAGAGACATTGGATGATAAACAGGTGCCTGCTGTATTACTCAGCGGAAACCACCAAGAAATCGCTAAGTGGCGCACAAAGCAGTCACTTGGTAGAACTTGGCTTCGTCGTCCTGACTTGTTGCATAACCTAGCTCTGACTGAGGAGCAAGCGGCACTCCTTGCTGAATTTCAGCAAGAGTACCAACAAGCTTGTGGCTAGAAGACAGTTACACCTAGGAAAGTGAGAAATATAATGGCAAAAGTAAACCAAAATATTATTAAAGCGCTTGAAGAAGAGCAGCTTAAAACAGACGTACCAGCATTCGGCGCTGGTGATACAGTAGTTGTACAGGTACGTGTAAAAGAAGGTAACAAAGAGCGTCTACAGGCCTTTGAAGGTGTTGTAATCGCTAAGCGTAATCGTGGTCTTCACTCAGCATTCACAGTTCGTAAAATCTCGAGCGGTGAAGGTGTTGAGCGTGTATTCCAAACGCACAGCCCTCTTATCGATAGTATCTCAGTTAAACGTCGCGGTGCAGTTCGCCGTGCGAAACTTTACTATCTACGTGAGCGTTCTGGTAAATCTGCACGTATTAGAGAAAAACTTAACTAATACGCGCTGTTTTACAACGCAAAATAAAACGGGTTGCAGCCTTAGGTTGCAACCCGTTTTGGTTTTTATACCACAAAAATAATTTACCCCTCTGAGAGATACTCCCTTCTAACTTATCTACTTACTCCTATTTATCCCTTTATAAGCTATGCTACAAGAGCGTTGGGGCTTTGTGCTTTGGCTGTTATCCTGTTACTATAATTTGTATTAAAAGCTTTACTTTTTTGTATATAAATATTTACGTTTATAGGGTTTGAGGTGTAGTAACGTGGTAACAGTGAATGATCTAGCTGATTTAAGAGCAGGAATAGATGAATGTGATGCGCAATTGGTGGCATTACTGGCAAAGCGTAATGGGATTACAGAAAAAATAGGCGCAATTAAGCAACAAATCGGAGCACCATTACATGCCCCAGATCGCGAGGCTGAGTTACTTGCAGCTCGTCGTCAA
The DNA here is from genome assembly GCF_011319765.1 of Pseudoalteromonas sp. MB47. NCBI lineage: Bacteria > Pseudomonadati > Pseudomonadota > Gammaproteobacteria > Alteromonadales > Pseudoalteromonadaceae > Pseudoalteromonas > Pseudoalteromonas sp. MB47. The sequence goes on along the minus strand of NZ_VFBD01000008.1, from coordinate 142,153 downwards.
GAAGCTGTCGCACAAGGGGTTAACCCTGAGTTAGTTGAAGATATATTGCGTCGTATGATGCGTGAAGCGTATCAAAACCAACAAGGTAGCCTTGCCTGTGTTGCACCCCAATTATCACCCATTGTAATTGTGGGTGGTGAAGGTGCCATGGGTCAGTTATTTGCTCAACAATTTACTCGTTCAGGTTATGAAGTGCGTATTTTAGATAAAGCACAGCAAGGACAAAGTGAGACGATATTAAAAGGGGCAAAATTGGTTCTTGTCAGTGTGCCAATTAATGCACTTGAGCAAGTCGTCGCAGCGCTACCGACACTTGATGATGACTGTTTGCTGGTTGATATTACCTCTGTTAAGCAAAAACCTTTAAAAGCACTTATGGCGGCTCATAGCGGCCCTGTAGTTGGCTTACACCCCATGTTTGGCCCAGATATTTCACATTGGGTAAAACAAACGGTGGTCGTGTGTGAAGGGCGAGATCATGAAGTAGCTAAAGGGTTAATGGCACAACTACAAGTTTGGGGCTGCCAAGTAGTTGAAATGGATGCTAAAAAACACGATGAAGCAATGCAGATCATTCAGGTTATGCGTCACTTAACAACCTTTGTATATGGCCAGTTTCTTGCCAAGCAAAGCCATACACTTGCAGAGCTTCGCAGCTGCTCATCACCCATTTATCAGTTAGAGTTAATGATGGTCGGGCGCTTATTTGCCCAATCGCCAGAGCTTTACTCTGACATCATGTTAGCACAATTCGAAGATGTAGAAGCACTGCTTGCCAACTACCAAGATACTTTTGCAGACACGCTAGAAAAGCTAAAAGCAGGGGATAAAGCATCATTGATTGCCGCATTTGCTGATGCAAAAGAATACTTCTCTGATGCAACTGCACATTTCTTAACGCAAAGCCGCAGCTTACTCAACAAAGCAAACGACGCGAAAGTGCTTGATTAAACAGCTAATCTAGCAAAAAAGAGCTCTATCAAAAAAGCCCGCATCAAGCGGGCTTTTTAGTTTCAACAGTTTTGTTTTAAATAATCGTTTTAATGACCACCTAATGAGCCAGGTAACGCACCGCTATGGTGATTGATTAAGCCCCATTGATACAGCAAGTCAGTCATATCTGAAAGGCTGAATAAGGTCATGCTCAAGCCAACAATCGTCAACACTATGGTATAAGGTAGCGCCATGTATACCATGCGTCCATAAGATAGTCTTAACACAGGGGCTAATGTTGATGTAAGCAAGAATAAGAAGGCAGCTTGTCCATTAGGCGTAGCAACACTTGGTAAATTAGTACCTGTGTTAATTGCCACAGCTAATAGGTCAAATTGATCACGGGTAATTTGACCTGCCTGTAACGCAGCAGCCACTTCATTGATATACACAGTACCCACGAACACGTTATCGCTGACCATCGAAAGAATACCGTTGGCAATGAAGAACATCACCAGTTGCAGCTGACCTTCGAAAGTAAGTACCCATGCGATCACAGGTGTAAATAAATGCTGGTCGATAATAACTGCAACAATTGAGAAGAATACGCAAAGTAACGCTGTGAATGGTAGGGCTTCTTCAAATGCTTTACCTAACTGGTGTTCTTCAATAATACCAGCACTGGCTGTGGCAAAAATAATTACAGACAAACCAATTAAACCAACAGTGGCTAAATGAAGGGCTAAACCTATGATCAACCAAACAGCAATGAAAGCTTGAATCGCTAGGTTCACTTTGTCGCGTGTGGTGCGTTTTTTCTCAAGCTTTTTAGCATGATCCGATAAAATCGTGTGGATGGGGGCAGGGAGTTTTGCGCCGTAACCAAAGGTTTTGGTTTTTTCGAGTAAGAAAGTAGTGGCAATACCTGCAATCATAACGGGTAAAGTAATAGGCAACATTCGGAAGAAAAATTCGCCAAATAACCAGTCTGCACGCTCTGCAATGATCAAGTTCTGTGGCTCGCCTACCATAGTACAAACACCGCCTAAGGCAGTACCTATGGATGCATGCATTAATAAATTACGAAGAAAAGCACGAAACTCTTCAAGCTCTTGACGATTGACTGGGCGAACTTGGTTATCGTCATTAATATCATGCTCACTGCTGGAGTCTTTGCCTGATGCTACCTTGTGGTAAATACTGTAAAAGCCCATCGCGACGGCAATAACAACGGCCATCACCGTTAACGCATCTAAGAAAGCAGATAAAAATGCGGCAGCTATCGTAAACGACAGGGATAATACGGTTTTACTTCGTACTGAAACAACCAGCTTTGTAAAGATATATAAAAGTAAGTCTTTCATAAAATAGATACCAGCAACCATAAAGATAAGTAACAGGATCACATCGATATTCTGTACTATCTCATGTTCAACTTGACCTGCTGTTGTCATGCCGATAAACAAGGCTTCAATTGCCAGTAAACCACCCGGTTGTAGCGGGTAACATTTAAGTGCCATGGCGAGTGTAAAAATAAACTCTAACACTAATACCCATCCTGCCAGATAAGGGTTAAGTTGAAATAACACCGGGTTGATTAGTAAAAACGCAATAATGGTGTATTTATACCACTTTGGTGAAGTTCCTAAAAAATTTTTAAATAGAGCTGGTAAAACGCGCTGCTGCATGGCCATACCTATATCAGTGCTGGTTATTATTGTTAATAAATAGAAATTGATTATATCGATAGTATTGTTATTTGATGTACTTTTAATCCAAAAGGCCATTTATTTAACTAGATCTTATAGATTTTTATGTACTGCCGAGTTAGTTTACTTGTTAGTTGCTTATCATCTGGTACAATCAGTGAGTTGAACACCAAATGCGGTAAAAGTAGTTGCTAACTCAAGTGGAAAGTGAATGAGAATTTTTAAAGCGAAAAGCCCAGCAGGTTTTGCTGAAGAATACATTGTTGAATCTATTTGGAATGGTGACTTTCCGCCTGGCTCAATTCTTCCAGCTGAGCGTGAATTATCTGAGCTGATAGGTGTTACACGTACAACCTTACGTGAAGTACTTCAGCGTCTAGCCCGTGATGGCTGGCTAACGATTCAGCACGGTAAACCTACCCGTGTAAATAACTTCTGGGAAACCTCGGGCCTGAACATTTTAGAAACGCTAGCGCGACTAGATGAAGACAAAATGCCAGAGCTTACAGATCAATTACTTTCTGCTCGCACTAATATCAGCGCAATTTATACCCGTGCGGCTATTAAGCTTGCTCCTGAGCGTGTAATTGAAATTTTATCGCAAAGTGAAGAGCTAGAAGACAGTGCGCAAGCATTTGCTGATTACGATTATAAAGTTCACCATGAATTAGCAGTTGCGGGTAATAACCGCATTTACGTTCTTATCCTAAATGGCTTTAAAGGTTTCTACTCAAAAATTGGCTGCCACTACTTCTCTGATTCTCGAACTCGTGAATTAGCGCGTCAATTTTATAAAGATTTAACAGAACTGGCAGAGCGTCGTGAACACGACGGTGCGATTTCAATGATGCGTAAATATGGTCATCAAACAGGTGAAATTTGGCAACAAATTCGTGGTGATATGCCAGAAGATATCATGGACTAAGCGACCGTAATTAATATTCATTTAAGAACCCAGCTAAAAGCTGGGTTTTTTGTTAGTTACTTTTAAGCACCGGGAGTACTTCAGCGCTTTCATCATCAAGCATTGCTAAAACACTATTAAAATCATGTTTGGGATGCCAGCCAAGTTGCTGCTGCGCTCTAGTTGAATCGTATACTCGGTCTAAACTCGTTGGTAATAGCCAGCCTCGCTCCTTGAATGCATCTGCTAATGCTGGGATTTTTTCAATAATGACTTTATCTGCTTGCTTATAAAGCGACTGGCAATCTTTTTTTGAATAAGGCGTAACGCCTGAAATAATAAAGCGATTAAAACCACTTAGTTTTTTCTCGATTGCACATAAATGAGCATTGGCAACATCGCGAGCGTCGATGCCACGGCTATTACGAAATAGCGCCATCGTATCTGCAGGTTCAGGAAAACAGCGAGACATCTGTAATACTGTGATTGGTAATTTGTGCTTTACTGAAATAGCTTCAAGCTTGGCTTCGGCGGCAATTTTAGTTTTATGGTAAATGGATTTTGGCTTTGGAATAATATCCTCGTTTACCCAACCCGCTTGACCTAATGGCGTTGAAGCTGAACCATAGAGCGCTGTGGTGCTGGTAAAAATAAACTGTTTTACGCCTGCTTCTATACCTAACAGTGCCAGCTGTTCTGTCGCCTCCACATTTATAGTGTAAAAATCGTCGTCAGAGTGCAGGCCAACATGAGGGGCATGTAAAGCGGCTGTATGGATTATCACGTCGATGTCTTGAAGAGCTCTCTGAATTAAGTGTTGGTCACGAATATCACCCACAAAGTCAGCTGTAGAGCAGGGCGCTTTATCCATCCCAACGACATTATAATTGCTCATTAACTTGATATAAATTGCACGGCCAACCCGACCTGCTGAACCTGTGATCAAAACTTTCATTTTTCTACCTAGTTGCTTAGCTCGGCATATTTTATCAGATTTTAGCTGCTGATTTTGCAGCTCTGTGCGATTGTTTGCTTCAAGAGTTACGTAATATTTTAATAAATCAATTTTTCCGATTAGGCATATCGCTTTTTTCGATTGTTCATTTGTCTGTAACCTCATTACACTATCTTGCAATTTATCAATACTTACACTTGGTTTTTGCGTTTTAGTAACCATATCTATGTGAGTATTGCTTAGGCAATTGGAAATAAACTCAAATATTTGGAGATAAAAATGGGTGTATTAGTTGGCCGTCAGGCACCAGACTTTACTGCAGCAGCTGTTCTTGGTAACGGTGAAATCGTTGAAAACTTCAACCTAAAAGAAACTATCAAAGGTAAAAAAGCAGTTATCTTCTTTTACCCGTTAGACTTCACTTTCGTTTGTCCTTCAGAGTTAATCGCTTTCGACAAGCGTTTTGAAGAGTTCCAAAAGCGTGGCGTTGAAGTAATTGGTGTTTCTATCGATTCACAATTCTCACACAATGCATGGCGTAACACTGCCGTTGCTGACGGTGGTATTGGTCAAGTTAAATATGCACTAGTTGCAGACGTTAAACACGAAATCTGTCAAGCATACGATGTTGAGCACCCAGAAGCAGGTGTTGCTTTCCGTGGTTCTTTCCTAATCGACGAAGAAGGTAACGTACGTCACCAAGTAGTTAACGACCTTCCTCTAGGCCGTAACATCGACGAAATGATCCGCATGGTTGACGCGCTAGCGTTCCACAGCGAGCACGGTGAAGTATGTCCAGCTGGTTGGACTGAAGGCAAAAAAGGTATGGACGCGAGCCCTGAAGGTGTTGCTAAGTTCCTTTCTGAAAACGAAGGCGACCTATAATTTAGGCCTTAGTTAAAGAATTAAAAAACCCGCCAATTGGCGGGTTTTTGTTTTTAAGCACAACAAGATTAATTAAAACGCATCGTTAGTTTAGTATAGAAATAACGACCACGAGGGTTATGTACGCTTGATACATAGCCATATAAGTCGCCATCGCCATCACCGATTGCAAACGGAGGATCTTCATCAAACACGTTATTCACACCCACAGAAAGTTTGATTTTCTCTGAGAAATTATACGCTGTTTGTAAATCAACCAGCGTTTGTGAATCAACCATACGTGATGTGTTGCTATCAAAGTCTAAATTACCGTCAAAGTCGATATCTGGCGTATCTTCAAACTCGCCCGTGTAACTAACGTTCACATTCGTGTTGAAGTCACCCATTTCCCAATTTGTTGAGAAAATCCAACGGTTTTCAGGATAACGATATTCGCCAGTGTAATCGCGGCCATCTTTCTTAAATTCGTTTTGGTAAGCCCATTCTAAATTGAATTTTAAGAAGCCGTAATCGTTCATCGCATGTGTGTAGTTAGCCGATACATCGACACCTGATACTTCTTGTGATGAGACGTTTTCAAAGGTGCTATAAACTTTTTGGATCACACCTAAGCTTTGACCATTTTGTGGTGCTAAACGCACGCAGACTGTGCTGTTTTGATCATTACAGTTTTCATCATAGATAGGGCCGAACTCTTGCTCGTCAATCTTATTATCTTGTGTAATGCTCCATACATCGATTCCAAAACCAAATTCAGCGGTTGGTGCCCAGATAAAGCCAACATTCCATGACTCTGACTCCTCAGCTTCAAGGTTTGGGTTACCTGCAAATTGGATATTGTAATCTAGAGCGTTACAGTCAAGCCCTGTTGCCTGACAGCGGTAAGTATCTACAAAGAATTGACTTTCTTCCGACGGACCTAAACCAATTTGTGCCAGTGAAGGCGCGCGGAAACCTTGAGCCCACGAACCACGAACAGTGATTGAATCAGTTGGTGCCCAGCGAACAGCTACTTTAGGGTTTGTAGTTGAGCCAAAATCGCTGTAGTCATCGTATCGACCAGCTAGTTGCAGTTCTAGGTTATCAGCCAGCGGAATTGAAAACTCAATGTAAGCTGCGTATTGGTCGCGTTCAGCAGCGGCTGATACAGACTCAGTACCAAAAATTAAACCACGCTGGAATTGGTCGTCTGGAATATCGCTCACATCTTCTTCACGGTATTCAATACCTGCAGCCATCATTACTACATCATCGCCAAAGCTGAATGCTTCACCACTAATATTTGCATCAAATGAGGTCATATGAGACTCACCACGGCGCACTAAGCTTGTCGTGATACGGTCAATCACTGCCTGGTCATTATAGGTGCCACCAAATGGATTATAGTTACCTGCATCGATTTCTTGTTGTAGGAAATCAGTGCGCACCCAACCTTGGCTTCTATTACCTGTTTGCATTGATTCACTGCGACCTTTTTGAACAGCTGCTTCCCAGCTCCAGTCATTTATTTCACCTTTTAGACCGGCAACAAAGCGAAGCGTATCAGATTCAATATCCCATTGGCGAGGGCCGGCATCTACGGTTCTGTAGCGACCAATTTCGATATCTTGGCCAAACGGGTTGTTAGGATGGCTTGCAGGTACTGTAAGGCCCGCATCTTCATCAAGCGGGGTCGGTGCACCTGCTGCTTGCGACGTATTATGTTGTACTGCAACTTCTAAGAAAGTTGAAATACCATTGTCGAAGTTATATTCAAATTGTGAGATAGCACCGACACGCTCAGATGCTGGGGTTACGTAACCATACGGGCCGTAGTCAAATAAGCAGCTGCCACTTGCGGTTGCATTTTCTGCTGGGCAGGCTGGATCAATGGTTTTTTCACCATCTACATAGAAGTAGCCCGGAAAGCCACGCGATGAGCGAAAATCCATACCACCGTATGGTTCTTGGTTGGCTGTGCCTAGGCGGCCCATTTCATCAGATGAGAGTGCTGTGTTGTTAAAGTAATCAATAATAATTGATGCGCTGCTTTTCTCTGTACTAGTACCCCATACTAAACTTGCTGTTTTTTCTTCGTAGTTAGGACCATCAGTACCGCCATAACCAAGGTTCACTTCTAGGCCATTAATATCTTTCTTTAAGATAATATTAACTACACCAGCAACTGCATCAGAACCATAAATAGCTGATGCGCCATCTTTTAAAATATCAATACGTTCAATCGCAGAGACTGGAATCGAGTTGATATCGACAAATGAATTGGTAATGCTCTCAGCAAAAGCGCTAATAGATACACGACGGCCATTAATAAGTACCAATGTAGCGTCTGAGCCTAAACCTCTAAGGCTAACAGCTGCAGCACCATTGGCTGTAGAGTCTTGGTTATTACCGCGAGTAGAAAAAGTACCATTACCGGCAACAGGCATACGCTCTAATAGTTGTTGTAGGTTGTCGTAGCCCATGTTATCGATGTCTGCACGACTGATTGATTGAACCGGTGATGGCCCCTCAATGTCCGAGCGCTTGATGCGAGAACCTGTAACTTCAATACGCTCGACCTTTTCAGCTCCATCTTCTTGTGCAGCAACAGACATAAAACTGGTGCCTGCTAATGCGGCAACTGTAAATGCGTAGAGAGGTCGTTGTATAAAGCGATGGGTGTTCTTCATATATTTCAATCCTTGTATAATTGTGAAAGTGTTGTGAATTAATCACGACAAAGATTGATACCATGTAAATAGCGGTGAATGAAATAGCAAAAAAGTATGGGTTTATTAAGATGTTAAGGTTCTTAAGTGGTAAGAGTCAGGACTGGTAGGGGGTACGAGCCTAACAAAAAGGTTAGGCTCATTTCATAAATTAAGCTTTATGTTTCATCAGGCGTTCTTTTTCACGCGCCCAATCTTTATTTTTTCCGTCTTCACGTTTGTCGTGCATCTTTTTACCTTTAGCAAGGTGGAACTCCAACTTCACCCAGCATTTTTTCCAGTACATTGCAGTTGCGATTAATGAAAAACCTTCGCGTTCTGTAGCACCGATAAGACGATCGATTTCACGCTTATTTAAAAGTAACTTACGATACCTTAAAGGATCGCAAATTACGTGAGTAGAAGCACTGTTGAGAGGCTGAATTTGACTGCCAAGTAAAAATGCTTCGCCGTTTTTAATGTGAATATAAGTCTCAGAGATGTTTACTTTACCAGCTCGGATACTTTTTACTTCCCAGCCCTGTAGTTCAACCCCAGCTTCGAACTTATCGTGTAAAAAATACTCATGACGCGCTTTTTTGTTTAGCGCGATGGTATTACTTGTCGATTTAGATGATTTTTTCTTAGCCATAGTGGCTCATATTATACGTAAAAACAGCGTTTTTACATCGCTTTTTTAAGGCTTTGCAGAAATTTTCGCGTCACTAATATTTGGGTAAATAGTCAAAGCTTGCTAAAATTCGCCGACAAAGTTGGGAGTGAATATGCCGCAAATAGAAAAAAGTGCGCTGGTAATGTACAGCAGCAAAGAAATGTTTGATTTAGTGAATGATGTAGATGCATATCCAGAGTTTTTACCACATTGCTCTGATGCTAAAATCATTACACAACAAGCCAGTGGTATGACAGCTAGTCTAGAAATATCGAAAGCAGGTTTAAAAAAGTGGTTCACTACCGAAAATACCTTTATTGATGAGCAAACGGTTGCGCTACGCCTAGTTGATGGCCCATTCAAAAAGCTACAGGGTAAATGGCATTTCTTACCGCTGGACGATAAAGCTTGTAAAGTGCAACTGCATCTTGAGTTTGAATTTGCTAGTAAGCTTATTGAGCTGGCTTTCGGAAAAGTATTTAACGAAGTCGCTAAGAATATGGTTAATGCATTTACTCAACGCGCTAAAACTGTATATGGAGTTCGCCCATGATCACTGTTGAAGTGGTTTTCGCCTTACCAACAACAGCAACCAGTTTACTGGTCGAAGTGCCTGTAGGTACTACCGCTGAGCAAGCGGTGATTAAGTCGGGCATTATCGAGAAGTGCCCAGAAATAGACGCAAATAATTTAACGCTTGGGATTTGGAATCGTACTTGCAAACTGAATCAAGAAGTAAAAGATGGCGATCGTATTGAGATTTATCGACCTCTTATTGCTGATCCAAAGGATGCACGCAGGCGCCGTGCTGAAAAAGCCAAAGAAGAGGGCCGAGCTAATAAAATTACAGGCGGGCGTCCGCTTAATAAGGCATAAAAAAGGGTAGCCTAGGCTACCCTTAATAATTTGCGCTGCTATTACTCTTGTTCAAGCGGCGTATTAAATTCGCTAGGTTGTTCATAGTCACCCGATAACGAAACAAGCTTATCGTTTTCGAAGTTAATAGTGAGTGATTTACGTTGCTCGTTGCTACGACCAAGGTTGAATACGTAAAGGTAGTGCCAGGTATTTTTATCAAATGAGTCTTCAGCGACTGGCTTGCCTAGTACATACAGTACTTGCTCGCGCGTCATATTAACACGTAGCTTATCTACATCTGATTGCTCTAAGAAGTTACCTTGAGGAATGTTGATTCGGTAAACCCAGCTTGAACACCCTGCTGTAGCACTTAAAGTAAGGGTAAGTACTAACCAAAAAGAAAAAGTTTTAAACGACTGCATTATTTGTTTGAATCCTTATTTTTTATACACTGCATGATACCGATTAGTCACTGAAGGTAAAACCCTTTTCAGTAATTGTTTTTACACAAATGCGATTAACAATCAAGAGGCACAAATTTGACCACAGCAAACCCAGAAAGTTTACAGCAGCCTATAAAAAACAATGATAATTCAGAGAGTCTGTGGCATTTGTACATAGTGCAAACACGTTTGGGTCATTGGTATACGGGGATCACCACCAATGTTGAAAAGCGATTTATGCAGCATCAAGCGGGAAAAGGGGCTAAAAACCTCAAAGGCAAGGGGCCTTTAACACTTATCTATCAACAGCAAGTGGGTAACCGTAGTGAAGCAACTAAACTTGAAATAAGCGTAAAAAAGCTTAGCAAAGCGCAAAAAAGGCAGTTTGTTTTAACCTCTGAGCTACCAAAGTAGCTAACTTGCAAGCTTTTCAATAAATAGAGCTATTTTCTTCATCGCAGCTTCAAATAAAATAAAGTTGATATGTTCTGTTGTATCGGTAGTTTGATGATGATGTTTATCGTGCCCGATACCAAAGTAAATGTATGGGATCTTCGCTTTAGCGAATGAATAGTGGTCGCTTGCTCTGCGCCAATCAACTTTGAGATCAAATAATCGATTCAGCCTCGCCGACGAGCTAGTTGCCATAAAGGTTAGCTGCTCATCAGACAAAGCTTTAATGTCATCTTTATAGTGCGCTAATGATTGCTTATCTAAAAATGCATAGATACGAGGTCTACGTGGGTTCACAACAAGCATATCTAAATTAATGTTAAGTTTTATTTTGTCTGTATTAAGTGTCGATACCAAGTAATCGCTACCATGTAGGCCACTTTCTTCGGCATCGGTTGCAACAAACACTAACTGATAGCGCTGAGGGCTTTGTGCAAAGTGGTCAGCTAAATAAAGTAAAGCTGCAACGCCGCTGGCGTTATCATTGGCACCCGGGTAAAGCCGACTGCCTTGTTGCCCAAGGTGGTCGTAATGGGCTGTAAAAATAATTTTTTTACACTTTTCACAAGGGCTATTTTTTATCGCAACAATGTTTCTCCCAACCGCCTCACTAAAGAAACCTGATTGATAAGTAAAAATTTGTTCATTTACTGAATAGCCAAGAGCGACAAAGCGCTCTGCTATGAAATCGGCGGCTAATTTAGCGCCCTCGGTATTCGTTTTCCGCCCAGCAAATTGAGGCGATGTTAGCGTTATAACGTCTTGTACTAAGTTTGTATTGGCAAAAGCGTGCCCTGTGCTTATCAGTGCAGCACTAGCGATAATCAATAAGTTTTGCAGTATGCGAGCGAAGCGCTTGTAATTTACTTTCGTAACGCTGTTTATCATGATCAAAGTCAGCTTTATTGTTTGCCATAGTTAAATACTTTTTAGCCAGTTTTAAGTCACCCAATTGATAATAGGTTCTGGCTAAACCAAAATCAGTATCATGCAGGGTTGAATTTAAGTCACGGGCTTTTTTGTAGTGTTTTATGGCATCTTGGTAACGGCTGGTTGTATAGGCATCATTACCTAAAGAAATATGGTAATAAGGGTTTGCTTGGCGTTTCTTGTCAAGCATGGCTAATATAGCTTGGCCTTGCTCTTTACGATCGGTCAGGTTATAGAGTCTTGCTAAATTGCCTAGCGCGGTGTTGTTGTCAGGATCTAAACTAATCGCATACTGATAGGCTGTTTCAGCACTTTGGTAGTCACTCGTTAATCTGAATAATACCCCAAGGTTGCCCCATGCACCTGAGTAGTTGCTATCAATATCAACTGCTGCTTTGTAATAGCTAAAAGCAGTGTCGTAATCATGTTTTAACATCGCAGCTGCGCCCTTATTGTTATAAAACATCGCTGTGATGCGGGCTTTGTTGATGTTGCTGGTTTTAAACGCCTCTTGGCGACTGTTAGGGTCAAAGTCTATCACCAAAGAGCGCTCTTGAGGGTATATAACTTTACGATTTAACACTTGTTTTGTTGATTCACTCACTTTCAAATTGATATGCCCTGTGAGTAAGTTAAAACCATTATCCAGCGCCCAATACTCTGGGATATGCACTTTTTGAAATTGCCCTTCGAGGCCAAGGTAGTCAGCTAGGCTGTAGGCTAAAATCGATAACGATAAACAGTTAGCATTTAAATTTTCGTAGGCTTGATTGGCCGTTAAGGTCGCACCAGATTGATAAGATAAAGACGCATCGCCATTTTGCAATAGAAACCTGAGTAAGCCTTTAGTGCTTTGCAATGATCGACCATCTTTGGGAAAAGTACTGTCAAGTTGTTGTTTGACATGTTTGCTTAATGCAAAAATTTCTTGTTGGGTTTCAACTGAGGTTTGGGTAAACGTATTACTTTGCACCAAAGCAAGTGGTGGTGGGGCGGTGTTATTTTCTGTACTACTACACGCTGTTAATAAGCAAAAGCTTGAGGCGAAAACAATGCTAGTTAATTTCATTTGACCCTCTTAATTCTTGGCCTAATACCATTTAAGTATAGGCCGTGAATGAAAAAGGGTCAGGGTTAACTGTTACAAAACGTGTCAGCGTTTATCAAAAGTTGCAACAAGGTCATCAAGGGTTTGCGCACTGTTTGCTAAGTCTTTGATTGCTTGTTCACTATCAATTTGTTCACGCATAACGTTATCACTAATGTCACTTATTTGCTCAATGTTACGACCGACATCTGCCACTACATTACTTTGCTCTTCAGTTGCAGTTGCGATTAAGGTTGCCATATCGTTTATTTCATTGGCAGCATCGTTAATGGCATTAAGTAATTCAACAGAACTCTGCATTGCATCAACGCTCAATTGAGCTTGTGATTTCGAATGATTGATATGATTAACCACTAAATCAGACGTATTTGTTAGTTCACTGATCATGGTTTGAATTTCAGTTGTTGATTGCGACGTGCGATTTGCAAGCGCTCTAACTTCATCAGCTACAACAGCAAAGCCTCGACCGTGCTCACCCGCACGAGCAGACTCAATTGCCGCATTAAGTGCTAATAGGTTGGTTTGCTCCGAAATCCCTCTGATAGAGTCGACAATACTGGCAATCGCTTGTGTTTTGTTTGCCAGCTCGTTTACTTGCTCGGTGATATTATCGATATCACATGCCAATTCAATTATTGCTTCTTTACTTTGCGTTACCTGAGTATGGCTTTGTTCAGTGTTTTGCTTGCTATTCTCAGTGAGCTTAGCCGTGTTCGCTGCGCTTGAGGCAATTTCTTGCACTGTTGCACCCATTTCATTAATCGCCGCAGCAACCGAGATAGTTTGCTCTTTTTGATTATCAAGCGCCACTGAGTTCTTTTGTGCTTGCTGAAACACATGATCGGCGCTTTGTCTAATTTCACTACTTTCTTGAGCAACTTGGCTAATTGCAGTTTCAATCTTAGAGATAAATTGGTTAAAGCCCGCTGATAAGTTTGCAAGTTCAGGTTGCTCAGAGTCAGGAAGTCTATACGCTAAATTAGCATCACCAGAGCCTAAACGGGTGAACAACTCAGCCATTTTCGACAGCGGCGATGAAAGCGTACGTGCCAGTACTAAACCTGCAAAGCTTGCAATCAACGCAATCACAATCGCAAAGCTGATGATTTGCCATTGTAAAACTTGAATGCTCGAAAACACTTCGTGCTTTGGCACTTGGGCAATAACAAACAAATCAGTGTTTTTAATTGGGCTTGCCGCCACTAAGGTTGCTTCACCATTAAGGTTGATTTCTTGTAAATTGAAGTCGCTTTGCGTTAGTAGGGCCCGTGTGATGTCCGTTTTGTAAACGTCATCCAACTTAGCTTTAGCGACTTTGTTTTCGTCTTTATGCAGCTGAATTAGGCCGTTTTTATCTGCAACAAATACAAAACCGGTTTCTTCTATTTGAAAGCGTTTAAGCATGCCCTGCATATCGTCGATACTTTTTGCAAGGCCTGCTAAACCAATGCCATTAGTTTGCTGGTGGTTCACAAACATTTTTACATCAGTCGGTGACTCTTGATAGATACTGATCGAAAAGGGTTGTGCGGTGTTAGTAAACGCGAAAAACCAACCATCTTGCTCTTTAGTTAAAACGCGCAAGAAACCGTCTTGGTTCCAATATTGTGCTGTTTCACGATTAGCCCAAGAAGCCGTTGCTAGATCGTACTGGGTAACAAGGCGGTTAAGCTCTTTTAGCAGTGTTTTATCATCTGTATTGCCAGAGTTAGCCCACTCTAATACAAACTCGTTACTGGAGAGTTGCTCAGCTGCACTGATCATTTGATTTATATCGTGAGTAATATAATTATCAATTGCTTGTAGTTTGCTCGGTAGTTCCGATTCAATCATTCGCTGTTCAATGATTTGTTTTGCACTGTATATCGCTGTTGCGCCGATTAACGCAGCAACAATGAGGGCGATAGAACTGCCAAGTAGGGTAATTTTTTTAGTGATGGTGAATTGATTTAACGCCATGAAAGTGTCTTAGTTTACAACATTTAAGTCAGTAATTTTAGCATACACTTTACAGATGACGAATCAATGTAGGGACAAAAAAAAAGCCCAAAGCAAATAAGCAATTGGGCTTGGTTTCTAACAAGCGAAACTTACTTTCCAGGGTTAAACAATTTTCTTCATTGCTGACATGTAACCACGTAGTTTGCTACCAATGATTTCAACCGGGTGCTCGCGTAGTGCTTTATTCACGGCAATCAAGGTTTGGTTATCGACTTGGTTGCTTGCACTATCAAGACCTTTACCAATCACATCTGTATCGATGTCTTTCATAAAGTCTTGTAAAAGTGGTAAACACGCGTGGTTGTATAAGTAACAGCCATACTCTGCAGTATCTGAAATAGTTCGGTTCATTTCGAAAAGCTTCTTACGAGCAATAGTGTTTGCGATAAGCGGCGTTTCGTGTAGTGATTCATAGTAAGCAGATTCTGCGATGATACCTGCTGCAGTCATGGTTTCGAAGGCAAGCTCAACACCTGCTTTAACCATTGCAACCATTAAAATACCTTGGTCGAAGAATGCTTGCTCGCTGATTTCTTGGTCGGTATTATGTTGCTTTTCGAATGCAGTTTCGGCAGTTTCTGCGCGCCATGAGAGTAATTTTGCGTCATCTTCAGCCCAATCAGCCATCATACCGCGTGAGAATTCGCCGCTGATGATATCGTCCATATGCTTGTTATAAAGTGGGCGCATGATTGTTTTAAGCTCTTCACTTAATTCAAATGCTTTCACTTTTGCTGGGTTTGATAAACGGTCAAGCATGTTAGTTACACCACCATACTTAAGTGCTTCAGTGATCACTTCCCAACCATATTGGATTAGTTTTGACGCGTAACTTGCATCAATGCCTTTTTCGACCATTTTATCGAAGCAAAGTAGTGAACCAGTTTGTAACATGCCACATAGAATCGTCTGCTCACCCATTAAGTCAGATTTAACTTCTGCAATGAATGATGATTTTAGTACACCCGCACGATGCCCACCGGTACCTGCTGCATACGCTTTAGCTTGCGCTAAACCATGGCCTTGAGGGTCGTTTTCTGGGTGAACCGCGATTAATGTTGGTACGCCAAAGCCACGTTTGTACTCTTCACGTACTTCTGAACCAGGGCACTTAGGTGCAACCATAATAACAGTTAGATCTTCACGGATTTGCATGCCTTCTTCAACAATGTTGAAGCCGTGTGAATAAGCAAGTGTTGCACCTTGTTTCATTAATGGCATGATGGCATTAACAACAGCCGTATGTTGTTTATCAGGTGTTAAGTTTAAAACTACATCTGCTGTTGGAATAAGCTCTTCATACGTGCCTACAGTAAAACCGTTTTCAGATGCGTTTAAGAAAGATTGACGGCGCTCAGTAATTGCTGATTCACGTAATGTATAAGAAACATCTAAGCCTGAGTCACGTAAATTTAAACCTTGGTTAAGGCCTTGTGCGCCACAACCGACAATAACGAGTTTTTTCCCTTTTAAAGCGTCTACACCATCAGCAAACTCTGCTGGGTCCATAAATTCACACTGCGCTAATTGCGCTAACTGCTCTCTCAAAGGAAGAGTATTAAAATAATTCGCCATTGTTAGTGTCCTATAAATACAATTTTGTTAGAAAATCAAAGAACCGACGTGATGTTCTTTGTATGTATTAACACTATGCAATTTTTTACCTTGCGTAAAATGATATATTTGAATTAAAGTATTTCATAAAATGAAATGGTGGCGGTATGGATCACAAACATCTTAATTACTTTTTAGCGTTAGCCAAGACGCTACACTTTGCCAGAGCGAGTGAGCTTTGCCATATCAGTGCGCCAACTTTGAGCCGTAATATTAAACAGCTCGAAGAAGAAGTTGGGGTGGTGTTGTTTAATCGGGATAATCGCACTGTCAAATTAACTCGCGAAGGTGAGTCATTCATTGAGTACGCAAATGCGACGCTGGCTAACTGGCATCGTTTTAAGGCTAATGTGCAAGAGCCGCAACAGCATGTTTATGGCAATGTCAGTATTTATTGTTCTGTAACTGCCTCATATAGTTTTTTACATCAAATACTCGAGCAATTGCGAATGCAACATCCATATATTGAAATTACCCTTAATACCGGTGATCCCGCTCTTGCAATAAACCGTGTTTTAGATGGCCATGAAGATATGGCAATTGCCGCAAAACCTTTAAAGCTACCTGGGCAAATTGCCTTTACCAGTGTCGGGTACTCACCATTAGTATTGATAGCACCAAAAATAGCGTGCCCGATCAGCGAAAAGCTTTCTGCCAGTGAACAAATTGATTGGTCAGATTTAGAGTTTATTGTTGCTGAGCAAGGGTTATCAAGGCAACGTCTTGAGCAGTGGTGGCGTAAAAAGAATATTCACGGCCGAATTTACGCTCAGGTTGCAGGCCATGAAGCGATGGTGTCTATGGTGAGCTTAGGTTTAGGTATTGCCATGGTGCCAAAGATAGTTTTGGACAACAGTCCGCTTAAAGATAAAGTGCAAATCGTAAGTGATGCTGAGCAGACTGTTGCTGGTTTCGAGATTGGTTTAGCTGTTTTGAATAAAGAGCGCCATGATCCTGCGCTCAATGCTATCTGGAGCATTGCTCAATCACTTACTCAGCAAGCTATTTAGCGTTAACGATTTGATGTTGGTATAAAAGGTTTAATTTTTGATAGTTATTTAGTATTGGTTTTTGCATTTATTTTTCGTGTTTTTTACTGGTTTTAAATGGATAAAATCCATTTTTATTGCTTTTTTTCAAGGTGTTGTTAACGTAATTTAAAATAATAAAATTTTCATGGCCTAGAATCATGATACTTTCTGCGCAAGCCGAGCATTCACTAAGTTATTCAAGTCACTGTTTAAAACAAGCTATTCCTCTCATGGTTAAGTACAAGATGCCAATAACACCGCTAAATTATGCGATTTGGTATGCGTATGTCAGCAATAAAACCCCCGAACTTAATGATGCTTTAGATAAAATTATTGATGAATTTAAAACGTGCAGCCACGAGCATGCTAAAGCGCTGTTCAACCAGTTTCTATCTAGTGATGATTTAGCATTGTTTTATCAGTTATCAGGTGGTTTTAATGATGTTGTTGGAAAGGTACATCAAGACATCAATGAAGCAATAAATTACTCAACAGAGTTTAACCAAACGCTTCAAGAATGCCATTTGAAACTAAAAAATGCAGATATCAGCCAAGAAACAGGCTTTGATGATGTACTTGATTGTGTAGAACGTCTAAGTGACGAGTCAGCGACCTTACAAAGTAGGGCACAGGACTTTCAAAATCAACTAGCACAAGCTTATGCAGAAATTACCGACTTAAAACAAGAGTTGATTAGATCGAAAGATAAAGCGCAAAGAGATCCATTAACAGGGTTATTGAATCGTGGCAAATTTGATGAGGATATAAAGCGTTTTTGTAAAAACAATGAATTAGCTCAAGTATCAGTATTAACCATGATAGATATTGATCATTTCAAATCATTTAATGATAACTTTGGACATCAAAAAGGGGACCAAGTTTTACGAGCAGTGTCTGCTAAGCTATTAAAGCATGTTTCCAGTATTGGCCAAGTCTATCGTTACGGTGGTGAAGAGTTTTGCTTTACGGCCCAGTTTGCAAGTATTAGTGATATGACTAATTTCACACAGCTACTTCGCCAAACTATCGCTAAATTACAAATCAAGAAGCCAAATTCTGATAAGGTGTTGAGTCAAGTAACGGCTAGTTTTGGTATTGCGATAAAAGCTAAAAATAGTAACCCTGAACAGCTCATTGCTAAAGCTGATAAGGCGCTTTACTTAGCTAAAGAACATGGTCGCAATCGCATAGAGATTGTCGAGGAGTAACAAACTTAATCGAAATATGTATCAAATTTGTGAATACTTGTAACCTACTGAGGACAGTTTGTTCACATCTTGATATTATGCTGACATTGCAAAATTTTCTTTGGTCGTAAAATAATAATGAAGTTTCTAACGATCAGGTTCTGCGTAGTTTTCTATGCTTTGGCGCTAGTATGTGTGGGTCAAGCGTATGCTGATGATTCTACTCGCACTGAACGTGAAAGCCGTATGGCAAATCAACAAATTGATACTGAGCAGTGGCACTTAAGTGTTAATACTGGGGCTGGGGTAATTACAAACCCATTGCATGGAGGTGACAATTTACCTTTAATACTGCTACCAGAGGTTGCTTTTTATGGTGAACAATGGTTTTTTGATAATGGTCGCTTAGGCTATTCCCTTCATGAAAGCGACACACATGTTGTTAACATTGTCACTGAATTTAACCCCGAGACCCGTTTTTTTATAGATTTTCATCCTAGTAATGTATTTGCCTTGCAAACGTCAAATAGCTTCGTTGTTGAATCAACGAGTAGTGATGAATTAGTTGAAAAGTCTGTTGTCACAACAAATGACGTAAAAAAAAGACGCTGGGCTTTAGATGCGGGCTTGAGTTATCACTATATCCGCAGTAATCATGTATTCTCTGTTCAGGTTCTAGCTGATGTCTCCGGGGTTTATAAAGGGGCTCGCAGTGCCTTACAATGGCAATCTCACCATCAGCTAGGTCGTTTAAGTATCGCACCGAGCTTAGGTGTTTGGTATAAATCGAACGAATTAAATGATTATTTTTATGGTTTATCGGCCGAAGAATCATCATACGGAGAAATAGAGGTTGGCAGTAGCTGGCAACCTTATGCTAAAATCGACGCCCGTTGGCCTCTAGGTGAGACTAACTCTCTTCGTTTTCATTTAGCATATTATGACTACTCAGCCGTGGATGACAGTCCGCTTTTTGAACACACGTATTCGATGACTGCTTTTATAGGATTCAATCATATTTTTTAATATGAAGTATTTTGTTTTTAGTCTGTGTGTGTTTGTTGCTGTTATTTGGGCTCCCCCAAGCTATGCACAAGCGACTCAGTTTGATATCACACCAAAAGTGTGTGTTGTATTACAACAGCACGAATTTTGTGATCTTGAATTAAAAATTAGCTGGAAAACTGCTCAACCTCAAGATCTGTGTTTATACCAAAATAACCAGCAAATTCAATGCTGGACTGATAGTAATAATGGGCTTTATAGCCATAAAGCGCGGGTTCAGGTTGAAACAATATACTCCTTAGTCAATCCGCACACGGGGAGCAAAGTTGCGACCACAAAAGTCGAAGTGCAAAGCACTGAAGCAAAAACAACGAGGCGTAGGTTACGTTCACCGTGGAGCTTTTTTTAAATCAGGAGCAACCAATGGCAAAGATTTTACTTGTTGAAGATGATCTCGGCTTACAGCAGTTAACACGCGATTACCTTCAGCATAATGGATTGGATGTTGCGGTCCTTGAACGCGGCGATGAAGTTTTCGAATACCTTGAGAACAATCCAGTTGATTTAATGATTTTAGATGTCATGTTACCGGGTAAAGATGGCTTTAGTGTTTGCCGTCAGGTACGCGATAAATTCAACTTACCAATTCTAATGCTCACAGCAAAAGGTGAAGACTTTGATCAAGTAATTGGGCTTGAACTAGGTGCAGACGATTATGTTATTAAGCCTGCAGAACCACGCGTATTATTAGCGCGCATCAACGCATTGTTACGCCGTGGTCAAGCTACAAACAAAGCACCAGAAGAGCTTAGCTTTGGCGATTTAACCATTGATAAAACTAGCCGCATTGTTACACTTAAAGGCAGTGAAATTACACTGACTTCTCATGAATTTGAGCTGCTTTGGTTGCTTGCTTCAAATGCAGGTGAAGTGTTAAGTCGTGAGCATGTTCATCAACATATGATTGGTCGTCAATATGATGGTTTAGACCGAACCGTTGACGTAC
This sequence comes from Pseudoalteromonas sp. MB47, assembly GCF_011319765.1. Classification (NCBI taxonomy): domain Bacteria; kingdom Pseudomonadati; phylum Pseudomonadota; class Gammaproteobacteria; order Alteromonadales; family Pseudoalteromonadaceae; genus Pseudoalteromonas; species Pseudoalteromonas sp. MB47. The sequence goes on along the minus strand of NZ_VFBD01000008.1, from coordinate 121,771 downwards.
GTGTATCGCGTATCCGTAAGAAATTAGGTGATAACAGTGATAAACCATACCGAATTAAAACAGTTTGGGGGCAAGGTTACCTGTTCGTTTCTGATGCATGGGATATGTAATCATTAATGGGGAAACTGTTTGCTAGCTTATATCTTTACATAATAGTTTCTCTGTTTCTTGTTAGTGGGGTCATAGAGCAGTTATGGCCCTATGAAGACACACAGCAACAAATCGCTCTAGATCAAGAGTTTGGTAAATCATTATGGCTATTAAGTCAAACTGATAATGGCTTAGCTAAATTACAGCAAGAGTTTAATAGCGAGCTAATTGATTTAACTGATCTCGCTCTACCAACAAACCTCAAAACACAATTACAAAATGATCACTATCTGTATCTTTTTAATCAGCAGCAGAAGGTAATTTGGTACATTACTATTAATGAGACTCAGCTATTACAAGTTGGTCCACTCTCAATATCAAATCCTAACTTTAGCTCTGTTTGGCCCTATTTTTTATTACTAGCCATTATTGGTCTTCCTATTGGTCTTTGGAGCTTGTTACTTTGGCGAGACTTTAACAAACTCACTTTAGCTTGTGAGGCGGTAGGCGGCTCGCAAGATTTCGAATTGCGTGATGCATCTAAATCATTTTTTTTGCCAATTACAGGCACGCTTAATGCTATGCAAGAGCGTATTCAGTACCTACTAGCTGCGCAGCAAGAACTGACTTCTTCTGTTTCTCATGAGTTTAGAACGCCGTTGGCGCGTTTAAAGTTTGCCGTTGCTATGCTTGAAGAGCAAATTGAAAATGAGAAATCTTATAGTTATATAGATAATATGCAGGCTGATATTGCTGAGCTTGAAGCGCTAGTGTCTGAGATGCTTGAATACGCACGACTTGATTCGCATCAACCAAGCTTAAAGCCACGTTCGTGTGACCTTACAGCGCTTATTAACAGTGTCGTGAATAAGCTCGAATTTGCTACTGATATCGATGTAGCAGTGAGTGCGCCTAGGCAGCTTTACTATGAGTGTGACGAGCATTTTATGGCGCGTTGTATTCAAAATTTATTAGGCAATGCACAAAAATACGCAAACCATAAAATTCATGTCAGCCTTGAAGAGTTGGGTGATTCAATACAAATACGTGTTGAAGACGACGGCCCAGGGATAGCTAAGTCTGAGTGGCAAAGTATTTTTAAGCCATTTACTCGTCTAGATAAAAGCCGTGACAAGAAAACTGGCGGCTTTGGCTTAGGCCTTGCGATTGTTGCTAAAATTGTTAGTTGGCATCAAGGGCAGTCTGAGGTGTGTGATTCACCATTAGGTGGAGCTAAATTTACTATTCATTTATTTAAAAGTAACTCGCTTTAAATTACAGGCATAAAAAAAGCGCCTAGGGCGCTTTTTAAAGATTAAAACCAAAAATAAACAAGTAGCAAAGTAATAGACCGCACCAATTTATAAAAGTTCGTAAAAAGTTTAATTATTTTCATTTAATAATGGCATGAGCATTTTTTCTAGGCCATTTAGCTTCACTTCATACATCATCGCCAGTTGTGCTCCTAATTTAGAGTCTGGAAATCCTTGCTGTTTAAACCAAACTAAATAAGGCTCAGGGAGTAACAATAAAGGGCGGCCAGCATACTTTCCAAATGGCATCTTAGTATTTATGGCACGTTTGAGTTCAGCTGTATCCATCTTTATCTCAAAGAAACTTTAAAGTTAGATGATACGGTAAAAATAAGAGAGAAAATAGGCTGTGACGGGCAAGAAACAGCCTATTTAGTGAGGGAGGTAGGCCCTCAGAATAGATACTACTAGAGTAATGCCTAGTAGTTAGTGTAATTGATATCGAGGTTTTTTTGAAAAACCGAGCTGTTGCAATTGCAATGCAATAGACGGATCATCAATTCTTTCTGGTGTTTCTGCATCTCTCAGAAAGTGATCATTAGGTACCTGATAGATATCGAGCATCTTGTTAAAAAGCACCGCCCTTATATCCATTGGGGTCATGCCATTTTGTTGTAATTCATCAAGCTGCTGCTGAATGTCTGAAAGTTTCCCAGAACGCGCATCATCCGTGTCTGCCAAAACTTCGTTGGTAAACTTATTCTTCATTTAAACAACCCTAATCAGTTTACAGTTACGCATATGCTAGTCGTAATATGCTTATACTGTGTCACTTCTTTGTGTTAAAAATAGATACTAAGCTATTAGTACTCTTAGGATTCTACTCTTTTTTTATTGGTGATTGCTAATCTACATGTAAAGCTTTGTAAATAGAGTTGACCTAATAAAGGGAACTAAAAAACAGGTGATTTTAACCTGACTATGCAACTTGCTGAAAATTTTAGAGATAATTATTGGTACCATCCTTAAGTACCAATAATTATTTTAGGTGCTAAGAAAAAAGTTTTTGCTTTACATGCTCTGCAAAACCACTTCCTGCCTCTAAATAAAAGTTATAAGTAGAGTCAACGCCCATATCTTCTAGTTCTTTTTGCTGATCTGGATAATTGGCAATTGCAGTAACTTGTCCTTGATAACCTGAGGCTCGTAGTTGCTCCAAAGCAAAAATATTCTGCATATGTTTAGGCATAGCGAGCATTACCATACCGACATGTGAATGATTTACACGTTGCCAAAAATCAGGGTCTGTTGCATCAGCGAGTAATACCCGACGACCACGTTTGATGTGCTTTTCTACTACATCAGGTTTGATATCAATACCCGCGACAAGATTTGGATGGGTTTGGCTAATCGTTTCATAAGCACCTGTGCCAATACGGCCCATGCCAAATATCACGATTTTAGTATCATTTAAATTAACAGGTAGTTCCTCAGCAAGACGGCTATCACTTTCAAATTTAAGTAGCCAATGTTCGATTTTGACATAAATCTCATTAGATCGTTTGTTAAGAGGCGAGGCTAAAACAAATGTGATTGAAACTGCAATAGCCATAACTGCCAGCCATTCAGAAGTAATTAAATTGCTGGTAGCTGCAACTGCGCAAACGATCAGGCCAAACTCACTGTAATTGGCTAAGCTAAATGCACTTAATAACGAAGTACGAGCACGTAACTTAAATGCGTTTGTCAGTACATAATAAAGTGCAACTTTTAGTGGCAAGACGAGTATAATGATAAGTGCAACAATCACTGCGTGACTTGTCAGTTCGGCATTCAAACCAATATTTAAGAAAAAGCCAACCAGTAACACATCTTTTAAATTCAGTAATGACTTTGATAACTCACCTGCTTTTTTGTGTGATGCGAACATCATACCGATAATCAACGCACCTAAATCACCTTTAAGACCTGCAAATTCAAATGCTTGGTAACCTAAAACTAATGCAAAGAAAAACCCGAATAAAGGTAATAGTTCACCGTGTTTTGAGCGATTTAATACCCAAAACATCACTGGACGTAAAATAGGCAATCCCACTAATAATGCCAGTGCCCACATGTTCGGTGCTTTACCTGTACTGATGGCTAAGAAGATAACAGCGAAGATATCTTGCATAACTAGAATGCCAATGGCGATTTTACCATGCAGGCTTGCCATCTCACCGCGTTCTTCCAATACTTTTACGGCAAATACGGTACTTGAAAAGCTAAAAGCAAAGCCGACTAACAATGCACTTTGCCAAGTAAGTTCACTAAATAAAGGCAGTGCAAGGGCACCTAGCAGTAACATAAAACCACTAAACAGCGTGCTGCTCAGAACAATGTGCATTGAGGCAGGCGCCCACACTTGCGGTTTCATTAAATTAGACACTTTAAGTTTTAGACCTATGCTAAAAAGTAATAGTGTTACACCGAGGTTTGCTAATGTATTTAGTAGTTCGGTTGTTTTATAGCCATAAAGATTAAGCGCAAAGCCTGCTAATAAAAAGCCGATGAGAGGAGGTAGCTTTAATTGATAAATGGCAAAGCCAAACACGAAAGCGGTAGCAAAGTAGATAAGTTCCATAATTGTTCTTTTAGCTTCATTTGCTAGCAGTGTAGCGAAATATTCGTTATTGGAAAACAATATCGAGCAAGAGGAGTTCAAAAAATAAGCACTTATCCATGATTTATTGATTAATCCGCCAAAAGCAACATTTTTTCGCTGACAATAGCTTTTAATTGTGGTTAAGATGCATTAACAAAGGAATTTAAGCCATAACTAAGAAGCTGGCTTAAGGAGAATAGATGTTTAAGAAAATCCTTGCATCAGTAGGTATTGGTGCAGCAAAAGTTGACACTGTACTTGAGACAGAGCATTTACAACCTGGTCAAAAATTTAATGCCGTGATAGTCATCAAAGGTGGTGATGTTGATCAAGAAATTTCGGGTTTAGACCTAGCACTTATGACCCGTGTGAAAGTTGAAAGTGATGACGGTGAGTATTTTACAAACCATGTGATAGAAAAATGGCGAATTACAGATATTGGCATGATTGCAGCGGGCGCTGAAAAGCATATCCCATTTGAAGCTCGCCTACATTCTGAAACCCCGATCACTGAAATTAACGCTGGTTATAACCAATCGCATGTTTGGCTTGAAACAGGCTTAGACATTGATCTAGCCCTTGATCCAACTGACCGTGATGCATTACACATTTATCCTAATGACGCTGTAAGCACGTTAATGGAAGCGATGGATAGACTTGGTTTTAGCTTAGTGAAAGCAGATGTAGAAAAGGGTTATTTAAAAGCACCTACTTTTCAATCGCATTCAGGCTGTTATCAAGAACTTGAATATCGCCCAAATAGCCGAAGCCTATTTGGCTTACAAGAGATTGAGTTGTCGTTTGTGCCTGAAGCACATAAAACTCATGTATTAATCGAGCTTGACCGTGCCTTTAGAGGGGATGGTTATGTCGATTTAACGATTGAGCATGATCATGTAAACCTGTCGCAGCTGTGTGATCAGCTAGAGCGATTATTTGCTTAAAGATTAACGACTGAATAGCGAGTTAAAACCCAGCTACGGCTGGGTTTTTTGTCTTCATTAAGGAGCATTATGTTTTCTATTAAAAGTTATAACGAACTCAGTAAAGATGAGTTATTTGCCATTTTACGGGCGCGGGTTGATGTATTTGTGGTAGAGCAAACTTGCCCTTACCCAGAAATTGACGAAGTGGATAACAATGAACTGACCCAACATGTGTTCTTGTTTAAAGGTCAGCAGGTGGCAGCCTATGCACGATGCTATAAAAAGAATGAACAATTTAGCGCATTTGGTCGTGTGCTGGTAGCAGAGCAATTTCGTGGTGAAGGACTCGCAACCAAGCTAGTGCAAACCGCGATTGATACATGTAAGAGGCATTGGCCTGATAAAGCGATTATGATTGGTGCTCAGTGTTACCTAACAGGGTTTTATCAGCAATTTGGTTTTGAAAATGTGGGGAATGATTACTTAGAAGATGGTATTCCACATCAGGATATGTGTTTGAAGTAGCCTATGGGGCCACTTCAAACATAAATGCTTACTAGCTTAACAAAGAGTTCGCGAATACGAGTGCAATGGCGAGTGGGCAAATAAACTTGATATACCATGGCCATACTTTCCAAAAGAAACTACTAGCAGCTTCTGGGCACCCTTGTTGAATTTCTTTTAGTAACGACCCGCGATGCCAAATCCAACCAACAAAAATACAACACATTAAGCCTAGAATAGGTTGACCAATCTTAGTTGTTAAGGTGATCACAAAGCCAAATAAGGTGCCTAGGTTAAAGACAATTGTAAAACTGATAAGGGCAATAATACCGCCAATGATCCAAGTCGCTTGCACTCGCTTTAGCGCAAAACGTTCAACAGCATAAGAAACAGGTGCTTCTAGCATCGAAATTGATGACGTTAATGCTGCAATACTCATTAACGCGAAAAAAGCAAAACCAACAAAAATACCCACATCACCCATGCTGGTGAAAAGCGCCGGTAACACTTGGAATACTAAGGTATCTTCTGAAAGTAGTGCACCTTCTGCAGAGAAAATCTCAACACCTTGTGCCTGGGCTACATACATCGCAGGAATAATAAGTAAACCGGCAACAAATGCAATGAACACATCGATTAAAGTCACATAAGCGCCTAACGATACTAAGTTCTCCTTTTTGCTGATGTATGAGCCGTAGATGATCATTACGCTGGTACCAAGCGATAGTGAGAAAAATGCTTGCCCTAACGCATTCACTAATAACTCAGGGTTTAAAATCGATGAAAAGTCTGGCACTAAATACGCTTTTAGGCCTGCCATTGCGCCATCTTGAGTCATTACATAGATGATCAGCATAAACAAAATACCTAACAGGGCAGGCATTAAGCGCTTCGACCATTTTTCAATGCCGTTTTCGACGCCTTTAGAGATAATCGCAACGGTTAAAATAATAAATGTAGCAGTAAATATAAGGTTTCTTGATAGTGACTGCTCACTAAGCCAAGTGCTAGCTTGCTCTTGCCCCACTAATTGTGCTGCGGGTTCAAGTGTAGCGCTCAGCATCCAGCCAGCCACTATCGCATAGAAGCTTAGGATTAGGCCCGCACAAATAATACCGCCAAAGCCAACTATGAAGGCAAACTTTTTTTGCCATGCTTGATTTGTTACTTTTCGAAGTGAAGTAACTGCATTAGCTTGACCATGACGACCAATCACTAACTCAGCCATTAAAGCAGGATAAGCAAGACAAAATGCTAACACTAAATAAGCCACTAAAAATGCGGCACCGCCATTACTTGCAGTTTGTGTTGGGAAACCCCAAATATTTCCTAAGCCAACAGCAGAGCCTGCTGCAGCCATAATAAATCCAAAGCGGGAGCTGAACTCCCCACGTGATGCGCTCATATTATTGTTACTTCTCTATTTGTGACGGCGCTGACAATCTACTTGAATTAACACTAAATAAAAAGAGTTAATCTAGGTCAAATTCGTTCTATATATTGTTATCTTTGAAGTCAGCGTACATTTCGTGCAATTGTTCTCTACAATACGAGACAATTAACGTAATTGAAACATGTTTAAAGGCTTTTATTTTGAATTGAAAGAGTAAAACACGCGCCTCTGAGCTGTTCGCTCTTTGAAACGCTGACGGTGCCGTGGTGCCAGTCAGCAACTTTAGAGACAATGGCTAAACCTAGCCCGTAGCTTTCTCCATCCCGATTTCGATGTGTTTGTTCTTGGAAAAATGGACTAAATACTTTTTGCCAGTTTTGTTCGCTGACACCCGGGCCGTCATCTTCAATCTTTATGGTAACGAGTTCACTGGTACTGGTTGCACTGAGTAAAATTTCAGATTCAGCAAAGTCGCAAGCATTACTTAATAAATTAACAATGGCCCGAGCTAACCAGTGCAAATCAGCACAAATATCATCGCCTTCAACGCGGTGATTAATGCGTAAGCCATGTTGTTCTACTTTAGGTTCAATTTGATGAATGAGTGTAAGGATGTAGGTTTCTAAATCAGAATGATTGAAGGTCAATTGATTCGCTTTTTGCTCAAGGGTAGCAAATGCCAGATAACTCTTTAGCATTGACTCCATTTGATCTAAGTCGTTTTCCATGCGAGCAAGATACTCAAGGCGCTTTTCTTCACTACTACAATCTTGCGCTGCTTCAAGACCAAACCGCAAGCAGGCGATAGGTGTGCGAATATCGTGAGATAAACTCGATGCCATCAACTTATTCTCATCAAGCAGTTTTTCGATTTGGCTAGCCATACGGTTGAATGTTAGCTCAACATCTTTGATATAGGTAAAATGAGATAAGTGAATACGACTTTTTAAATCGCCTTTGGCAAAGCGTTTTGCTGCTTCGTTTAAAACGGTTAAACGCTTGGCTAGTGGCGCAATGATAAAGCCCATAAATACGCATAACCCAGCGTAGAACAACAAGGTGAGTAACACATCGTTGCCTTGTTCGTGTGTTAAGTCTTTATCTAAACGCATTTTTAAGTGGTGCGTGCCTAAAGCGGCTTCACTATAAAGTAAATAGTAGCCTTGTTGATCTTCGAGGATCAGACCGCTAGGTTGGGTTATTTGTGATAATAGAGAATGGGGAAGTGCAAGCGATTGCGTCGGGCGATACTCAAGTTGCACTGCAAAGTCTTGATTAATATCCGTGATAGCTTGCTCGCGCTGTTTAGCGTCAAGCTTGGCGATTTGTTTTGCAAAACCTTTAATCATTTGTGTTTCGCTAGAAAACACATCTTGAGGAGCTTGGGTTTGCTGACTGAAAGCATCAATTAGCCAACCCAAAACAATGATTGAAAGTAAAGCACTACCAAGTAGCGAAAGATAAAACTTTTTCACAGGCGCTCAATGCTATTGCCATGCCGTGGCAACAAGTAAATAGCCTTTGCCCCAGATGGTTTTAATTTTTTCAGGGTGTTGTGGGTCATCATTAAATTTTTTACGTAACGATGAAATGAGCACATCCACACTTCTGTCTAAGCCATCATACTCTCGACCTTTCGTCGCTTTAAACACAGAGTCGCGGGATACAACTTGGCCTGCATTACTTGCTAAGTAATGGAGTAGAAGGTATTCAGCACTTGAAATATGAACTTCTTCATCTGCCAAGTAAACGGTACGTGATTCAGTATTAATTGATAACTTACCCACATTTATTAGTTCAGAGTTGGCTGTTGACTCTTGCGTATCAGTTTTAGAGCGCAGTGCCGCTTTAATACGTGCTAATAATGCACGGGGACGAACGGGCTTCATCATATAATCGCTTGCACCCACTTCAAGGCCAATCACTTCATCCATTTCATCATCACGAGCGGTTAGCATAATAATTGGGGCTTGATAAAACTGCCTTAAGTCACGGCACACACTAATACCGTCTTGTCCTGGTAGCATAATGTCTAACAAAACCAAGTCTGGGTTTGTTTTACGTACTTGCTCAACAACTTGGTCACCGCGTTGACATAGTGTTGTTTGGTAGCCTTGTTCGATTAAATATTCTGCAACCCAGTTGGCAAGAGATATATCATCTTCAACCAATAAGATGGTCCCATAATGTTCCATTATTCACTCCTAGTTAAAACAATCGCCAACGTCGTTTCTTCTGACGATTTTTATAGACCCATTGCAATTGTATTTCGGTGCTTGCGACAACTTTACCGTTATTACTATTTATTAGCTCGAAACCAACACTTTCAGCAGAATCAAACTGGTATCTAAATAGCCCTTTTTGTTGCATTAACCAGCATTGCATGATGTGCTTACTTTGAGCGTTGCGTAAGCAGTAATTGCCAGTATTATGTTGTTGCCAGGTTATATCCACCTCGGCAAAGCAATTTCTACCTTCACGTAAGGCCACGCATGTATCAGGCAATGCAACTAACGCATTATCTGTATTTGCTTGATCTTGGGCAAACACGGGTTTTGCAAATAATATTGTTAACGTTACACAATACTTAAAAAACATAACGCACGCCTACCTTGGCTTTATGCTGATACTCTTGCGAAATAATTGGGCTTTGATGAATGTCTTTAGAAAACCAGGTCGAAAGCCAGCCAGTTAGAAACACCCAATGCCTATTTATAGGGTATTCAGCATGGAATTCAAAAATTAAACTGTACGAGGTATCAGGATCATAGACAGGGCGTGTTAATAAAGATTCTGATGGTGAAATTCCAAAGTAATAGTCAGTAAAATCATTAGAGTAAGCACTTAAGCCAACACCAGAGCGGAACTCCCAATTTCGCCAAGGGATAATCTGACTAAAAAATGAATTCATCACCCAGCCGTTGTGGGTACCAGAAACATCATGTAAATACTCAAATGAGATTTGTGAGTTTTCGAAACGGCGTGATAGGCGAAGGCCAACATCAAAATCATAATTACGGCTTTTTATACCTTCGAGTTCTGCGATGACTTCGTCACCGTAAAAAGTTAAGCCTGTATCATCAAAACCAGATTGAACATTTGTGCCTACTAGGTCTAAGCCCCATTCAAATTTGTCGATAACACTATAACCCAGAGTCAAACCACCACTAAGTTGGCTTTGATCATAATCAAGGTAAAAATTGTTGTAAGTAACGGCAAGGTGAATATCTGGTTCAAAGCCATCATTGTAAGAGTCCATGCCTATTAAATACGAGTCTTCAATGTAATACCCAGCGCCTATGCCCCAATCCCATGCAAAGCCTTGGCTAGGCTCTAGTGTATTGTCGGCATAATAGCGATTACTTGCTAGGCTTGGGGTACTTAGCAAGGTTAAACATATTAAAAATAGGGTACTTTGAGCTCGCAACGTGGCTTCCTTGTCTGTCTGTAAGAAAGGGTAATAGCATATAGTATATTGTTAATGAGTTCCTGTAATCTGTAAAAAAATGTAGCAACAGACGAATGAAATGATGTTGAGGAGATAGTGAAGGGCGCTGTTTGCCTATGGGCAGACAAACAGCGAAAGTTACTTATTGAACTTTGATTTTATCGATTAAGATACTGCTAAGATAGTATTGCATCATAGGCGTAAGAGCACTAACTTCAGTACGGGTACACGGGCCTTGTTCTTTTTTTAACATGTCCATGCGTGTAATGGTCTGATACTCAGGTATCGTCACGTCTTTATTCACACGTGCCATACGTGCTTGCTCTGAATTTTGCTCATGCACAAAACTGGCTACTTCAAGTTCATTCTTTATTAGTTGTTGTTGCTCAAAGCTGTAGATTAGCGGCTCGCGGTGAAAGCTTGCGCTATCAATTGACGATTTTGCAAACCAGACAACGTCACCTGTTTTTTTATGAGTTAGGCGCATACTTACTTGGCCTAAAATAGTCGCACATTGTTGAACAGGGTATTGCTTGGCGACTTCATCGAATAAAGAAAGTGGCTTTTTGGGTTTCACCAATTGGTATTCTGTTTCTTCAATAAGCTCAAGATCAAGCTGATGGATAGATAGGGTATAATCTGCTTGTGCGCCTTCGGCTACGACTTTTAACTGCTTAGCTGTAAGTGCCTCAGTTAGTTGAGAGTACAGTGTATCTGTGACACTGGTTTTGTCGGCAACTATCATGACGGTTTGATTTTTACTTACTGTATGAGCTGGTAGCTGTACCGATTTTACTTTAGGTGATGCATGCTCTGTTTGATACTCAACTTGAAAACGCTGGCTCTGTAAGCTCGGTTTTTTTGGCATTGTAAGTAACGGCGCTGGCTCTGGTTTAAGGGCGCAACCGACTGAAATTAAAACAAAAAATAAAAGCACGAATAAGCGCATAAAAAATAATCTACCCATAAATAATTAAGATTAAGCGTATTGTACGTTAGTCGAGGCAAAAGTTCATGATATTATGTTATAAGAAACTTCCTAAACAGACTTAAAAAAATAAATAATGAAGTACAGCTTATTTTTAATTTCCTTTCTTTTTTCTTTAACACTGCTTTTTGTTAGTGGTGAAGCTGCTTCGAGTGATAAGCAATGGCAAACATTCGTTGCTGATTATAATAAACACCTCACCCGAAAACTAAAAAGTAAAGGGATCCCAGGTGGCTCATTGGCAATTGTAAATATTGGTCATGATGATTTTATTAACGGTATTGGTCGAACAAAAATAGAAAAAGGCCGCAGAGTTGATAAACATACCCGCTTTCGATTGGCATCCGTCTCAAAAACCTTTGCGGGTTCATTAACCGCAAAACTGTCAGCACAAGGGGAGTTTAATATTGATGACCCTATCAGTAAGTTTATTCCTGCTTTTGCTAATACTGCTTATAAAGATGACTTAAAAATTTATCACATATTGAGTCACTCTAGTGGCTTGGTACCTAACGCATACGATAACCTAATTGAGTCGCGTATGAGCTACCCAGATATTGTCGAGCGGCTATTGACTGTTGAGCCTATCTGCAAACCAAGTGAATGTTACGGTTATCAAAATGTGATGTTTAGCTTGATTGATTCTGTGATTTATCAATCAACACAGATGGATTACTCACACTGGATTTCGGAGTATATTTTTGCACCATTAAAAATGGCGGATGCGAGTGTTGGTTTTGAGGGGATGGTGAAAGATGATAATTATGCTCACCCTCATGTGCGCGGCAGAAAACGATGGTATACATCACGCTTGAAGAAAAACTATTATAAAGTGCCTGCGGCTGCAGGAGTGAACGCCAGCGCAAATGACATGGCGATTTGGTTGAATGCACAGTTAGGGCAATACCCTGACGTATTACCACTCGAGGCATTGATCAAACAAACCCGCCCTTACACACATACTAAAAAAGAAACTCGTCGTAGGGTTTGGCGCGAACATGTAAAAGATGCTTATTATGGATTAGGTTGGCGTGTTTATAATTATGATGATGAAGTGCTTTACTACCATAGCGGTTGGGTACAAGGTTATCGCAGCGATATTGTTGTATTTCCGCATCTAAACATCGGGTTTAGCTTAGTTCTTAATGCCGAAACTGGGTTAATTAACGAGCTTACTACCGAGTTTATCAATCGGGTTCTTAAATTCACGCGAGAGCAAAAATAGCTTAGGTAAAAAAGTTTAGTTACAAATTAATGGAAAATTATTTTTGCCTACAAAAAAGCCAGCAAATTTGCTGGCTTTTTCTGATTCGAAACTCCACAAGGCAGGATTAACCGCGCGGTAATTGAATCTTTTTCTCTTCGCTTTGACGATACAGTACAATTGTATGACCAATTGTTTGTAGTTTTGTTGCGCCTGTCTCGCGAACAATTGCATCAAAAATCAATGTTTTAGTTTCACGTTCATCTGTAGGAACTTTAACTTTGATTAACTCATGAATTTCTAGAGCGCTTTCGATTTCAACTAAAACGCCTTCGGTTAATCCGTTTGCACCAAGTAATACAACAGGTTTTAAACTGTGCGCTTGGCCTTTTAAAAACTGCTTTTGTTTGTTCGATAATTTCATCATGTTACAAATTTTGCTGAATATGGCTTGAATTAAGGGTATTCTAACGCCATCTAGAGAATATTACTAATTAGTTACGTATTAATTTTATGGCAAATAAAAAACATTCAGCCAGTTCTAAGCGTTGGCTGAAGGAACATTTCGACGATCCTTATGTTCACGAAGCGCAAAAGAAAGGTTGGCGCTCTCGTGCGGTATTCAAATTAGACGAAATTCAAAACAAAGATAAATTAATCAAACCATCGATGACGGTGGTTGATTTAGGTGCTGCGCCAGGAAGTTGGTCACAGTATTTAGCTGAAAAGGTTGGTGATAAAGGTCAGGTTATTGCTTGTGATATCTTGCCTATGGATTCCTTAGCAGGTGTTGATTTCTTGCAAGGTGACTTTCGTGAAGAAGCGGTACTTGATGCACTATTAACACGTATTGACGGAAAAAATGTTGATGTAGTTTTTTCTGATATGGCACCCAATATGAGTGGTAATACATCAGTGGACCAAGCGGGTAGTATGTATTTAGTCGAATTAGCATTAGATATGTGCCACCAAGTTTTAAAGAAAAATGGTGCGTTTTGTGTCAAAGTCTTCCAAGGTGAAGGATTTGATCAATACTTACAAGAAGTACGTAATAGCTTTAAAGCAGTGAAAATTAGAAAGCCCGATGCGTCACGTGCCCGCTCTCGGGAAGTATATATAGTGGCGACAGGTTACAAACTGTAGTACAGTTGTGCTGCGTTAAGTTGAATTTAAATTAATTGGATACAAGAGGTTAACTCCTTGAGCGATATGGCGAAAAATCTAATACTCTGGCTGGTCATTGCAGTAGTGCTAATGTCAGTGTTCCAGAGCTTTAATGGTGGTGATCAGGCAGATCGCCAAACAAGTTACACTCAATTTGTTAGCGACGCTCGCAGTGGCGCTATCCAAGAAGTCTCAATTGAAAGCACCACAGGTACGATTACTGGTACTAAAACAAATGGTGAGCGCTTTCAAACCATCATGCCTATGTATGATAAAGACATCTTGAATGATCTTTTAAAAAGCAACGTTAATGTCAAAGGCGTTAAGCCAGAAGAGCAGTCATTCCTCGCCAGCATTTTAATCTCTTGGTTCCCGATGTTACTGCTTATTGGTGTGTGGATTTTCTTCATGCGTCAAATGCAAGGCGGTGGCGGTAAAGGCGCGATGTCTTTCGGTAAGAGTAAAGCGCGCCTGATGAGTGAGGACCAAGTTAAAACAACGTTTGCTGATGTTGCTGGTTGTGACGAAGCGAAAGAAGATGTAACTGAACTTGTAGACTTCTTACGTGACCCATCAAAATTCCAAAAGCTAGGTGGTAGCATCCCGAAAGGTGTGTTGATGGTTGGTCCTCCTGGTACAGGTAAAACGTTACTAGCTAAAGCTGTAGCTGGTGAAGCTAAAGTGCCGTTTTTCACAATTTCAGGTTCTGATTTCGTAGAAATGTTTGTAGGTGTTGGTGCTTCACGTGTACGTGATATGTTCGAGCAAGCGAAAAAAGCAGCACCTTGTATCATCTTTATTGATGAAATCGATGCAGTAGGCCGTAAACGTGGCGCTGGCATGGGTGGTGGTCACGATGAGCGTGAGCAAACACTTAACCAAATGCTTGTTGAAATGGACGGCTTTGAAGGTAACGAAGGTATTATCGTTATCGCTGCAACGAACCGCCCAGATGTGTTAGACCCTGCGTTATTACGTCCTGGCCGTTTTGACCGTCAAGTTGTTGTTGGTCTTCCTGATATTCGTGGTCGTGAACAAATTCTTAAAGTTCACATGCGTAAAGTGCCACTAGGCGACAACGTAGAAGCTGCGGTAATTGCACGTGGTACGCCTGGTTTCTCTGGTGCTGACCTTGCAAACTTAGTTAACGAAGCCGCTTTATATGCAGCTCGTGGTAATAAACGCGTTGTAAGCATGGCAGAATTTGACGCTGCAAAAGATAAAATCATGATGGGTGCAGAGCGCAAGACCATGGTGATGAGTGAGCAGGAAAAAGAAATGACTGCTTACCATGAAGCGGGCCACGCGATTGTTGGTCGCATGGTGCCTGAACATGATCCAGTGTATAAAGTGTCTATCATTCCTCGTGGTCGTGCTTTAGGTGTCACTATGTACCTGCCTGAGCAAGATCGTGTAAGCCATTCAAAAGAGCTATTAGAGTCAATGATCTCGAGTCTTTACGGTGGTCGTATTGCAGAAGCGCTAATCTATGGTGATGATAAAGTGACAACCGGTGCTAGTAACGATATTGAACGTGCAACAGATATTGCTCGTAAAATGGTTACCCAATGGGGTCTCAGTGAAAAACTAGGTCCATTACTTTACGCTGAAGATCAAAACGAAATGTACATGGGTGGCGGCGGTAGCCGTGCTATGAGCATGTCTGATGAAACAGCAAAAGTTATCGACAGCGAAGTTCGTTTATTCTCAGACCGTAACTATCAACGTGCAGAGCAAATCCTTAAAGATAACATTGATATCTTACATGCGATGAAAGATGCACTCATGAAGTACGAGACGATCGATGCGGGTCAAATTGATGACTTAATGGCACGTCAGCCTGTACGTGAGCCACGTGATGTTCATGACCGCCGTTCAGACGATAAAAAGCCGAGTGCGAAAGCTGAGTCTGTAGTTAATGAAACTAAATCTGATGATTCAGTAAAAAAGGATGAAACAAGCCTTGATGACAAAGCTGAATAATCGCTAGAATATAAAAAGCAAAAGCCCCGGATGCCGGGGCTTTTTTGTAGCATAAAATTGGCTCACTATTCCAGTGGAGTCCAGTGAAGCAAATGCATGGAAGTTTAAGTAAAAATGACCGCTCTTAAATTACCGCGAGGTCGCATTTTACGCCTCGATTCCCCTGTTGTTATGGGGATTTTAAATGTCACTCCTGATTCATTCTCTGATGGTGGTAGTTATTGCCAACTCGACAGCGCTGTCAAACAAGCTAAAACGTTATTAAATCAAGGCGCAAAAATAATTGATATAGGTGGTGAGTCAACCCGCCCTGGGGCACCTGATGTATCTCTTGAGGATGAGCTTGAACGCGTTATCCCTTTAGTCAAAGCGCTAAGAGCATCCAGCGATTGTATTATTTCCATTGATACCAGCAAAAGCGAAGTAATGCGCCAAGCAATAATTGCAGGGGCTGATATCATTAATGATGTCAGAGCACTGCAAGAGCCTGGAGCGATAGAGGTATTGTCACAATACCCAGAAGTAGCAATTTGCTTAATGCATATGCAAGGTCAGCCTCGTACGATGCAAAGTAACCCACATTATGATGATTTATTTGCTGATATTAACGAATTCTTTGCAGAGCGTTTAGGCGCATGTGAGAAAGCGGGCATTCAGTCTGAACGTATTATTTTAGATCCAGGTTTTGGCTTTGGTAAAACACTGACTCATAATTACCAAATCTTAAATAAGTTTGATGTATTTAACCAATTCAAATTACCGGTTCTTGCGGGATTATCTCGTAAATCAATGATCGGTAACTTATTAAATAGAGATACCAATGAACGCTTAGCGGGAAGCCTTGCAGGCGCGCTGATAGCAGCACAAAACGGTGCAAAAATCATTCGCGTTCATGACGTACAAGAAACAGTTGATGTGCTTAGCGTTTGGCAAGCATGTATTAAAGGAATTACAAATGAGTAAAACAAGAAAATATTTTGGCACGGACGGTGTACGTGGCATGGTTGGTGAATTCCCAATCACTCCAGAGTTTGCCTTAAAGCTTGGTTGGGCTGCAGGCCGTGTATTATCGAAAATTGGCACCAAAAAAGTCATTATTGGTAAAGACACCCGTATTTCTGGCTACATGCTCGAAACCTCACTTGAAGCAGGCTTAATTGCTGCTGGTATCGATGTTGTTTTATTAGGCCCAATGCCAACGCCGGCGGTTGCATATCTTACGCAAACGTTCCGTGCTGAAGCGGGTATTGTAATTAGTGCATCTCATAACCCTTACCATGATAACGGAATTAAATTCTTTTCAAGCAGAGGCTTAAAATTACCAGATGATGTTGAGCTTGAAATTGAAGCTATGATGGATGAGCCAATGACCTGCGTTGCCTCTGACAAGCTTGGTAAGGCCCGTCGCTTAGAAACGGCTGATGGTCGCTACATTGAGTTTTGTAAGAGCCAATTCCCACAAGGTTTATCGCTTGAAGGCTTAAAAATTGTTCTCGATTGCGCAAATGGTGCTACATACCACATTGCACCTTCAGTAATGCGTGAATTAGGCGCTGACGTTATCTGTCATGCTTGCGAGCCAAACGGAGTAAATATCAATCTAGAGTGTGGTGCAACCCATGTTGAAACGCTTAAACGTAAGGTCTTAGAGCATAATGCTGATGTTGGTATTGCTTACGATGGCGATGGTGACCGAGTAATGATGGTTGACCACAATGGTCGTGTATTTGATGGTGATGACATTGTTTATATCATTGCTTGCCAAGCCGCTAATGACGATATCTTAGGTGGCGGTGTTGTTGGCACTGTTATGTCTAACATGGGCCTTGAAAATGCATTAAAAGCGCGCGGTATTGGCTTTGCTCGTAGTAAAGTAGGCGACCGCTACGTGATGGAACTACTGCAAGAGAATGGCTGGAAAATCGGTGGTGAGAGCTCAGGCCATGTATTAAATCTTGATTTAATCAGTACGGGTGACGGCATTATCTCAAGCTTGCAAGTGTTAGCGGCAATGGTTGCACAGAATAAAACGTTGCAAGACTTAGGGGCAGGTTTTACAAAGTACCCAATGAAAATGATCAATGTTCGTTACCCACAAGGTACCGATCCAACGCAAGATCAAGCTGTAGTTGAGATGGTAGCGCATGTTGAAGAGCAATTAGGTGATACAGGCCGAGTATTACTTCGAAAATCAG
This sequence comes from Pseudoalteromonas sp. MB47, assembly GCF_011319765.1. Classification (NCBI taxonomy): domain Bacteria; kingdom Pseudomonadati; phylum Pseudomonadota; class Gammaproteobacteria; order Alteromonadales; family Pseudoalteromonadaceae; genus Pseudoalteromonas; species Pseudoalteromonas sp. MB47. The sequence goes on along the minus strand of NZ_VFBD01000008.1, from coordinate 103,979 downwards.
GTACAGAGCCTGTTGTTCGAGTAATGGTTGAAGCTGAGCAAGAAAAAGTTGTACTTGATAGTGCTCGCAAAATAGCTGAAGTTGTCGAAACTGTGAGCAAACAAACCGAGGCATAACAATAACCTCTTGTAACTTCGGGCAAGTCGAGTTAGTATCTTGCCCGCTTTCAAATGTGGAGTGGAATAATGGCAACACGTAAGCCGATGGTCGCAGGTAATTGGAAAATGAACGGCTCTTTAGAGCTTGTTGAACAGTTATCAACTGCTATTAAAAATGTTCAAACGGATGAACTGGATATAGTGGTGTTTCCACCATTCCCATTGTTGAGTTCTTTGCAGCAACAAAAGGTCACGTTTGGTTCGCAAACAGTCTCTGAAAATCAAGCAGGCGCATTTACGGGTGAAGTAGATGCTCAGCTAGTCAAAGACCTAGGCGCAGCTTATACGTTAGTTGGCCATTCTGAACGTCGTAGCATTTACGGTGAGTCAGATGACGTTGTTGCAGATAAGTTTGCGCGAGCGCAGCAAGTTGGCTTAACTCCTATCCTATGTGTGGGTGAAAGCGAGCAGCAACGTGAAGCAAACGAAACTGAATTAGTGGTTGCAGCTCAAATTGATGCTGTAATTAGCAAATTAGGTGTAGCAGCACTGAAGAATTCTGTGGTAGCATACGAGCCCGTTTGGGCCATTGGCACAGGTAAGACTGCCTCTCCTGAGCAAGCGCAAGCTGTGCACAAATTTATCCGTGAGAAGATTGCTTCTTCGGATAGCGATGTAGCACAGCAGTTAACCATCTTATATGGTGGTAGCGTAAATGAAAAAAATAGCGAATTATTATTTGCACAACCAGATATAGACGGCGGCCTTATTGGAGGCGCGAGTCTTAAAGCAGATTCATTTACTGCTATCTGTGAAAGTGCAAAAGGGACCGTATAAGATGTACGAAATTTTATTAGTAGTTTATTTAATTGTTGCTTTAGCATTAGTTGGTATGGTTTTAATCCAACAAGGTAAAGGCGCAGATATGGGTTCATCATTTGGTGCTGGCGCTTCTGGTACCGTGTTTGGCTCATCAGGTGCTGGTAACTTCATGACTAAAACAACAACAATCTTAGCGACGATCTTCTTCGTACTAAGTATTGTTCTAGGTAACCTTACTGCAGGTCAAATCAAAAAGACTGATGAGTGGGAAAACCTAGAAGCTGCGCCAGCTGTTGAAACTGTAACGCCAGCACAATCTGATGTGCCTGCGACAGAAGATAAAACGTCTGACGTACCTAACTAATTAGCTTTGCTAATTAGCGTTAAGCAGTTTTCATTCCTCAAGTAAACTTAAAGCTTAACAACATACAGAATTGTATGCGGATGTGGTGGAATTGGTAGACACGCCATCTTGAGGGGGTGGTGGCTTCGGCCGTGGGGGTTCAAGTCCCCCCATCCGCACCAAAATTAAAAAGCTGTAACTCACTGAGTTACAGCTTTTTTCGTTTTAGTGCTTCATAAAATAAAATGCGCACCTTTATAGTGCTTTTATTCTAATGTCATTCCCGTGCACAAAATTAACTAATTGATTATTAATTGAAATAAAAATTGGAGTCTTCCTTGCTTAACTAGAGTTGATATCATTACTTTGAGGAAGCAAGATGGCCAGAATGAGTTATTTAAGTGCTATAGAACGATATGAAGAGCAACAGCAGCTTATTCATGAACTGCTTCTTTCTATACTTGCCAGTGTTCAAGCGTCTTTAACTAATAATCAAGAATATCAGCAGCTCGTCAGTCAATATCCATTTCTAGAATTGCAATATTGCTTGAATGAACAAGGCATTCAACAAGGTGATAATGTTTGCTTTAAACGTCAATATAAAAAGAAACTCACTCATATTGGTGCAGGGCAGGATTTAAGCGCTCGACCTTATTTTTTACTCGCTTCTGCTACGCCGGAGCCGCACTTTACATCGCCGTATATTTCCACGGCGACAAAGCACTTGTGTATTTCTGTTATTAAAACAATTCCTGCAGGTAATAATTTGCAGCAGTTCTTAGTCATCGATGTGTGTTTAACAGAACTGATTGAATTTATTATGGGAGACACCAAACGAGCCAGAATGACACCTTACTTTAAGGTAGGTTATGGCTTGATTGTCACTTGTTTGTTTTGCTTGGTGTTCTATCTGTTATATAAAGTGTTTGCCGGAATGGTGGACTTAGTGATTAGCGAAGACACCCAGTCAGACCCGCTTAAACCATTTACTATTATTATCTTTGTTACTTTAGCGTTGGCTATTTTTGATTTAGGTAAAACAATTCTAGAAGAAGAAATCCTCATGCATAAGGATATTTTTCGCCACAGTTCAACAAGACGTACGATCACACGCTTTATCTCAACAATTTTGATTGCAGTATCGATAGAAGCCTTACTAACCATGTTTAAAGCAGCACTCGGGCAAACTGAGTATGTTATACCTGCTGTATTGATGATGTTTGCTGTGGTAGGTTTGTTGATTGCACTGGCAATTTACGTTTACCTAGGCGCCAAAGCTGAAGATGTGCTGACCCAGGTACAGCGCTTAAAAGTAAAACACTAATGATAGGGCGCTTTGTTTAAAACGCAGCGCCCTGAAATTGATTAAAGTGTACCGCCAATGCCAATACTTGGGTTAACGTACACAGGGCCTACTTTAAACGGCGCATTAATATCTAGGCTTGCATAGGGGGTGCAGGCATTTAAAACTAACACTACAGCCGCAAGAGCAGCTAGGCGAATTATTTTTTTATTCATTACATTTGCTCCTGAATAACAATACCAGCACCCGCTGGATCACGAATAATTGCGACACTGCCACTTCGTACTTTGTCACTTGGTGCCATCAATACGATGCCGCCTGACGAGGTTACTTTTAATAGGGTTGCATCAATATCGGCTACTTTAATGTAATTCACCCATGTATTACCAATCTCGGCATCTGGTTTTTTTACAAAGCCAATCGCAGGTGTGCCATTTAAGGCTAAGTAGCTGTAATTGCCATTTTTAAGCGGTTTACTTTGTGCTGAATAATTACCAAGTGATTGGTAAAAGGCTTTGCTCTGCTCTGGGTTATCACTCCATACTTCTTGCCAAATCCAGCCGTTATCAGTTTGCTGAGTTTCAGGGTCACCATTTACGGCATTGATCAGTGAAAAAACAGCCCCTTGTGGATCTTCTAATACAGCAATAGTGCCACGGCCTTTAATTTCGGTACTGCTTACTAAGACTTTACCTCCGGCTTTGATAGTTTTTTCACTAACGCCAGCGATGTTTTTACTACTGATAAGGCTCAGCCAATGGCTGGCATTTTGTTTATTATCAAGCTCTGCCATACCGGCAATTAATTTTCCATCTAATGATGCCAGCGTGTAGCTGTCGTTAACGGCTTGAAATTGCCATCCAAACACGCTGGCATAAAATGCTTGAGATTGTGCCAAATTAGGTGTGATCAAATCATGCCACACTACGTGTCCTGAGTTCTTTGTTCCTGAATCACTGATTGCGGGTAGTTCGCTTGAAGTAAGCTGGCATCCGGTCAATGAGGCCGCAGCGACTGCCATTAAAATTGCAGCACGTAAGGGGGTGAGTAATTTCAAAATTTGCTCCTTGCAAAATGGGGTCAAATATAAGCATAGACTATTAAAAGTTTTTAATTTTAAATTTTCTAAGCAGAGTACTAAAACCAGTTAGATTTGAGTTTTTCGTTTATTTTAAGTTTCTTTTCTCTTTGAAACTTTTTACGTGAAATGTTTAGCGTTCTTAAAATGATGGATATTTTAAATATTTATTTCAAATAGAATTTTTTTATTTTTGAAAATAATAATGTTTAGATTCTAAATGCTGCGAGTAAACTCTAAAAAATATTTTTGTGTAGGGTTAAACAAAAAGCAACCTAGTAAAATAAAATTCTCTTATATGCTTTAGATGTATTAACAAGTTAGTTCATAAGGAATATGACTAGTTATGAAAATTACTGCGATTTTGTTGATTTTACTAATGTGTATAAGATGTTTTGCCTCTGATGAAGCTCATTTATCACTTGTAGGAGAAATTAAAGCTAAATGTGGCTTTAGTGCTAACTCAACAGAGCTTTGGTTTTCAGATAGCGGATTTGCTAATACAGAGCTGGTTGTTAACTGTAATACACCAATACAAGTGTCTTTGCACTCTGAATATGGTGGTTTACTTCATCAGCAAAGTACATTAGTCAAAGATTATAAAGTGGATATATCTATTGAAGGTGCCCAGCTAGATAACTCTTTCAGAGCAAACAAACTAATAGATACACATCAGTTCTTCGTTGACGAAATTGTATTTCAGCAGGAGATAAAATTACAGTTAGAGCTTATAGAACCTTTAGTGTATGCAGGAGAGTATAGGGACATCTTGCGTATCAATATGACACCTTCTTCCGTATCTGGCGGGATTAGGTAAGTAGTGAAAACTTTTAAAACACGGATAAGGAATAAAGTAATGAAAAAGTTAATGACACTAACAGCTATTGCAGTTTTAACTTCAGGTGCAGCATTCGCTGAAAACTTAAATGTGGGCGGTTCGGTCGCATCTATTTGTGAAGTAAGCAATATCAACACAACCGCTTATTTTCCGGCTCTTGCCAAAGACCAAACTAAAATGATCAACTTTGATTTGCAGTGTAACGATGCTGATGGTGCGACAATGTCGCTCACCACAGCTGAAGGACATCTTCAAAATGCAGACCAAGAGGACCAAGGCGTTGGTTACACAGCAGAGTTAAATGCAAATCCTTTCTCTTTCACACTAACCGCTGATAACGGGATTAACGACCAAAGTGTTGAGCAAAGTCAACCTGGTTCAGTGGCATTAGCAACCGGTGGTATTGCAGGCACTATTGAATTAACGGTTACAGAGGACCCGGTATTTGCAGGCACTTATGCAGATACTTTAATGTTAGCAATTACCGCTAACTAATATGATTGATTAGGGCAGCTCTCGCTGCCCTTTTTCGAAGGAATCGACATGCGTATCATAATATTTCTCGTCTTAACACTACTTTCATTTCATGGTTTTACATTTCAAGTACAACCTATGGTTGCTGAGCTTGCTACCAATGGAACAGGATCACAGCAAACACTTAGAGTAATGAATAATACAACGGAACCATTAACGATAGAACTTGCTGCCTATGAACTTTTAATTAACAGTAAAGGCGAAGAAAAGCTCAAGATTAATGAGGAAGATTTTCTTATTATTCCAATGACGACGATTATACCCCCAGGTAAAACACAATCGGTCTTAGTTAGGTATATAGGGGACCCTTTAATTGAGTCATCTAAGGCTTATCGTATTGCAGTAAATCAAGTTACCGTAGATCTAAACTTGGCAAAGCAATCAGGTGTTGGTATGTCAGTTAGTTTCCGTACTTTGTTTAATGTTGTACCAAAAGGAGCGAAAGCCAGTTTAAAAGTAAAGAATTTTGAGCAAGTAGAAAAAGGTAAATGGAAGGTATTATTGGAAAATGATGGGAATAAATTTATCCGGTTGTCTCAGGGTAAATGGGTATTTAAAAATGCTAACAATCGCTTTTTACTTGAAGGACCTGAATTAAGCAAGGCTCTGACTGGTAAATTAGTATTGCCACACTCATCTCGAGAGGTGCTAATAAATGTGCCTGCTGAATTTAATGCAGATTCTAGCAACCTTCAGGTACTTTTCTGATGCGATTTTTTATGGCTATTTGCCTATTTAACTCATTTATCTGTAGTGCTGTTGAAATAACGCCAATGGTAGTGACGATTGATCCTCTTGACTCTAGTAGACCGGCTTATACAACCGTGCAAAATTTATTTAATAGGAATGCGGCTTTTGAAATTGAAGTATTTGAAGTCGATTTTTCAGCTCCTGAGCCGCGTTTTAGACTTGTAGAGGAGCCGCCTGTTTGGGTTTTTCCTCCTACTTTGTTGTTACAAAAGAACCAGAGTCAGCGGGTACAACTTAGGTGGTTAGGCAATTTACCTGATACAGACAAAACCTATCAAATTAGTTTTATAGAGCAACCTTTAAACTTAGATGAGCCTTCGGAAAGATCTCGTTTAATAATGTTACTGACCTTAAATCTAATTGTTCATATTAAACAAGATTCGCTAGAGCCGTATTTAGTCGTCAATGACAGTAGTTGCTTTCAATCGATTTGCGAATTATGGGTTGGAAATAATGGGAAGGGAGCTGCAAGATTAAGTGAATATAAAGTAATACTTGAGCTCGAAAATAAACGCACCATAACCTATGAGAAGCAAGAATTAAAATCAGAAGGTTATGATGTGTTTTTTGCTCCTCTCTCCGAGAGTAAAGTAATTTTACCGTTAAGGGAAGTTAACGATGTTCTTATACATTCTCCGAAAGTCACTATGTCTCGGTAAATTTAAGTATTGGTTTTCTTTATCAGTCTACATCGGTTTGGTCTCGAACCTTCATGCACAAATAAACCCATCAAAACAAGATATCGAACTTTCTGTAGTGACTAATGTTAATAAGGAGGTGGTCGGTAATTTAACGTTAATTGTCTCTCCAGAGGATTCCTTATCATTGAAATGGGAAGAGATAGCAGAGTCACTTAATGAACTGTTGATTAAAGATGTTTATGATGCAATAGCTACTCATGTAGATTCAAATGGAGTAATTAAAGTATCTACCTTAAAGCAAAAAAGAATTGCTGCACGATTTTCTTTAATGGATTTTAGCTTGACAATAACGATACCCCTAGAGCTCACAAAAGAAAAAAAACTAAGTGCTACTTCCGATCGTACCAAACAAAAAACTGTACAAACTGCCGATATAAGTGGCTTCACAAATTTATATTCAAGTTATTTATATCAAATTAATAAAGCTCAAGAATCTTCTCAATATCAATTAACATTACGCCCCGAATTTGTACTAAATTTTAGTGGATGGGTTCTAGAGAATGAAGCTGAATACATAAGAAGTAATAATAAAAATGAATTTAAGCGTTTAGGCACAAGAATCATTCATGATTTACCATTAGATGGCATGCGTTTTTCTGTTGGCGATAACTATAGTTCTGGCAGTTATTTTCAATCGACTACTCGAATGATTGGGGTGTCAATCGCGCATGATTTTACCTTAGTCTCTGATAGGCTTATTAGGCCGAGTGCTTCACAAAGCTTTACCCTTGAAAGCCCCTCATCTGTAGAAGTGTTTGTTGAAGAGCGTTTAGTCCAGCGTTTAAACTTAGCTGCAGGAGTTTATTCCCTTAATGATATTCCTTTACGAGAAGGAAATAACAACATTGTTTTGCGCATTACAGATAATGCTGGCATTACTAAAATCGTCGACTTTAGCGTGACAACAGGATTAGATCTTTTTGCACAAGGCCAGCTAGAGTATGAAATTCATATAGGGTACCCAGCAGAATTGAAAAGCAAACTTGATTACAACAACGATGTACCACTAATATCCAGTTATTTTGATTATGGGATAACTCCAAGTTGGACAGTTGGCTTCTCTTTACAAGGCAACGAATACCGACAACAAGTTGGATTAAAACAGGTAGTTGCGACACCTATAGGTCAAATAGCATTTGAAAATGCGATCAATCTACAAAGAAGTAATGGCTATGCCTACCGTTTTGTTTATAGTTCGTATAATGACCCGCTGACATCAAGTTCAGACTTTAGTATAGGGTATGAATACAGCAACCAAGACTTTTATAAATTAAACTTTAATGATTTCCAAAAAACAACCTTCCCGCAAAGAGAGCACTTTATCCAAGGAAAAGTTAACTTTGTAAATAGTAGTTATACTCAAACTTCACTCTATGGAACACTATCAAGAAAGCATGATCAGGAGAGCTTTGATAAGTCTGTCGGCTTAGGGATTTCAGGTTATATTTTCAGTAATGCATGGCGCTACTCTTTGAGCGGGCAATGGGAAGACCTAAATAATGAGAAACAGTGGGGATGGAGAGCAAATTTAAGTTATGAATTTTCAAGTTCGCGAAGAGTGAAAGCTTCACACTTATCAAACAGGAATAAAACACGTCTAGAATATACGCAAGATGAAAGCCAGCGTTATGTTGGCGCTCTTAATATTAGAACAGGTATTGAGAAAAATGAGCGGAATGAAGCCGTATTCGACTTAAATACCCAATATAGTGCAAACAGGTATTTATTAAGTTTTGATCATGCCACCTATTATGAGCAATTAAATGCAAAAAATGCGGTTCACCAGAGTCGATTAAACTGGGCTACAAGCGTTGCATTTGCCGACTCTCAATGGGGGGTTGGTAAGCCAGTACAAGATAGCTTTGCGTTGGTCCGTGGTCATGAAAGCCTTGCAGGTAAAGTCATCAGTCTAGGACTGGATGGGGAGCAATATCGGGCAAATAATTCTGATTTCGGTACCATTCTATTAAGCGATATAAACTCTTATGATAACGCAACAGTTAACCTAGATGTAGCAGACTTAAGCCCTGGATATGATATTGGGGCAGGTTTAATTGCTTTTTATCCATCATACAAAAGTGGGCATTTTGTAACGGTTGGCACTGACGCTAATATTTCGGTCATAGCATCGCTTAAATATTCTAATAATAATCCTCTTTCATTACAGGTTGGTACTGCTCGCTGTATGAGTTCCGGTGATCAAAAAAGCTATACTTTCTTTACTAATAAATCTGGTCGTTTCGCATTAACAGGCCTGAAACCATGTAAGTATCAGATTGTTCTAAAGGGAATAGCTCATGAGTCAATTATTGTGGATGTGACGCAGAATGAACAATTACAACGAAAAGGAGTGATTTATGTTCAATAGTATAAAACTAGCACAACTTATTATTTTGATATCTTTAGGTATGACATTAAGTTGTTATGCTGAATGTGATGGAGAGATAAAACAAGTAGAACATGGTTTTGACAATCTTCATAATTATAAACCTAATCAAGATGCAGAAAAGTTTGTAACAGTGAAAGTGTCGGCCAACAATGATTGCCAGTACTACTTAGTATTAGAAAGTCAGACTAACTTTCAGTTAACAGGTCAATTTAGGGAGATCCCTTATTATATAAAGGATGAGCAATCGGGCCTTAGTAACTCACCATTTAAAAAGTTCAGCATTACAGATGATAAAGCTAGTTTAGGGTTCGTTATTATATCTGGAACAGTAGTTAAGGCAGGGAATTATACTGATAGACTTAAGATAGTCATGAAGAATCAACATAACGAAATAGTGGATGAATATGATTTTGATATTGATTTAAAAATCCCATCCAACATTTCCCTCTCATTTTTAGGTTACAGTGGTACGAATGCAACAGTAAACCTTGGTGAGTTAAAGGCGACAGAAGAGTATTCGTTGTTACCAAGCTTACATATTGTGGCGAATATAGACGTGATCATTAGGGTTGACTCTCAACATCTAGGTAAATTAAAACATGAGACTCATGATGATAAATTTGCAATCGATTATAAGCTTGCAATCTCGAATGAGTATTTTGAACTCAAAAGTCCAATCACTAAGCAAATATCGATTGCTGAAGGAGACGAAGTTTTGCTGCCTTTAAAGATTAAGTTAGCAGATTTTTCAAATTTAGCTGCTGGTCGTTACTCAGACATTATCAGATTTCAAGTTAATCCGGTAAGTTACTAAATTTATGTATGTTTTTTTCGCACCATTGCAACGCTCTTTGTTTGTTTTTTACGTTTATTTTTTGGTAAATTTTGTGTAAATGGACCCGAACAGTGGCTTCGCTAATAAACAAAGTGTCCGCAATTTTAGTATTGTTCACACCTTTAGATAATAGGCTCAACACTTTCACTTCTTTTAAAGTTAAGTTATGGGTTAAGATTGCAGCTTTTTCTTCAGACTCTAACATCTCTCTCATCCAAATATCTGTAACGTTGCGAGGAAACCAAAGAGCCCCATCTTGAATTGCTTCTAGTCCTTGCTCAATGATATGAGCTTGGGTATTAACATAAAATAAACCTTTTAATTTAGGCCAATCTTTTAAAGTTAAAACGTCTACGTCTTGAGGAATATTAAATATTACCAGGTTTTGATAGCCATTCGTTTCTAAAAAGTCAGAAGTCATCTGGCGGTTCGTAAAACTATCAAGTAAGCTGTAGTTAAGTAGTAAAGTATTTTTTTGATTCAAAGTACATGATAGTAGTGTTGTTGCTGAATCATTTATAATTACCTTTTTATCAAGGCGAATTTCCATATTCATATTTAAGCACGTCATTTTACTGAATAATTAACATGAAATATAAGCGCTAATTGTTACTTTTCCAACTTAACTGCCTTGTTTTAGATGGGTGGAAAGTACTGCATCCTTTAGGGAAAAATACTACATTTTTATTTTGGCTAAACATTTTATAACATCGGAGAGATGTTGAAATTTTGCCTTTGTTTATCTCATGTTATTGATATTGTTTAACTTTGAGAATTTTATTTTACTTTTGTTTTTTTAATGAATTTTTTGGGTGTCATAAAATATTATCATGTTTGTTTTTGTTTATTTTTCTGTGTTTATGCCACTTTATTGCGATTTGACATGGCTTATTTGAGTATTTAGATAAAAAAATTATACATATTTTCACAAAACTGACATATAATGCCCCTCCAGAGGAAAGATGCTTACACCTAAGCGTCTTTTTTTATGCCTGAAATTTACGGGTAAAAATACACACACACGGTATCCTTTGGAGTTTTAATTGAAATTACGTCACCTCTCACAGTTAACTGTAGCTATTGTTGCTGCATTATCTACTTCAGCCTTTGCTGAGCAAGAAAAAACCACTGCTAAACAAGATGCTTTCGAAAAAATCGAAGTAACAGCGCGTAAGCGTACAGAAAGCATTTTTGAGTCGCCAACAGCAGTGACATCAATCGGTGAAAACCTGATTGATAAAGCGAACATGAGTAACCTAGAAGACATTGGCAAATACGTACCTAACCTAAACATCACTCGTTACGGTGTAGGTAATGCGGCACATGCATCTGTATTCATTCGTGGTATTGGTTTACAAGACCATGTGATCACAACTGATCCGGGTGTAGGTGTTTACTTAGATGGCGTTTACCTTGGTCGCCAAATGGGCTCTAACTTATCATTACCAAATGTTGAGCGTGTAGAGGTATTACGTGGTCCACAAGGTACTTTGTACGGTCGCAACACATTAGGTGGTGCAGTAAATATTATTACTAAGCAACCGGGTGATGAAGGCATTGTGACTACAAATGCAAAAGTAGGTAGCCGTGGTCGTTTAGCCGGTGACGTTTACTTTAATAACAGCCTTACAGACACTGTAAGCATGTCGGCAAGCGTGTCTTATAAACAACGCGATGGTGTAGGTGAAGCGATTAACCTTGCTAACCCAGAGAAAGAAATTGGTGAAGAGCAAGAGTTAAGTGGTCGTATGGCGCTTAAATGGCAAGCAAACAGCGACTTATCTTTTGTGTTCTCAATTGATGGTGTTGATAACGAATCAGGCCAATCACCATACACAATTGAGCTAACGGCGCCACTTGACCCGAATGACCCATTCAATGGTGATTTCCCATTACTTACAGAAGACATGTTACCGAGCGATCCTGATGATTTAGCAACGACGGTAGCGGGTATTGAGTCGACGGCTTACTCAGGCTGGGGTACTTCATTAACAGCTGATTGGGATATCAATAACACCTATACAGCTAAGTTTATCACAAGCTACCGTAGCTCAGAATACGAAGGGGGTCTTGATGATGACGCTGTTGCCCTTAACTTATCAGAGTTCCCTGAAGAAGGCGGTGCAGATCAATATTCATTCGAAATCCAGTTAAATGGTAGCTTCGATAATATGGACTTTGTGTCTGGCTTATACTTCTTTAATGAAGATGGCTTCACAAGTTCTGGTCCGTTTGTATTTAGCCCATTCAACACACCAGATGGCCTTTTGAACGACGGTACTACTGCGTCTTTTGGTGATTACGGTTACTTTGATATCAACCAAGAGACTAACTCATACGCAGCTTATATCAATGCAAGCTATGACCTAAGCGACGATTTAACAGTGGGCGGTGGTCTTCGTTATTCGAAAGATAAAAAAGAAGCCGATGCCTTATTCCCAACGTTTGCAACACGCAAATACGTAAGTGCTGATTTTGATGCAGTAACATGGGATTTAAATGCGTCTTACCAGCTTAGCAATAACATGAACGTGTATGGCCAAATCCAAAAAGGTTATCAAACAGGTGGTTTCCCACCGCGTCCATTTGGTGGTCCTGATCAATTTGTTTCTTTCGATGAAACAAAAGCAATTAACTACGAGCTAGGCCTTAAAGGTCAAGTACACGAAGACGTATCTATGATGCTTGCAGTGTTTGTTACTGATTACACAGACCTAGCATTACCATTCTCAGATCCAACTGCAGGTGGCGGTTTCGTTACTATCGTAGAAAATGCGGGTGAGTCTAAAGCACAAGGTATCGAGCTTGAAACAACAATTGCATTTACAGATGACTTTACGCTACGTAGCGCGATTGGTTACCTAGATTCAGAAATCACAGAAGTAGATGACGGTGTATTAGGTATTGGTAAAGGCGACTCACCAGCACTAACACCACGTTGGACTGTGATGGTCGCTCCTTCTTATTTCATTGATTTAAGTAACGGTGGCACAGTGGCAGTAAACGCTAACTATTCATACCGTAGCGATATGCAAGGTCAATCAGTTTACAACCAAAGTGAACACATTGATTCTCGTGAATTAGTGGGTTTCAACATTTCTTACTTAAACCCGAACGGTGACTTTGAAGTGACTCTTTACGGTGAGAACGTGTTAAACGAAGTATACGATGTAGGTCGATTACAACAATCTGGTTTTGTTGGCGTAATGCGCAGCAATGACCGCAGTGAATTTGGCTTAAAATTCAAAAAAGAATTTGAGCTTTAATTACTAACAAAAAAGGGCAAGTAAATACTTGCCCTTTCTTTTTAATTATTTTTCTCTTGCTCGCGTTTTTCGCGCGCTTCTCTTAATTCTTCAGCCAGTTCTTTTGCTTTTTGTTTGGTTTTTTCAGAAAGCTCACCAGCCGCTTCTTTACTCTCAATCCATGCATCTAAGGCAATTTCTTTACCGTCATCATACATGCTTAAGCCCATCTTTTTACTTTCTTCGAGTAACTCTTGCAGTGAGTCGTCGTTAAACTCATTGGTGGCGTCTTTTACATCGCTCCAAGCATCATTTAGCGCTTGCTTTACTTCCTCTTTTGCTTCGCTGGCATCTTTCTTGGCTTGCTCTGCGTCATCACAACCTGTTAAGGCAATACAGCCTAATAAAACTAAGCTTGCTAATTTGTTCATATTTTTCTCTAATGGTTAATTAACTATTAAGCAGTATAAGCAATAAAAAATGAATATAGCTAGAACAGCACGATTAAGTTTTCGGTTAATGGATGAAAATGATGCCGAGCTACTTTATGAGCTCGATAACGACCCAGAAGTAATGAAACATCTCACTCGCGGCAAAGTATCCACTATGCAGACCATTAAAGAGGTGTTTATTCCACGCTTGAATGCGTATCGAAATGAGCAAAAAGGCTGGGGGCTTTGGCAAGTAAACATCATAGAGAGCAATACCTTTATCGGTTGGGTATTAGTCAGGCCTATGGGCTTTTTTGAACAGCCTGATTTTAGTGATTTAGAAATTGGCTGGCGCTTTAAAAGAATGAGCTGGGGCAAAGGCTATGCGTCTGAGGCGGCACTTGCCATTGCTAAAGCCGTAAGCGAGCCAGAAGAAATAAAGTCGCTCAGTGCCACAGCACTTAAAGCTAACCTAGGCTCAATAAAGGTGATGGAAAAACTAGGCCTTAAGTTTGTAAAAAACTATACCCATCAAGATGAGCAAGGCGAATTACCTGCAGTACTTTATTCATGTCCTAAAGAGCAGCTTAGCTAAGTTAATCGTAACTAATTGACCTTAAGGGTTTCACATGTCTAAATGGTTAAAATAACATCAAGAAAAAGGAAGTACCATGGCAAGTTTAGTCAAATACGCGGCGCATCTATTTATCGTTACCGCTATATTCTTTCATCCATCAAGCTTTGCAAAGCAAGCGGCCGTCGCTATGCCAGATAGCTACAGCAGTGATACGGCGCGCGCTATTTTAGAGCAAGGCGGTAACGCCGTTGATGCGGCAATTGCGGCACAGTTTGTATTAGCAGTGACTTTACCAGAAGCTGGAAATATCGGTGGTGGTGGCTTTATGCTGATCCAAAAAGATGGCAAAGGTGATTTTATTGATTACCGCGAAACAGCCCCTGCTGCTGCACACAGAGATATGTATCTTGATGATAAAGGCGATGTTATTGATAACATGTCTGTGTATGGTATTCACGCAAGTGGTGTACCGGGCAGTGTTGCTGGAATGTGGCTTGCCCATCAAAAGCACGGCAGCTTAGAGTGGAAGACTCTGCTAGAACCTGCAGTTAAATTAGCTGAACAGGGCTTTATTGTGCACCCTAAGTTAGCTGCGAGTATCGAGCGTTACATTGCGCGAATGGCCAAAAAGTCGGTGAACATTAACTTTGCTGATTACTTTGCCGATGCCAAAGCAAATAAGGTATTTAAGCAGCCGGAACTTGCCGCCACACTAAAACGTATTCGTGATCAAGGTAAAGCAGGTTTCTACGAAGGTGAGACAGCAAAGATCATAGCGTCATTTATGAAGCAGCACGGCGGCATTATTACTGAGCAAGACTTAAAAGCTTATCAAGCTAAATCGCGTACACCGATTAAAGGTAATTGGCGCGGTTACGAAGTGCTCACATCGCCACCGCCAAGTTCAGGCGGTATTGCTATTTTACAGTGGCTAAAAATGTACGACTTGGCAAAGCCAAAAGGAACGCTTGAGCACAACTCGACCACCTATGTTCATATTTTGGCTGAAGTAGGTAAACGCGTATTTGCCGACAGAGCTGAATATTTAGGTGACCCAGATTTTTATGAGGTGCCAAAAACAGCTCTACTTGCAGATGATTATCTTAGTAATCGTGCAAGTACAATTCGCCCAGATGCCATTTCAACAACTGAGAACATCAAACCAGGTTTACACGAAAGTGAGCAAACAACGCATTTTTCTATTCTAGATAAGTGGGGCAATGCCGTTGCGAATACCACGACCATCAACTTAAGCTTTGGTAGCGGTGTGGTTGTATCAGGCGCAGGGTTCATTTTGAATGATGAAATGGATGACTTTAGTGCCAAGCCAGGTGTGATGAATGTATTTGGGGCAATTGGTGGCAAAGCTAACGAAATCCAACCTCATAAACGCATGTTGAGCTCAATGACACCGACCATTCTACTTCAGGATAACAAAGTTAAAATGGTAACTGGCTCTCCGGGTGGTACCACGATTATTAGCTCTGTGTATGAGTCAATTTTAAATGCGGTTGAATTTGATATGACTGCAGAGCAAGTGGTAGACAGCCCACGCTTCCATCACCAGTTATGGCCTAAAAATGTGATTAGATACCACACAGGTCTTGAACCAAAGGTTGTTAAAGCGCTTGAGAAGATGGGTTATACACTTGATGAACGCCATTTTGGTGATATGCATGTGATCATCAATAAAGACGGTAAATTAGATGCAGCCTCTGAAGCATCTGGCCGTGGTAAGGCGATGGTGTTTTAATTATACCAATCCGCAATAATACTTAATCATTTTGAGGGATTAAACCTGTCGCTACCTGCGTTAAAAATTTCTCATTTAGAACAACTAAATAACGAAATTTTTGCCTTGTTATCAACAAGGTTTTCTTGCCTAAAAATTGACTACTTAATTAAGCGAATTGGCATTACACCTTAAACACAGGTACAAAAAAGCACCCTCGGGTGCTTTTTTTGATTTGGTGGGTTGTTTAACCAATCGCTGGAATAAGCCCCGCCATTTGTAAACCTTGAGCACTAATAATAAGCACACCAAACAGGGCGGCCAGTGCTAAGCCAATATTACCGCCTTTAACTTGGTAACCCGCATCAGGTTTGCTGCTTCGTTGCTTATAGACCATAGCAACCGGTAAAAATACCGCTAAAATAACCAGCGCAATGGCGGCGTAGCCAAGTGCCATAATAAACCCTTGTGGATAGAATAGCGCAAAGCCTAGCGGTGGAATAAAGGTGATCAAGGCTGTTTTGATACGATCTTTACTGCCATCACCTTTTTTAAATGCATCAGCAAAAAAGTCGAATAAACCTAAACTCACCCCTAAGAAAGACGTGGCTAATGCTAAATCAGCAAAAATGTTCACAGCAGTGGCAACGTGTGGGCTGTGAGCAATGCTAGCAACACTGCTTACAAAACCGGGTAACCCTTGGCTTTGTAGTAAGTCACTTTGACTCATCATACCTTGGCTAAGTAATTGCCAAAAAATGTAAATCACTAAAGGCAATGCTGCACCTGCCACCATTACTTTACGAAGTGTTTTGATATCTAAACCCACGTATTTCACAATCGATGGAATAGAGCCATGAAAACCAAACGAGGTAAACACCACTGGGATTGCAGATAAAATCAGACCTTGTTCAATCGGCATTTCAAGTAAGTGTTGACCGTGAACATAAGGTGTAAGCATATAAAATAAGCTGGCTAGTACGCATACTTTAATAGTGAACAGTACGCGGTTAAGCTTATCGACTTTGCTGGTACCGAGTGTCACCACAGTACCAATCACAACAGCCAGAATAACTGAGCCAACTTGCGGCGCTAAAGAAAGCGATAAACCATTGTTGAGCTTTTCTTGTAATTGCGCACCACCACCTGCGATATAGGCAGCGCATAATGCGTAAAACAAAAACATCACTGAAAAGTTAGCGACCCATTGCCCACGTTTACCTAACCATGACTTAGCTAACGTATTGAGGGTTGCATCTCTGTCGGCATATTGATGTAGCTCTAGCATCAGTAATGCTGTGTAGGTCATTAAAACCCATGTAAGTAAGATAAGTGATAACGCTGTTGTGAAACCAAGCCCTGCGGAGGCGATAGGCAATGCCAGCATCCCTGCACCTATGGTGGTGCCAGCAACAATTAACATGCTACCTATTGTTTTATTTTTAAGCACTTTTTGCCCCTTAAACTTCGTGAGAGGCAAGCAAGATATAACTTGTTTAACAAAACTTAAATAGTTTTGTTATAAATCAAAGAAATTAAATGTAACCTATGATTTACATGTGCAAACAGGCTGTTGAAATCAGCAAAAAACTTTTTGCCAAATAGCATGAGTATTCGTGTTGACAAAATCACCATTTAGGCGGATTCTTAAGCTTCTTCAACTTACTTTTTAAATACCATGATGCAGCTAAACCAACGACCAACAAACAATTGTATGCGCCTGACCTCATCAGTCGTATGGTCTGTTATTTGCTGCGGTTAATTAAGTAAGTTTTACTAACCGCGTTCTAAGCGGTTGGTTATTTCCCTTTTAAATTTTCTTCCGCTTTTTTCGCCTTTTTAAAGGAATAAGCTAGTGCCTGTTAAAGCCTCATATTTTTTAATGGTGGTGATTTGGTCAACAACACCACTGGGTATTGTTTGGAGTAGTGAAACGGTAGCACCAACCCTGGCTGTGTTTTTACGCATGCTGGTGGGGCTGGTGTTGGCTTCGTTTGTCGTTGCTGTTGCCAATATCCGAGTGCCCTGGCATCGCCGTGCTTTATTCCTTTATGGCTATTCAAGCATAGGTATTTTTGGCGGTATGTTATTAAGCTACATGGCCGCTAAAACAGTGCCTTCAGGGTTAATATCATTGATGTTTGGCCTTGCGCCAATTTTATCGGGCTTACTTGCGCAAAAGATCTTGAACGAACCTAAGTTCAGCGCCATTAAGCTTGGCGCACTTGGCTGTGCCTTAATTGGTTTATTTTTAGTAAGCCAGCGCCATATTCAAGGGGGAGTAGAGCAGCTTAGTGGCCTGTTATATGTATTTATGGCAGTGTGCTTTTTCAGTTTGAGCGGTGTGATGATCAAACGGGTAAGAATTGCTATTCATCCAATGGCCACCACATTTGGCGCGTTGGTTTTTGTAACCCCGCTGTTTTTTATTACTTGGTTGCTGGTAGATGGCCAACTTAATAGCCAGATATGGAGTGCAAAATCACTGTACTCAATTGTTTACTTAGGCGTGTTTGGTTCATTAATTGGTGCGCTGGCGTATTTTCATGTATTGCAGAAGTTGAACGCGAGCACGGTCGCATTAACAACCTTGATCACACCAAGTTTTGCAATTGCTTTAGGTGGTTTGCTTAATGATGAGCCCATTGACCAAGCTCTGATTGTTGGCGCGACCATCATTATGATTAGCCTCGCATTTTTTCAGTTTGGCGATAAGTGGCTTAAGCGCTTTAAGCGTGTGAAGTCAATAGAAATGAGTTAAAGCTAGTAGCCGCTTCGGCGGCTACATTTTTGCAATTTGAATGACTAAACGACGGTTTTTGTTTCTGTCCAAAATGTTGTCATTACTGGCAACATGGCGCTTTTCACCGTAACCATCGGTATCTACTTTGCTTTCATCAACCCCTAAGCTAACAATGTAATCTTTAATCGCTTTAGCACGCTTTTTTGATAATTCGAGGTTATTCCAGCGACCACCGTAGCTATCGGTGTAAGAAGATATTGAAATAGATTCGATGTTGGTGTCGTACTTTAAGTATTCGCCAATTTTATCTAAGCGTTTTTGTGATGATTTAGTCAGTTTGCTGGTATTAGGCTCATAGTTCATCACTGTGAATGAAATATCTTCAAAGCTGTATGGCAGCATTGCATCTCGGCACTGTAAAAACGCCCAATAGGCTTGCTTAAAGTTGACACTCGATAAACCAACGGCAATTTTATCGGCACTGTTTTGCCAGTCTTGGTAATAAAATGTCGGTTGGTAACCTTTTTCAAGTTCGGTGAGCATTTCCCAAGCAGTTTTGTTACCAAGCTCGCCGTCAAACTTACGTAATAGCTTCATGTTTGCTAAGTCGCGAGCAGGCATACCTGCACGCCAACTAGGTGGTACGGCTTTTAGACCAGCAATACTGTAGTTGTCTGGGCGTACGACCATATCAAGGTTAAAGTTTACGTCTTTATTTTTACTGGCAGTGGTGCTGAAAATTGCTTCACCATAGTAAGGAACTTCATGATTTAATTGGCATTCTAAACGAGATGTTTTAACCATTTGCCAGTTCGACATATCAGCATTAGCGGTATACTCACGCATGGCTGCATGCGCATTTATACTTGCAACTGAGGTTAATAGGCCTAGGCTTAAAGGAAGTAATGAAAGCTTCATCACGGTAATTCTCCAACAAATCATCAATGCCAAATAATTGGCAATTTTTGTGTTTAATTGCTTCAGCACACTAAACACAGGGCTAGCTGATTAGTATAAAGCAAGTAATGTGCCTAAAAACTCAGTAAGAATCTGCGATTTAACACTATTTACTCTAGCAGAGTAGCCGTGGTTTTTGACATAATAGCCAGCTTACACTGGCAAACCAAGAAGACTATGGAAAATACTGAACAAACTCTTTTCGCAAAACGCTTTCGTGGCTTTTTTCCTGTTGTGATTGATGTTGAAACCGCAGGTTTTAATAAAGAGACCGATGCGTTATTAGAAATTGCTGCATCTGTACTGAAAATGGATGACGACGGCGTGTTAAGTATTGATCATACTGTGCATTTTCATGTTGAGCCATTTGAAGGCGCGAATATTGAACAAGCGGCCATTGAGTTTAATGGTATTGATCCTTTTTCTGCGCTGCGTGGTGCGGTGCCTGAAGAAGAAGCGATTAAAGAAATTTGTAAAGTCGTGCGCAAGGCACAAAAAGCAGCGGGTTGTCAGCGTTCAGTGGTAGTAGCACACAATGCAGCGTTTGATCACGGCTTTTTAAATGCCGCCATTGAGCGTTGTAAAATTAAGCGCACGCCATTTCATCCATTTGTTAGCTTTGATACCACATCATTGGCAGGCCTTGCACTAGGGCAAACAGTATTAGCTAAAGCGTGTAGGGCGGCAGGGATTGAGTTTGATAATAAACAAGCTCACTCAGCATTATATGATACTGAGCGCACAGCAGAACTGTTTTGTTTAATCGTTAATCGCTGGCAACAACTCGGCGGTTGGCCATTGCCTGAAACTGAAGCGACAGAAGAGGAGCAAGACTCAGCCGTTAAAACGACTGAGTAATTTTGCCTTCAAAAAATCGTACCATGTTAGGAGGGTAAATACGTGAAAACTGTTTACTCTCTTGCGCTATCTTAAGCTCCACCCCAGGATGCATTAATTCATTCACTTTTAAGCGGCTTGTTGCTAATAAGCGCGCAATCTTAATTTTCACTAAGTGTTTCTTTTTCTTCGTGCTGGCTGTTTTAATTTTAATCTGCTGCTCACTAGCAGTGATCTTTTTAATATAATGCGCACGTTGAGCTGGGTCGGGTATTTTATTGGCCTTTTTGCGAGCCTGTTGTAAGGCAGCTGCTTTGGTCGCTAATAACTTTTCAAAGTCATTAATTTGCTGCTGCTTTTGGCGTAAATCATGCCAGTACTGAGCAATGAAAACCCGTGTTTTAGTGCCTGACGGCGCACCAAGCTCGCCGGTTTCAATTCGCATCGCATCTAAAATATTGCCACCAATAATTTTGCCTCGCGGATTATTGGCTTTGCCAACGCGAATAAGGCGACGAGCGCTTAAATCACAATGCAAAGCCTGACGTTCAATGAATAAATCTTGCTCTGTTTTTATATGGCAGTACTGAGCATAACCAACAGAGATAGTGCGCGATGCCGTGATGTTACAGGTAAAGTTTTCAACGTTTTCACGCTTTCTGCCAACAGCCCCAAGCATCACGGTGACTTCACTTTTACTTTCAATTGTGGCTGATTCAACAAAGCCTAATACAGTGATATCACCCGTTGCTTTGACGCGCATTCCATCTTTTACATCACCACTGATAATAACACTGCCATCAAATTCGACATGGCCCGTACTTACATCAACATGATGAAAGCACAATACATCGTCCACGCGCATACCGCGGGGTAGGGCAACAGGCACGCCTTTAGCATCGGCAATTAACATATTGCTATTGTTTGGATCGATACGCGTTCCCTCAAATGGCTCAAGAGGTAAGTCTTTACCGGACTTAGCTGGCATCACATCACCAAACACCGTAAAGCCATCTTCACCAGGTGTTGCAGGCACTCGTTGCATTAATGGCGTGCCGGGTTTAACGGTAATAATGGCACCTAAATTACGCATGTCGACTTTACCGCCTGAGGTCGCTTGCGGGCTAAGAACGCGGTCTTGTGCTGTTGAGCATAAGCGCACGAATTTAGCATCAGTGCCTTCTTTAGGCATTCTGCCATGGGCAACAATTGCGCTGTAATGGGCGCCGGGTGGTTGCTTAAATTGTTGGCCTAAAAAAGTATCAAGGGCACGTAAACTAATGCCTTTAATCACTCCCGCCTCTGCAAGCACCTCTTGCGCCATATCCATGCTAACAATTTTACCGCCACGGGCTGTTGTTAGGCTTGCTTCAACCACCATGTTTTTAGCATCGACTTTTACTTCAAGCTGAGCATCAACGGCTTTAGCAACCACTAACGATTGGCTTTGATATTGGCTGCTAGGGATGAACAGCTTACCTATATTGGCATCAATATATTCGTAGTTGGCATAAGGCGACTGCTCAAGTAATTCAATTAATTGAGAACTCGTAGTAGGAAAACCCGCATCCCTAGGATGCTCACACAAAGAGACATAGCCACTTTGTTCATCGAATGAAAACATCGACATCTGAAAAGCCCTGTAAAAAACTGCCTGTTATTATAGTTATGTGTTGTTACAGGTTATTTTTGGAGAAGGGTAACAACGTTTCCTATTTCAGCACAACTTTTGTACTATGTTAAGGATTTGTATGATTAAAATGTGAAAATATGTATAAAACTGACTTTTCCTGCTTGAAATTTCAGCAGTCAAAGGCACTTAGCAAAAATTTCCCGATTAATGCCTTGAGTCTGAACAGGCTACTCAGTTATACTGCACGAACACTCTGAATGAGATACCAAATTCAGGGGCTGATTAGGATTCGACGGAATTCAAGACGCCCGAGGTGCATGTCGAGGTGCGGTTGGCCTCGTAAAAAAGCCGCAATTTAAAGTAATCGCAAACGACGATAACTACGCTCTAGCGGCATAATAGCCCGCTAGCACTTCTCCGGTGTATGTCTGTGGACCCGGTTCTGAAGTGTCACCCTACACGGACTCGCTACGGAAACCCTGGCCGGGGTTGAAGGGCTAAAATTAAGCGGCCTCGCCTTTGCAGATCGTGTTCGTCCGAGCTGTATAAGGTTAACTAAAAGACGATACTAAGCATGTAGTACCAAAGGTCGAGGCTTTTCGGACGGGGGTTCAAATCCCCCCAGCTCCACCAAATATGAAAAAGGCTGCTCTCAGAGCGGCCTTTTTTATTGCTAAAACTTTTTTCTAAAGCTCCTCTAAAGAAGTCCAGAGTCTAGAATCAAACAACCAACTGAACAGCATCAATAATCGGTTTGTTTTCTATATCAATGGTGTCGATGATGTGTTTGTGTAGGCGCTTTTTGTGCTCGGCGAAAATCGCGCGTTTTTTATCGAACTGGCTGGCAAATTCGAGGGCGGTATTTAACAAGGTTTCGCTGTCTGGGCAAGCTTGTTCAATAACATGATCCGTGGCAAGTTCGCCTGCGGTAACGCGGCGGCCTGTTAGCATCATCTCGTTAAAACGATAGTCTGGAATAGCTTTTTTAATGAAGGCGAGCATGCCCGGTAAAAACGGGATTGATAAGTCAACTTCTGGAAAGCAGAAGAAACCACGATCGCTTTGCATAAATCTAAAATCACAAGCGCACGATAAAATGGCACCATTACCAAACGCGTGGCCATTTATCGCTGCGATTACTGGCATTGGGAAGAGTAATAGGCGCTTAAATACCGCATCCATTGAGTGCATAAAGCCACTTACTTCTGCAAATTTTTGTGCTTTTAATGCGGGCATAAGCCAATCGGTATCTATGCCCAAACTCCATGATTTTTCGCTGCTTGAAGTGATCACCAGTGCTTTGTGTTCAGGGTTACGTTCGATTTCGTCAAGGCAATTTAAAAAAGCCTCTGCAAAAGCAGGGTTATGGCGATTTTCAGCTGTTGTCATAGTTAAGATAGCAACAGATCCTTGTGTACTTACATTCATCAGTGTCATGCTGTGCCTTTAATTTTATTGTGTTGTGGGCATAGTTATAACCCATAGGTTTAACAAAATAAACCACAAGTCTGACCAGTTGTGAATTTAGGGGCACTTCTCTTTTGGTTGATATGGTCTTTTAGTCGAAACTATTTTCCAATATATCGCTAATAGTGGTGAGTCATGATAGCGTTAGCTCAAACACACTATTTAAAGCGTAACAATGGATTTGATCAGTTGGCAGTTTTTGGGTGGAGATTTATTAAGTCCGATCAGCACAATCATGCTCATTGTGGTTGCGGGCTTTACTTCAATGGTTTCAGCGGCTTTTGGTGCGGGTGGTGGATTAATGCTGCTGGTGATCATGGCATCCATGCTTCCTATGAGTGTGGTTATTCCTGTCCATGGGTTAGTGCAGTTAGGCTCTAATGCAAACCGCTTTTTGTTCACCTTTAAACATATTGATGGTGCTATGTTTGTGTACTTCTCACTAGGGGGAGTCATAGGAGCGCTGGTTGCCTCAACGATTGTCACATCAATTCCCCTTGAATTAATGAAAATAGTGGTCGCTGCCTTTGTGCTTTATTTACTGTGGGGTGTGACGCCAAAACTCAGAGAAACCTCAAAGTTATGGCGGGTTCTTGCTGGGGGTTGGACTACGTTTATTTCGATGTTTGTAGGGGCAAGTGGGCCTTTAGTTGGCAGCTGCTTATACGTAAATAATTATAATAAGCTTAAATTTACCGCCACTTTCTCAAGCTGCATGACAGTACAACATACCTTAAAAGCGATTTTATATGGGGCTGTGGGGTTTGCATTTTGGCAGTGGTTGCCGCTGATTATGCTCATGATAATGAGCGGTGCTTTAGGTACTTGGCTTGGCCTTAAGTTATTGCACCGCATTTCGTCA
Organism: Pseudoalteromonas sp. MB47; assembly: GCF_011319765.1. Taxonomy (NCBI): domain Bacteria; kingdom Pseudomonadati; phylum Pseudomonadota; class Gammaproteobacteria; order Alteromonadales; family Pseudoalteromonadaceae; genus Pseudoalteromonas; species Pseudoalteromonas sp. MB47. The sequence goes on along the minus strand of NZ_VFBD01000008.1, from coordinate 79,804 downwards.
GATAAATTTAAAAAGATTTTTCGTTTAGTGTTAACAGTGCTTTCCCTGCAACTTGCGTGGCAGGGGATTATGGCTTTTAGTATTTAAACAAACCCAATTTAGCAACGATGCCGCGTTCCAATTCATTGAGCTGGCCTATGGTGTTATCAAGGTGCTGAGCTTCTTGCGATAGACTCTTAGCGCCTTGGTTAATAAGCTGCATAGTATTTAAGATATCAGCGGTGACACTGGTTTGCTCTTCAGAACTTGCCGCCACGCTTTCGTTCATTTGATTAATGGTATTGATTTGTTTAGCAATATCTTTAAACACCGCTTGGCTTTTTTGATTCGCTTGGCTTACTTTATCACTCAGTGACTTACTTTGCTCCGTTGCGGTTACACAATCAGAGGTATTATTGTGTAGCGATACAATAATCGACTCAATCTCAGATGTTGAATCATAGGTTTTACTAGCAAGCGCTCTTACTTCATCGGCGACCACGGTAAAGCCTCGACCAGATTCACCAGCACGAGCCGCTTCAATAGCAGCATTTAGAGCCAGCAAATTGGTTTGCTCGGCAATGCTTTTTATAACATCGAGCACTTGGCTAATTTCATTGCTGCTGGCGTTTAATTGTTTAACTACATTTGAAGTGTGGTCTAGTTGTGCAGTTAACTCATCAACAATATTGCCATTGGCATTCATGTTTTGTTCGCCTTGTTGGCATAAGCGATGTACATCGGTTGTTTGCTGCGCGGTTTGGTTGGCTCCTTGAGCAATTTCTTTGGTTGCTTCACTTAACTGACTAAGCGCATTGGTTGCTGAATCAGTGCGGTTGTATCCAAGTTCGGCCTCATTTTTTGAGCGAACAGATGCTTCGTTTACTCTGCTGGCAATCATTTCAAGTTCGCTGGCAGTGCTGCCTAACTCTGTAATTATTTCTTGTACTTGCGCTATAAATCGGTTGAAGCCATTAACCAAGTAACCAATTTCATCATTAGATTGATAGCTAATACGTTTTGTAAGGTCGCCTTCACCTTTGACAATTTCATCAACAAGGCTGTTTACGCTATCGATTGGTTTTATCACTAAAAGCCGCACGATATAAATAATCACGGTACCTAGGGTGATAAATGAGACCAGCAGGGTAATAAACATAGTGCGTGTCGAATTAGCAGTGGTGCTATGCAGCGCTTGTTGTGAATAACCAATTTTAATGTGGCCAATTAAATTATCTAAATAGTGCAAATCAATAGTTTTGCTAACCGATGCGCTGTTACTTTGTTTGATGATTGAGGCAAGAAGCTTATTACGATGGTCTGTCACTGAAATGCTATGTATATGTTTGTTTTGCGAAAAGGCTTTAATAATCTGATTGATTAACGGCTCATCGTAAGAGAATACCGGCTCAGCTAAAATAACCTGCAGTTGCTCATTAAGGGCTGTGATGTCGTCTTGCCATTGTTGTGTTTGACTCGACTTTGCGAGCAGATAGTTTGCGCTGATCACGAAGATCACGCTTAAGAAAAGGCACAAAGACAGTGCCAAGGTCATTTTATATTTTAGTGATTTCATTATGCGCTCATTGAAATGGGTTAAACCACAAAGGGCTATTTTTATTTGGTGTGTTCGACGATAACGTTGGGTTTTCAAGCTCAATGACGCGACGCGAGCTCAAGTTGGCTTTTGATAAAACAGTTTGTACTTGGCTGTCTGCCAAAAACATCGCGTTAAAAGTGCCATCATCGATCATCTCGTTAAGGGCATCGCTTAGTTGTTGGTGTAGTGTAAGGTTGTTTTTATTGACGAAAAAGTAAAGAGGTGCGGTGTACTTTATGATCAAGTGCGGCTCAACAATGAGGTCAAGCTCCGAATGATTGGCAATTTCATCCCAAGGTTCATTTATACCACGTGGGAAATAATCAAAGCGCTCACCCTCAAGCATTGGGAATAAGTTAGGGTATTTTAATGTGGTAACAACGGGCAGTTGGTTCGCTTTTAATATTTTCGTATCTGGCCAGGTTTTACCTTGCCCTGCGGTGTAGCGCTTTAAATCTTGCAAGCTAGTTACCGAGCTAAACAGCTCGCGATTTTGTGCTTTCACTAATGCTACTCGCATGCCAAGTAAGCCACGAAACAAAGGAATATAAACGGCTTGGTAATCTTCCTCTAATTGTCTTGAAGTCATGCTCCAGATAACGTCAAGCTGCTTATTTTGTAAGTCGTTTAACATTCGAGCATCGGTAATATCTTTAAAGTTATTATATGGATGCGAGTAGCTTAAACCCGCTCGCTCAATTGCTTGGGTTAACAATTTATAGGGTAAAGAAGTGTTACTACTATTACTTTGTATCTTAACTTCTTGAGAATAACTTACAGAAGCAAAGGCCAGACATAGAATAATGAGGGTGTAATGCATTGGACACCATTGTTTCGTTTTTGTAAATAATATATTAATTCCATATGGCGTTTAATGTCATTACTGCTTTATCATTAAATAGGGCACAGCAATGCTTATTTGTAAGCTAATTTAAAATAAAAATAATTAGAGCATTGAAATATAAAGTTTTTATTCATTGCGACTTACAAAAAATTAATTGTTTGGGTGGGTATTTAAGGAGGGAGCTGGATAAAGTTAACTTTATCCAGCTAAAGTTTATAGTTTAAATTAGGCATCCAGTAAGTCATAGATTGACTTATCACCATTAAACAATTCAAACACTTGTGGTTTTTTCGGTGTATGTTCAGCAAGGTATAGCAGGGTATTTGCTACATCTTCACGGTTGATAACCGCATCTTGGCGCGTTGCAGGGCGCGTGGTGGTTAATCGCCCCGTTGCTGCATCATCTAATAGCGTGCCGGGTCTGACTATACTGTAATTTAACTCGCTATTGATTAAATGTTGGTCAGCCATGTGCTTTGCAACTAAATACGGTTTTATACTGCTTTCAATGTTGTCTGGGGCATCAGCACCGATTGAGCTCACCATAATAAAGTGCTTAACCTTGGCATCTACCGCATAATTAATCGCTTTAACTGCGGCCCATAAATCTATCAGTAAGGTTTTATCTGCACCTGTTGCACCACCAGATCCAGCACTAAAAATTACTTGTTCAACCCCTTCGAAGGCACGACTAAAATCGTTTTCGAGGTCTTGCTCTACAATTGTTAAATTATTACTTTCAAGCGCACTCAGCTTGCTTTTGTCTCGAACTAAAGCCACTACATCATGACCGCTTGCCAGCATTTTTTCGGTGGTCATTTTACCTATTTGACCCGTTGCGCCAATGATTAAGGTCTTCATATCAAACTCCTTCAAATTGCTGTGTAACTAAAGACCTTGGGGTGTGGATTTATTTTTAAAGGGGTACAAGCAAACTTTGAATAAAAAAGTATTATTTGGCATAGTATTGAATTAGGTACAAACTCAATTAAAAGGACTTAAAGTGAAAATATATTTTAATCTTTTGGTGGTGATAACATTAGCATTTTGCAATGCGGTATCTGCCAATCAATGGCTATCGCCTTATCCAAATAGTGAGGTTGAAAAGTCGGTTAAACTCAGTGGCGAACAGACAAAATTAATGAGCCAGTTTGATGGCAGTAAAAAGTCAGCAGAGCGATTTAGTTACACAGACTTTATTGGCGATGTTAACCACACTTTGTACGAAATAAACAATGTTGCCACTCTCAAAGTATTTGAAAACTATAAACACGCTCTACTCACAGATGGCTTTAATATTGTTTATTCTTGTCAGCTAGATGCTTGCGGTGACAGCAGTGATTTTGCAGAGGAAGTCGGTTACTTTCAGCTCTATAATTATCATCGTAAGCCTTATTATCTGCTTGCCACTAAAGGTGAAAAGCCTGAGTTTGCAGTGTCGTTATTTGTTGGCCAGTACAACAGTAAAACGCGTGTTATGAGTAGCTCAATTGCGATTATGGAGCTTGAAACAGGTCTGATACAAGCCAATACAGCTGCTTTTGCAAAACAGCAATCAAATCCAGTTACCAAAGCACCTAAAGACGATATTAGAGGCTCAAGCGATCATCCATTACTTAGCCGTTATCCTGGTAGTTTTATTGAAGACTACGAGCAAATTGATTACGAAGAATTTTCACTACCAACAGGAATATTTAACCGTAAAAACAAAGCGCTACCTGCCGAAGATGTGACAGGCGATATCACTCGTATTACTTATGAAATTAGAAAAGTATCAACCCTTAAGGTTTTTCATAACTATGTGTCTGCCTTAACAAAAGAAGGCTTTGAAACGGTATTTAGTTGCGAACGTCAAGCATGTGGTGACGACCGTAAGGCAATACAAGCACTTGGTGATCACTTGTCGGTAAAACAAGTTTATAACTATTATCGCCAGCCGCGCTATCAGTTAATGAAAAACACCATAGAAAATCAAACAACCTTTGTCGCATTTTTTGTGGGTAATTACCAAGGCACTACGCGAGTGCAACTTGTTATAATTCGAACAGAGCCTTTACAAGGAGATTTAGTTAAAACCAATCCGGATCAGGTGTTAAAGCAACTAGAGCAAAAAGGTAAAGCAGCCATTTATGGCATTTACTTTGACCATGATAAATCAGACATTAAACCTGAGTCAGCCGAGTCATTAAAAGTGATTGCGGATGTTTTAAATAAAAATAACAGCTTAAACTTGTACGTTGTTGGTCATACTGATGATAAAGGAAGCCCAGAATATAATTTAGGGTTGTCATCTAAACGAGCAAAAGCGGTTGTTAAAGCGCTCGTGAGTCAATATGGCATTAAAGAGTCGCGCTTAATTGGTTATGGTGTAGGCCCTTATGCGCCAGCTGCCAATAATAAAAACGATTTGGGTCGTCAGTTAAACCGGCGCGTAGAGCTAGTTGAGCGATTAAGTAATTAATCAAAAGGGGCTTTTTAGCCCCTTAAATTTTATTACGAATTAGGTCACGAACAATAAAGCGGGCGGGGTGAATAGCTTGACTCACGCGTTCGCTAAATGGTCTTGGTTCATTATTTAAACAAGCAATTAAATGTTCAGCACAAAGGGGGGCACTGCACAGGCCTCTTGCACCAAAGCCTGTGAGTACATGCAAGCCTTGCTGAGGTTTTGTTAACGTTTGGTACTGATAACGCTTGCCCAAGCGAAGATTAGCAAACGCGCTTACATAATCACTTTGTTCAGCCCATTCACCAGCCATAGGTAAATGGTCAATGAAGGTACACCTTACAGCTGCTTTCGCGGCTGTTATCTCACCTAAGGTCGTTGCAAACTCGCTGTCTGTGTAAAAACTTAACAGTTGTTCGCGATTGATGTGGTTGTCTTGCTCTTTAACTTCACGGCTTTTTGAGTTTTTTTCAAAGGTCGCGCCCATGCAATGATGGCCCTGATATTCAGGAGTAAAATAGCCCTTATGGCAAAGCACGGTCTTTAAGCGTTTTGACTGCTCGCTTGCTTGCACATGCGAGACTTGGCCGCGCACACCAACAACAGGTAGCGCTTGAGTTTGGCTAAACTGGTCACTGTGTTCACCTGCACAATTAATCACATCGCTAAATGGCCCGAATGTTTGCTCTTTGCTGTGTAGTAACCAGCCGTCAGCGGTTTTTTCGAGCTTTTCAATATGGCAATTAAAGTGACTGTCCATTTTATTATTGGTAGTGGCAGTTAACGAATTTGCCGCATTAAAGAGTGCTGTAACCAGGGCTGGTGGATTTACCCAGCCGCCTTTTGCAAAGAATACGCCTGAGTAACCTGTATCGACACCGGCAATTTCGTCGCCTTCTTCAGCGCTTACATTACGCATTAATTCAGCTGGCCAAAGTTCTTTATCGGCAAGGTTTTGATGTTTATCAGCTAGGCCTTGTTTAACCGCATGTTGTAATACACCACACCACTGGTGAGGGTAGTCAAAACCATCATCAAGTAATTGTTGGTATAGACGCATCGCATATAAAAAACTATGAGCGAACATTTCACTGTGCGGTGAGTTCTTCGCTTGCAAATGCGGATAAACAGCCCCTTGTACATTGTGAGAAGCGCCCATGGCAAGCGCTTCATCTTGGCAAAAAAGCGTGGCTTTTAGGCCTCTTTTTGCCAGTGAATACAGTACACTGCTACTGGCAATACCACCGCCAATAACAGCCACATTACTCAATTCACTTTGCTGATGAGCAAAATAGGCAGGCCCTGATTGTTGCTCATTAGGCTCAGTGAGCTCGCCAATCAGCATTTCGCGTTTTTTACCATAGCCTTTAGCTTTACTCATGCTAAAGCCTGCTTCGATGAGTCCTCTTCTGACAAAGCCTGCGGCAGTGAAAGTGGCGAGTGTGGCATTTGATCTTGAGATAGCCCGCATTTTGTTGAACAAACTCTGTTGCCACATATCTGGGTTTTTGCTTGGAGCAAAGCCATCTAAATACCACGCATCGACAATCCCTTCACTTGGGTAGCTCATGGCATCAATACTGTCTTGTACGTCACCAAAATAAAGGTCGAGTATTAGTTTGCCGCCAGCAAATTCAAGGCGATGACAGCCGGCCAAATTAATTGGGTATTGAGCAATTAGTTGCTCACTATATTCAGTTAAATTAGGCCAGGCTTTGAGTGCTTGAGCGAGGTCATCACGCTTAATAGGGAACTTTTCAAAAGAGATAAAGTGCAGGCGGGTAACACTTTTTTTACCACTATGGTCGTGTTGATTTTGAACTTCTTGCTCTGCATGCTGCCTATCAAGGTGAGCTGCAAAGTGTTGCCATGTATTTAAAAAGTTAAGCCCGGTACCAAAGCCTGTTTCAGCAATTGCAAAGTGGTTACGGTCATGATTTTGTAATCGTTGCGGGATATGGTTTTGTTGATAAAACACATAATGTGATTCGGCTAAGCCATCATCATTAGAGAAATAAACATCGTCAAACTGATCGGCGACAGGGGTACCAAGGTGATTAAAATGAATATGTGCGTTTTTGATCATGGTTTAACTAATTAACTACAAACTTTTTTTCATTATTTTACGTGTTTTCTTTGAAATAGTCTGGCGTTATTTATAAGCTAGACATTCAGAGTACATGTGTACGCTAGAAAGCTGACCACTTCGAGAGTAATTTCAGCGTAAAATAGAACACAATTTAGTATAGAGCTAAGGTAATTACCCATGAGAAGAGCCGTTATTACGGGCATCGGTGTTGTTTCAAGCATCGGTAACAACAAAGAAGAAGTATTAGAATCATTAAAACAAGGCCGTAGTGGTATCGCGTTCAACCAAGAGTTTGCTGACTACAACCTACGTAGTAACGTATCTGGCAAAATCGATATTGATGTTAAAGAGTTTGTTGATCGTAAAGCAATGCGCTTTATGGGCGATGCTGCTGCATACGCTTATATCTCAATGTCACAAGCGATTGCAGATGCTGGCCTTAGTGAAGATCAAGTTTCAAACGAGCGCACTGGTTTATTAGTGGGTTCAGGTGGTGGTTCATCTAAATGGCAAGTTGAAGCGGCTGACATTTTACGTGAAAAAGGCGTAAAACGTGTTGGTCCTTACATGGTACCACGTACTATGGCGAGTACGACTTCGGCGTGTCTTGCAACACCATTTAAAATTAAAGGTGTTAACTACTCACTAAGCTCTGCATGTGCGACATCTGCACACTGTATCGGTCATGCGGTTGAGCAAATTCAATTAGGTAAGCAAGACGTCATCTTTGCAGGTGGTGGTGAAGAGCTTCACTGGACGCTAGCAATGGAATTCGATGCAATGGGTGCATTGTCTACTAAGTACAATGAAACACCAGAGAAAGCATCACGTACATACGATGCAAACCGTGACGGTTTCGTTATCTCTGGTGGTGGCGGTATCGTTGTTGTCGAAGAGCTTGAGCATGCACTTGCTCGTGGCGCGCACATTTATGCAGAAATCACTGGTTACGGTGCAACGTCTGACGGCTACGACATGGTAGCTCCATCAGGTGAAGGCGCTGTACGTTGTATGAAGCAAGCAATGCAAGGTCTTGAAGGCGGTATTGATTACTTAAATACTCACGGTACTTCTACACCTGTTGGTGATGTGAAAGAGCTTGGCGCTATTCAAGAAGTATTTGGTGGTAACTCGCCAATGATCAGTGCAACCAAAGCGATGACAGGTCACGCTCTAGGTGCAGCAGGCGTTCATGAAGCAATCTTCTCGCTATTAATGCTTGAGCATAACTTTGTTGCTCCATCTATCAACATTGATGAACTAGATGAGCAAGCTGCAGGTCTAAATATTGTAACTGAGCGTAAAGACGTTGAACTAAATACAGTTATGTCTAACAGCTTCGGTTTCGGTGGCACTAACGCCACATTAGTAATGAGCAAATATAAAGGTTAAACCTCTCCAGTATTTGCTTAAAGCCGAGCAATAGCTCGGCTTTTTCATTTGTTATAAAGTCTTAGTTGTTACCTATCCGAATACTGATAAATTCGCTACAATAGCGCCACTTTCTGCCTCTCGGACACACAAATGAAAATTCTTGCAGATCAAAATATGCCATTGGTTGAGCAGTACTTTGCCGATTTTGGTGATGTTGAGCGATTTGATGGCCGTAATCTCCAACCCGAGCAGCTAGTCGGGGTCGATATCTTGTTAACCCGCTCTGTTACCAATGTAGATAAAGCCTTACTCACTCAAGCAGATAAATTAAAATTTGTGGGCACAGCAACCATAGGTGTTGATCACATTGATACCGAGTTACTTGCTGAGCGAAATATCGCATTTAGCAGCGCACCAGGTTGTAATGCTGTGGCGGTTGCTGAATATGTTATTAGCTGCTTGTATGCCTTGAGCCAAGAAAATGCCAGCTCGTTACAAGGCAAAACCATCGGCATAGTGGGTGTTGGCAGTATAGGTAGCTGTTTACGTGATAAGTTAAGCTTGCTAGGCATGAATGTATTGTTATGTGATCCACCAAAACATGAAGCCGGTGAGCTTGCAGAGCATATTGAGTTAGACACATTACTAGCCCAAGCTGATATTGTGACTTTTCACGTGCCATTGGTTAAACAAGGGCCACATAAAACCTTGCACATGCTAGACGAAACACGCTTAAAAGCACTTAAGCCGGGCATGACGATTATCAATGCAAGCCGTGGTGATGTGATTGATAACCAAGCATTGCTAGCATTGTTTGAGCAAGGCGCAAAATTAGATTGTGTGCTTGATGTTTGGGAAAACGAACCCAATATACTGACACCTCTGCTTGATTATGTACGTTATGCCAGCGTACATATTGCAGGGCATACACTTGAAGGCAAAGCCCGCGGTACACAAATGCTGTATCAGCAAGTATGTGAGCTTGAAGGCATCGCAGCGCTTAAGTCTCTGGACGATTTTTTACCAGAGCCAATTAGCCATTCTGTCACGCTAGGTGAAACCTTTAACCTAGACGATATAGGTCGCTTGGTGCACTTAATTTATGATGTGCGTCGCGACGATGGCATTTTACGCAGTAAATTAGCAAGCGAAGGCTTTGATAGTTTACGTAAGAATTACCCGCCACGACGCGAGTTTAGTACGTTGTCGGTGGCTGCCAACAGTGCATGCGAAGGCGCATTAGCTGCACTGGGATTTAGAATTAACGAATAAAGCCATTTGCTTTATTCAAAAGAGGAAAATACATGTCGCAAAAATTTAATGTAGCCGTATTAGGTGCCACAGGTTTAGTGGGTCGTCAGATTATCGAAACTTTAGAAGATCGTAAGTTTCCGGTAGACCAGTTATTTTTACTCGCAAGCAGCCGTAGTGCTGGTGAAGAAATTCAATTTCGCGGTGAGAGCATTGAAGTAATCGATGTTGAAGAGTTTGATTTTAGCCAAGCTCACATTGGTTTATTTTCAGCAGGCGGCAGTGTCTCTGAAAAATATGCACCGATTGCGGCGGACGCAGGCTGTGTGGTAATTGATAATACCTCACACTTTCGTAATGACTACGATGTGCCACTCATTATTCCTGAAGTGAATGCATCAAGCTTAGCGGATTTCAGAAACCGCAACATCATTGCAAACCCTAACTGCTCAACGATTCAAATGCTGGTGGCGTTAAAACCAATTTATGATGCTTATGGCATTGACCGTATTAACGTATCAACTTATCAAGCTGTATCGGGGGCGGGTAAAGAAGCCGTTGATGAACTAGCCAAGCAAACAGCAAACTTAATGAATGCGCGTCCGATGGATAATGCCGTTTTCCCTAAACAAATTGCTTTTAACGTGATCCCACAAATAGACAGTTTTGAAGATAACGGTTATACCCGCGAAGAAATGAAAATGGTTAACGAAACACAAAAGATCTTAGGTGATAACAGTGTTGTGGTTAACCCGACCTGTGTTCGTGTTCCCGTGTTCTTTGGTCACAGTGAAGCGATCAATATTGAAACGCGTATGCCAGTAGATATCGAACATGTGAAGCAGCTATTAAACGATGCACCAGGTGTTGAGTTTATTGAAGACTTAGCCGATTACCCAACAGCTGTGTCTGATGCAAGTGGTAACGATACAGTATACGTAGGGCGTTTACGTGCTGATATTTCGCATCCACATGGTTTAAATATGTGGGTTGTAAGTGATAATACGCGCAAAGGTGCAGCAACAAATAGTGTGCAGATTGCTGAAGAGCTTATCGCAAATTATTTATAAATCTGATGATTTAGGCTGAGCTAAATTTGACAGAAAGCGGCAATTTGCCGCTTTTTTTGTGAATTCACTGCCAAATTATTGCCGCATACGTTGTAAAAGCGTATAAACTTAACGATAACAATAAAAAAGTCTCTCAGCCGCTAATATTTAAGCTATTTACTATCAAGGTGTTGCAATAGATATTGCAAGGCAACTAAGCTATAGTTTGCAGCTGGAATAGAGCTTGCAAGAAAACATAATTAAGAATCAATTCTGCAAGAATTACTTGATGTTTAAGCAACCAAGGTTGCTGCGTTAACATTTAAAACATAAAGGATCAGCATGCGCGGTTTAGCAACACTCTTCATATTAGCGTCTGCATTGGTGGTAACACCGACATACTCTGATGAAGGCACCACACTTAAAGGCCCTAAAGGTGTCGATTATGGTGCGCAGGGGCGCTCTATTGGTCCAATTAAACCGACCGATACACTGTGGCGCATTGCCGCTAAAATTCGCCCTGACAACTCTGTAAGTATTTATCAGGTCATGCAAGCTCTGTATGACAAAAACCCATCGTCATTTTTAGACCAAAACCTTAACCATATGCGCGATGGCGCATACCTAAAAATCCCAACAATTGCTGAAATGCGCGCGGTCAATCCAACGTTAGCAAAAGCACGTTCTGAACAAGATGATGAGCTATGGGAGAAAAAGAAAAACGGCACCCTGACTACTGCTGAAATTAATGAATCGCAAAAGAAAGTAACCCAAGCCCGTAAAGTTGATGTAGACGAAGCAAAGCAAGAGCTTAAGCAAGAAATCAACACCATTAAAACAGAGCAGGGTACGCAGCTAGTTGAGCTTCAAAAGCAGTTTAAATCGTCGGTTGAAAATGTTGAAGAAATCTTAGCTGAGAACAACAAACTCAAAAAACAACTGAGTGGTATTTCTAAAGAGCTTGAAACCGTTCGCGATCAGCTTGGTCAAGACAGTGAAATTCAAAAGCAGCTAAAAGAACTGATCACTAAACAAAATGAAATCATAGAGCAGCAAAGAGCAAAAAAGATTGAAGAGGACAGTGGGTTTAGTTTTTCGAGTTTACTGAGCAACCCATTTGTTCTCGGTGCATTAATGTTTATTCCGGCATTACTGATCATTGCTGCCGTTGTGATGTTTTTGAAAAAACGCAACAGCGCCAATGATGATACAGATGCCAGCGATGACGATGAGTTTTTACCTCAAAGCCCAAGTTATAATGCTGATGATGATTTAGAACCAATTATAGAAACTGATCCACTAGTTCCTGATCCAGTCGAAGACAATGATGACTTGAGTGTGCGTTTAGATGACGACTTAGACCAAGACATGCTGCCAGATGATGACATCATTTTTGACGACAGCATTGATGATAGTTTCGATGAAGATGACAGTGTTTTAAATCAAGATGAGCTAGAAGGGCTTTTAAGTGATGATATTGAGTTTAGCGATAATTCATCTAATAGCGCTGACGATAATGATTTAGATGCATTTTTACAGCAAGATTTCGATCAAACCGATGACGACAGTTTAGGTGATGAAATAGACCTAGATAGTGAACAGTCTCCAGCAGATTCATCGGGTGATATTTTAAGTGCAGATGACATTGATGACCTATTTGATACTGATGAAGGTGACTCGTTAGATAACGCTAATGATGAAATGGCAGCGCTTAGTGAAGAGCTCGCAGAAGATGACGCTGAAGATGACTTTGACATTGATAGCTTAATTGATGAGCAAAACAATACAGATTCTAATCAAGACGTAAACCTAGACGATATTGATGACTTACTCGATGAAAATAATGATGCCTCAACAACTAACGTTGAAGCTGAACTAATCGATGAAGATGATTTCGATATCGACAGCTTAATTGATGAAGCGCAAACAGACGAGCCAGCAGCCGAAGCTAACGATGCATTAGAAAACGACGATCTTGATGATGCGCTGGATGTTGATGACATTGACTCGCTATTAGATGAAGTTCAAGACGAAGCGCCAGCCGAAGAACCAAGTGCGGATGAGCTCATCGATGAAGATGATTTCGATATCGACAGCTTAATCGATGACGCACAAACAGAAGAGCCAGCAGCTGAAGCTAACGATGCATTAGAAAACGATGATCTTGATGATGCGCTAGATGTTGATGACATTGACTCACTATTAGATGAAGTTCAAGAAGAACCTAGCGCAGACGATTTAATCGACGAAGACGAGCTCGATGATGATTTAGATGTCGATGACATTGATTCATTATTAGATGAAGCTCAGACAGAGCCTGAAGCAGAGCTTGTTGAAGAGCAGCCTGAAGAGCTTGTAGAAGAACCAAGTGCAGACGATTTAATCGATGAAGATGAGCTTGATGAAGCCCTAGATGTCGATGACATCGACTCACTATTAGATGAAGCTCAAGAAGAGCCTGAACCTGAAGAGCTGGTTGAAGAGTCAATTGAAGAACCAAGTGCAGACGATTTAATCGATGAAGGTGAGCTTGATGATGCCCTAGATGTTGATGACATTGATTCATTGCTAGATGAGACACAAGCAGAGCCTGAAGCAGAGCTTGTTGAGGAGCAGCCAGAAGAGCTTACAGAAGAACCAAGCGCAGATGACTTAATCGACGAAGACGAGCTCGATGATGATTTAGATGTCGATGACATTGATTCATTATTAGATGAAGCTCAGACAGAGCCTGAAGCAGAGCTTGTTGAAGAGCAGCCTGAAGAGCTTGTAGAAGAACCAAGTGCAGACGATTTAATCGATGAAGATGAGCTTGATGAAGCCCTAGATGTCGATGACATCGACTCACTATTAGATGAAGCTCAAGAAGAGCCTGAACCTGAAGAGCTGGTTGAAGAGTCAATTGAAGAACCAAGTGCAGACGATTTAATCGATGAAGGTGAGCTTGATGATGCCCTAGATGTCGATGACATCGACTCACTATTAGATGAAGCTCAAGAAGAGCCTGAATCTGAAGAGTTGGTTGAAGAGTCAATTGAAGAACCTAGTGTAGATGACTTAATTGACGAAGATGAGCTTGATCATGATTTAGATGTCGATGACATCGACTCATTACTTGATGAAGATGCTAGTGATGAGCAGGACTCTGACGTTGATGATGAGCTTGAAGAGCTTATTCAGCAAACAAATGAGCTGAAGCAAGACACTGAAGCGCAGATATCGGATTTAAGTCATGAACAGAGTGACAGTGCAGAGCATGATGAGAATCTACAAGAGTCGCTAGAAGATTTAGCCGATGCTGATCAAGCGGTTGATGACATGAATGTTGAATCAATTGCATCAGAGTTGGTTGATGATGCGGATGATAGTGACGAAGTTGATATCGATGAGGCGCTTAATCAAGAGTTTAATGAAGATAGCGATGAGCTATTAGATGAAGATGATAGCCTTGACGAATTTGATGACCCGTCACTGAAAAGTGTCGATGAGTTATTAAATGAAATTGGCGAAGAAGATGATTATGTTGAAGCTCCAGATTGGTCAATAGATGAACCAGAGCAAGGCATAGAAGAAGTTGAAATTGATTTAGGCGATGATCCGCTAGCAGATGAAGACCTAACTGATGAATTTGATTTAACCGCCGACGAAGAGCCGTTACAGCAAGATACCGTGACTCCTAGCCAAGAGTTGGAAGAGTATCCAGAGCTTGAGCTAGATGAAGCCGGTTTTGAATTGGATGAATCTGATGAAGACACTTCTAATGAGTTAGATGAAGATGCACCATTACAGTTAAGTCAGGCAGAGCAAGACCTTGCTAATTCATTAGCAACGGGTAATGAGCTTGATCAGCTAGACGATGATTTTGATGATGAGATCTTGCTTGATAATGAATTTACAGAAGATGATTTTCTTGATCCTGAGGACGACTTATCGGATCAATCACAGAGTGAAGCCACAACAGAGTTAACGAGCGAAGCGCCAATTGACGATGAGGTGGCTGATAGCCAAGACGAATTAGAAGAGTTCCCTGAATTCGAATTGGACGATATTGAACTTGATGATGCCCGAGAAGCTGAGCAAACATTAGCTGATATCGAGTCTAATTTAGCTGACGAGGCTGATTTAAGTGAGCTGTCAGACGATGAAATCGATGATGATTTTATGGCCGACCTTACTCAAACAGACTTTGATGCGCTGTTAAATGAACTAGCAGAGCCAGACGAAGCTGATATTGCTGATGCCAGTGAGTTCGATGTTGATTTTAATGCGCTATTAAATGAAGACTTACAGGGTGAAAGCGAACAGCCAGTTGCACCTGAAGTACAGGCATTAGATGCCGAGGAGCAACAAACTACCTCAACGGATGAGTTTGTAGATATCGATTCATTACTTGAACAAAGTGACGATGAAGCACTCGACCACGAACCTTATGATGAGGTTGATATGGATGTAGGGCTGAGTGATTTTAATGACTTACTAGCAGGTGATAACCCAACTGATGTTGATGCCGAAAGTGGTGGTTACTCAGCAAAACTGGACTTAGCTCGGGCATATATCGAAATAGACGACTTTGATGCAGCGCTCCAAGCCATTGAAGATGTTATTGCCAATGGCCCAGAGGAAGTGCAAGAAGAAGCACAATCACTTAAGGCTAAAATTAACGAGTAATAAGTAAAACTGACAATAAAAAACCGAGCAACTAGCTCGGTTTTTTGTATCTAAGCGAAGGTTATTGCTTGTCTTGTAAGCGACGAGCTTTGAAATCAGACTCGGCTTTCCACTTAGGCCAATCGCCGTTATCAGCAAGTTTGGCGGCAATATCAACAATCAGTTCAATATCTTGCTTAACACCGCCCAAAGACCAATCTGCTGAATAGTCGTCAGCTTCTTTATGATATTTGTGCGCGATATAATCAGGATCTGTATCACCTAAACTCATAAATAGTAAGCTAGGAACCCCTTGTTTAGCCAGCGAGAAGTGATCAGAGCGGAAGAACAAACCATTTTGAGGACGCGGGTCCATTTTTACATGACGACCTTGTGCTTTCGCTGCATCTGCAAGGTAGTCTTCCATTTCAGACATGCCTTTACCGTATTGTAATATGTAGTCAACGCCGTCTAGCACGTTCATACCATCAATATTAAGCAGCGCGACCATTTGCTTGGTTGGTACAATCTCGCCAGTTGCGAATTGCTCTGAGCCTATAAGCCCTGTTTCTTCAGCCGTAAAGTTGGCAAAGATAATAGAGCGTTTAAATGGTTTTTTCTTATGCATTTCAGTAAGGATACGGGCTATTTCAACCGTTGCTGCGCTACCTGATGCGTTATCAACAGCACCATTGTAGATTTTCACACCGTCATCAGTTTGCTTGGTGCCAAAGTGGTCCCAGTGCGCACCAATTACAATGTACTCATCAGGAGTTTCGCTACCTTTAAGCGTTGCAACAACATTATGCGATTGCGCTTTAGAGATATCACTTTTCAGTGTCAGCGCTGCTTTCGCTTTTAAGTCGACAGGTTTAAAGTCAGCTTTTAGTGCGTTGGCTTTTTCAGTTTGATAATCAAGGCCTGCTTGAGCAAAAATTTCATTTGCCGCTTGCTCATCAATCCAACCCATTACAGGGATGTCAGAAGCATTCTTATCTTGGTCGATTAAGGTATATTTGCTACCCGTGTTCGAGCTTTCTACAACGCTCCAAGGGTAAGCTGCAGGAGCAGTTTCGTGAACGATAAATACTGCTTTTGCACCTTGGCGAGCACCTTCTTCATATTTGTAAGTCCAACGACCGTAGTAGGTCATAGCATTACCGGTGAAAAGCGTGTCGTCTTGCGTGGCAAAACCAGGATCATTAACAAGCACGATAATTGTTTTGTCTTTTACATCAATATCTGCAAAGTCATCCCAATTATATTCAGGTGCATTAATAC
This sequence comes from Pseudoalteromonas sp. MB47, assembly GCF_011319765.1. Taxonomy (NCBI): domain Bacteria; kingdom Pseudomonadati; phylum Pseudomonadota; class Gammaproteobacteria; order Alteromonadales; family Pseudoalteromonadaceae; genus Pseudoalteromonas; species Pseudoalteromonas sp. MB47. Next base: position 63,244 of record NZ_VFBD01000008.1, on the reverse strand, counting down.
CATAGCCAACAAACACAACATCAGAGCCATCAATGTTGATCTCAGGGTTAATTTGTTGGGTACGGGCGGTAAAATCACTGCCAGCATTAAAGCTTAAATCACCCACTTGTAAGGTCATGTTTTGATCTGGAGTGAGTTTTGCCATAGTAACTGGCTGTAAAAACTCGCCATTAAAACTACCGCTTAAGCCGAGTTTTTTATATTTATCGGCTAAATAGTTAATAGTTAGCGTTTCTCCTTCAGTTAAAGGGCCACGGCCTAAGAATTCATCAGAGGCGAGGGTTTTAATATGTGAGCGTACATTGGCAATGTTTACGGCTGCATTGCTTTCAGCGTTTGGTTTATCAGTGCTTGTTGTTGGTTGCTCAGAGCAGCCAAATAAACCAATTGCAAGTGCCAAGCTTGCATACTTAAGGTGAGTTGTCATAGTTTTTCTGGTTGATTGCACAGGGTTTCACTATATGGGACGCGAAGGGGGGCTGTCCAGAAAGAGTCTACAAATAACTAATTATTCAGGATGAAAGGATAATAATGCACCTTTCATCCTGTCAATTTTACCACCACGCTTTTTCAATGGCGGTATCTTGAATTTTAAATACCTCACCAACTAACGGAGTACTCAGTGATACTTGCTCCTGCCCCGCTTTTTTAGCGACACGTTTAAGTGGGTCATACCAAGCATGAAAGGCCAGATCGAATGTTCCATTATGCACTGGCACCATCACATCACCTTGTAAATCGAGGTGAGCTTGTACTGATTGTTCTGGTGTCATGTGAATGTCAGCCCAATCTTTGTCGTAAGCACCGGTTTCAATAAAAGTGATATCAAACGGCCCATAGCGATTACCAATCTCTTTAAAGCCAGCAAAATAGCCAGAGTCACCGCTAAAATAAAAGCGCTTGTCATTTACTTTAATAGCCCAAGAGCCCCAAAGGGTTTTATTGCCGTCTGTTAAACCTCGGCCAGAGAAGTGCTGGGTTGGTGTAAATACAATTTGGCTATTTGCCATATTTTGCTCTTGCCACCAATCAAAACTATGGACTTTTTGTTCATCAACTCCCCATTTTTTCAGGTCGTTTTCGACTCCTAATGGCACATAAAAAGAATCTGTTTTATCAACAAGCTGTTTAATTGCTGCTTTATCTAAGTGATCATAATGGTTGTGTGAAATAAACACTTTAGCAATGTTTGGTAGCTCTTTAATGCTGATAGGTGTTGGCTGAAAACGCTTTGGCCCCATGAATGAAAAAGGCGAAGCGCGCTCTGAAAATACTGGATCAAATAGCCAGTATTCGCCATACACTTTCGCTAAAATAGAGGAGTGACCTAATTTTACAAAATGCACTGTGTCATTAGATAAACGCTCAAGCTGTGCATGAGAAACAGAATGCATAGGCAGTTCACCTGTTGGCTCTGCATCAATTTTCTTTTCTGTAATAAAGCGTTTGAAGATACCTAGCGTTTTCTTAAAGCTGGGTCTTTCTACCTCAGCAGTATTGTGGAACTTGCCATCAGATAACTGCGCAGAGTGGCTGTTATCACTCACGCCTTCAGCGGCTAATTGATTATTCATAATAAACACTCCTATCACGATGCATAGAGTGGCGATTGCGAGCCATTTTAGAAATTTCATATCGTCACCATAAGTAAACTACACGGTGTAGTTTTTCATGGTTTGCTATAAAAGTAAACTATCTAGTGCATTTTTTATTTTTGCGTTACACTAGTAACCCTTATCGGAGGGGTCCATGAAATTATCACAGAGAAAACGATTAGATATTTTGAATGCAGCTGAAACATTGTTTTTTCAGCAGGGCGTTGAGCATACAAGTATGGATCAGGTTGCAAGCTTAGCGGGTGCCTCAAAACGTACCGTCTACAATCACTTTGAAAATAAAGATGTGTTGTTTCAAGCAATTCTAGTGTTTATGTTTGAAAAAGTCCGCCAAGAGCAAGCGGTAGTATTTGATGCCGCTGTGCCAATTGCACAGCAGTTAACACGCATTGCTGAACAAGAAGTGGCACTTTTGACCTCTGAAGAGTTTTTAAAAGTAGCGAAAGTCGCTTTCATGCAGATGTTACAGCAGCCTGATTTAGCAAAATCATTAGCCAGTAATAACATGGGCTGTATGCAAGATCTGGTGGCGTTTTTAGAAGCAGGTGTGCAAGCACAGGTTTTAACGATTGATGATGTTGAGTTTGCAGCAAAACAGTTTGTGTATCAGTTAAAGTCGCTGATCTTCTATCCGTTGCTGTATGGCTTTGAGCGCCAAGAAGGCGACTCCGATAACAAAGTAATAAGCGAAACTGTAAAAATGTTCTTAGCGCGTTATGGGCGCTGATATTTTGGAACATAAAAAAGCCCGCTTAATGCGGGCTTTTAAATAGTTGTAAAAGTATTACTTCACTTCTTTACCAGCTGCTTGTTGGTCAGCATGGTAGCTTGAGCGAACAAATGGACCACAGGCCGCATGTGTAAAGCCAATTTCGTCTGCATAATCTTTTAAAGCATCAAACTCTGCTGGCGGCACATAGCGTTTAACCGGTAAGTGGTGCTTAGAAGGTTGTAGGTATTGACCTACTGTTAGCATATCAACGTTATGCTCGCGTAAGTCACGTAACACTTCTTCGATTTCGCTAATTTCTTCACCTAAACCTACCATCAAACCAGATTTAGTTTTCACTTCTGGATGTGCTTCTTTAAAGCGACGTAACAGCTCAAGTGACCATTTATAGTCAGCACCTGGACGCGCTAATTTGTATAAACGCGGTGCTGTTTCTAGGTTGTGGTTAAATACATCTGGCGGCGTCTCGATTAAGATATCAAGGGCTCTGTCCATACGACCACGGAAATCAGGTACTAGAATTTCAATCGTGATTTCTGGGTTATGCTTACGAATTTCACGAATACAGTCAGCAAAGTGCTGTGCACCACCATCACGTAAATCATCACGATCTACTGACGTGATTACAACATAGCTTAGCTTCATGTCTTTAATAGTCAGCGCTAGCTTTTCTGGTTCGGCTGCGTCTGGCTTTAATGGACGGCCATGGGCAACATCACAGAACGGACAACGACGAGTACAAATAGCACCTAAGATCATGAAAGTCGCAGTACCATGGTTGAAGCATTCAGATAGGTTAGGGCACGAAGCCTCTTCACACACTGAGTGTAAACCATGTTTACGCATCGCTTGTTTAATACCATCAATACGTTCAGTTGATTTTGGTAAGCGAATTTTTAGCCACTCTGGCTTACGCAACATTTCGTTTTTTTCAGTCGGTAAAACTTTAACTGGGATCAGTGCCATTTTTTCTGCATCACGCAGTTTTACGCCTGGTTCCATTTTGACTGGTTTATTCATTCGTTTTCAAACCCTTCAGTGTGCTTAACCACAGTAGCATTAAGCTTTTTAATCATGTGTTTTACAAGCCCTGCACCTGCTTGCTCGAGGTTTTGCGGACCGTTTAGATCGGTTGTTTGCACCATGTTCATGCCAGCATAGCCGCATGGATTAATACGTAAGAATGGACTTAGATCCATACTTACATTTAGTGCTAAACCGTGGAAAGAGCAACCGCGGCGAACGCGAAGGCCTAATGAGGCAACTTTGCTGTCGTTAACGTAAACACCGGGTGCGTCCGCTTTCGCGTAGGCATCAATGTCGTAGTCTTTTAACGTATCAATAATGCACTCTTCAAGCCAGGTTACTAGCTCCCTTACACCAATGTTTAAACGACGTAAGTTGAATAGCACATACATCATTTGTTGGCCTGGTCCGTGATAGGTCACTTGACCACCACGATCCACTTTGATCACTTCGATATCACCGGTATTTAATAAGTGCTCAGCTTTGCCTGCTTGGCCTTGCGTAAATACTGGCTCGTGCTCTACAAGCCAAATTTCATCTGCTGTATGCTCATCACGGGTGTCGGTAAAAGATTGCATTTTTTGCCAAATTGGCATGTAACGCTGACGACCTAATTGACGAACGATTAATTCTCTTTCGCTCACGACTTACTCCGTAATCGGCCTATAGCATGTGACGTACGTCATCGATGTTGCTGATCACGTTATAAATTTCTTCAATGTGCTCTTTACTTGTAACCGTTGCTACAAGCGTTACAGATTCGTAATTACCTTTGCTGCTTGGTTTTACCTTTGGCGCATAATCGCCAGGTGCAATTGGTTGCAGCTTTTCTAGGATCTGATCTGTTAGATTTACGTTAGCTAAGCCCATGATTTTAAATGTGAATGGGCAAGGGAAATCTAAATACTCGTCAAACTTAGTATTTTTTACAGGTTGAACCACGACGGTGACTCCTCAAACAGTGAGTGTGCTTAATAGAGGTGTTCTCTGCCATTTCTTGGCGTTAAGCAAACTTAGATTACGACGCACTCGACCCAGCGCGACTGATATGGGGCGCATTCTATCATTTTTCAGACAAAAAAAAACGCCTTGCGGTGCAAGGCGTTTATAAACTTTATGACCAGATTACTGAATTTGTAAACGTAGGTAATCGTAGATCTTGCTAAAGAAGCTGCCTTCTTCCACTTCTTCTAGTGTAACTAGTGGATATTGTGCAATTTCTTCACCTTCAAGCTGTAAGAATAGCGTGCCTACTTTAGTACCTTTAGCAAGCGGCGCTTCTAATGTTTTATCAAGCTCGAAGTTCGCTTTTAAGTTTTTACGCTGACCACGTGGAATAGTAATAGGTGTATCTTCTAAGATACCTAACGATACGTTTTCTTTGTTACCCATCCAAATACGTTGCTCAGCAAAGCTATCGCCTGCTTTATATGGCGTGATTGTTTCGAAAAAGCGGAAACCGTAGTTCAATAGTTTTTTGCTTTCAACTTTACGAGCACGTTCGCTTTCTGTGCCCATTACTACCGCGATTAAACGCATGTCATCTTTAGTTGCAGAAGTTACTAAGCTATAACCCGCTTCTGATGTATGGCCAGTTTTAATACCGTCAACGTTCATGCTTTCATCCCATAACAATGAGTTACGGTTGTATTGCTTGATGCCGTTAAAAGTGAATGATTTTTTCGCGTATACTTCGTACTCATCTGGTACATCGCGAATAAGTGCAGCACCTAAGGTTGCCATATCACGTGGTGTCGTGAAGTGTTCGTTAGTATCTAAACCATGGCTATTCACGAAATGACTGTTAGTCATGCCAAGCTTTTCAGCGTGGGCATTCATTAAATCAGCAAATGCGCTTTCACTACCAGCAATGTGTTCAGCCATTGCTACACAGGCATCGTTACCTGATTGAATAATAATACCGTGGTTAAGGTCATCAACACTGATCTGCTTACCGACTTCGATAAACATTTTTGATGATTCAGGAAAATTCTTTGCCCAGGCTTTTTCACTGACTGTAACCATATCAGTTGGTGCAATATTACCTGCTTTGATTTCAGTACCAATTACATAACTGGTCATCATTTTGGTTAAACTAGCCGGTGCTAATTTTGTATCTGCTTCGCCTTCGGCAATCACTTTACCTGTGGTGAAATCAACCAAGAAATAACCTTTCGCATTAACTTGAGGTGGGGCAGGGATAATTTGGGCTGTTGCAGAAAATACGCTAGCAGTGCAAACAAGGCCACAAACGCCACTTAAGATTTTATATTTTATAGATTTCATCGTACTCATTAATGGTTAAAGTTAAACATGTTGCGTTGACCTATTCTAAAGGTCTTACTCACTGTAAAGCAAGAACGCGTTCTGAAATTGGTTTTGTTTTAGCTTTTCTAAAACTGCTTGTGCTTCTGCGGCATCTTTTATTGGACCAAGACGTAACCGATAGATTCCATCTTTTTCAACAATGTTTGTTGGCACATGATATTGCTGACGAAGTTGAAACGCGAGGGCTTCAACATTAGCAAGAGTACTTCCCGCTGCAACCTGAATGTAGCTTAAACGAGGGGCAGAATTGGCAAGGGTAACAGCCTCAACCTTAACACGGGCTGTACCTTGTCGGTAATAACCTAATTTATAGGCCGCAGAATAAGATAAATCGATTATCCGGTCATCATGAAATGGGCCTCGGTCGTTTACACGAACAATTACTGATTTTCCGTTATCTAAATTTGTTACTCTGGCAAAGCTCGGTAGCGGCAGTGTTTTATGAGCTGCTGTCATCGCAAACATATCGTACACTTCGCCGTTTGAGGTGTGATAATTGTGAAACTTTCGACCATACCACGAAGCAATGCCTTCTTCAGAGTAGCCAGTTTCATCGAGCATCGGCGTGTAGCGTTTACCACGGACTTCGTAAGGGCGACTAGCGCTTGCACTTTTAACAACCGGGGTGACTATGGCATCTTGCATTTCAAGTTCGGTTGGTTTTCGAAGCGGGGCTGCATCATGCTCCATAGCATAACGGCCTTGCTGAGATGAAGAACTACATGCTGCTAGCAGCACAGAAAATAACGCTATAAGTAAGTAATTGACTCGCTGTGTCATTATTTTAAAAGCATCCTTTTATCGGTGGCGATAGACATGATAATGCCAAATCCGGCCATCAAGGTCACCATTGAGGTGCCACCATAACTTATTAGAGGTAACGGAACACCTACTACAGGCAGTAAGCCCGAAACCATGCCAATATTTACAAATACATAAACAAAGAAGGTCAGTGTTAATGCGCCGGCAAGCAACTTACCAAACGCATCTTGTGCGTTTACCGCAATATATAAGCCACGACCAATAATAAACAAGTACATACAAAGTAATAAACAAACCCCGAACAGGCCAAACTCTTCGCTCAGTACAGAAAAAATAAAATCGGTATGACGCTCAGGTAAAAACTCTAATTGTGATTGGGTACCTTGCAGCCAGCCTTTACCCTCAATGCCGCCAGAACCTATTGCAATTTTCGATTGAATTATGTGGTAACCCGAGCCAAGCGGGTCGCTTTCAGGATCTAAAAAGGTCAGTACCCGTTGTTTTTGATAATCAAGCATCACGTAATGCCAAAACGGCCATGCTGCCAAACCAACAGTAGCAGATAAAAAGCCAATAAGGCGCCAACTTAGTCCAGATAAAAACAATACAAATATCCCTGAACTGGCAATCAAAATAGAGGTACCTAAGTCGGGTTGCTCTTTAATTAAAATGGTTGGCACCATTACAATCGCAAAGCCAATAATTAAATGGATGATTCTTGGCGGTAAATGGTTACGCCCGATATACCATGCAACCATCATTGGCACGGCTATTTTCATTAGCTCTGACGGCTGGAAGCGGGTAACACCTAAGTCAAGCCAGCGCTGTGCACCTTTTGAACTAACCCCAAATAACAACACCCCAACCAGCATTAAAAGCCCCACGCAGTAGAGCGGAATAACCATACTCTTTAATGTGTTAGGTGAAAACTGCGCGAGTATAAACATACCTAAGATAGCGCCAAACATACGTGTTGCGTGGCGTATCATCATTGCAGAGTCTTGGCCGCTGGCACTGTATACAATAGCAAGGCTGGCTACCATCATCGTCATAAGGGCGATAAGAAGTGGTAAATCGAGGTGTAGGCGCTGCCAAATTGAGCGTTTTTTATTTAAAGGGATCATGGCGCGTCACTTTGGGCTATTTGAATCGGGTTCGCTGAGAAGTAGTAATCCATTAATTGACGCGCAATAGGCGCACCAACTGTACTACCACCACCGGTGTTTTCAACCACCACAGAGACCACAATTTGTGGATCGTTATAGGGTGCAAAACCAACATAGATAGCGTTATCACGTTGGCGCTCTTTAAGTGATTTTGCGTCGTAACGCTCACCTTGAGCAATACTCACAACCTGAGCAGTACCTGTTTTACCTGCTGGGTCATAATTCGCCCCTTTAAATGCTTTATGAGCAGTACCTGTGACTTTATGTACGGTGTTGTGCATCGCATCTAGCGCAATTTGCCAATGATGAGGATTTTTTAATACTACAGGTGGCTTTTCATCATTATTAATTTGCGTTACTTCGTTTTCTTTTTTAGCGACTTGTACAAGGTGCGGAGGATGATCGAGTCCACGGTTCACTAAGATGTTGGTTGCATTAGCTATTTGCATCGGTGTTGCGGTCCAATAACCTTGGCCGATACCTACAGAAATGGTGTCGCCGCGCCACCATGATTCTCTAAAGCGGGCTTCTTTCCATTCTCGCGATGGCATAATGGCAGATGTTTCTTCATGAATATCGATTCCAGAGAGTTCGCCAAAGCCAAACTGCGTCATAAAGTCACTGATTTTGGTGATCCCTAAACGGTAAGCAACATCGTAAAAATAGGTATCGCATGACTCTTCAATAGCACGATAAACATCAACATGACCATGGCCCCAACGTTTCCAGTCTCGCCATTTATGCTCAACGTTAGGAATTTGGAAAAAGCCCGGATCCCAAATTTGTGTTTGCTCGGTTACCAGTCCTTCTTCAAGGGCAAGGATCGACATATGAGGTTTTACTGTAGAGGCAGGTGCATAACGCCCTTGCGTGGTCCGGTTAATTAGCGGTCGGTCTGGGTTTAACAACTTTTTGTAATCTGTGCTGCTGATACCATGGACAAATAAATTCGGGTCATAACTTGGGTTGGAGTAAAGTGCTAAAACGCCGCCATCTTTAGCATCAAGCACTACAATGGCACCACGCATATCTTTTAAGGCATGTTGAGCAATTTGTTGCAGGCCAATATCCAAAGTAAGTACTAAGTCGTGACCAGGCTCAGGTGGCGTGAGGCTTAAAGTGCGGATAACTCGGCCACGGTTATTCACTTCAACGCGCTGCGAACCAACCACACCATGAAGAAGTTCTTCGTAATACTTTTCGATACCCAGCTTACCAATGTCGTGGGTTGCACGGTAGTTAGTTGCTTGGTCTTCTGCTTCCAGTTTGGTGAGTTCTTTTTTGTTGAGTTTGGCAACATAACCTAGGGCATGGGTAAGGGTATCACCATAAGGGTAATAGCGAGCTAAACGCGCTTCGATACTAAAGCCAGGAAACTTATGCTGATTAACCGAGAACTTTGCAACTTCGGTTTCGTCTAAACGGGCTTTTAATACTTGGCTTTTAAAGCGGCGATTGTGCTTAATGTCATCTAGAAAGTCAGCTTTTTGTTGCTCAGTTATTTTAATAACTTTTTCAACTTCGCTCAGTGCCTCTTCAAGGTTATCAACTTCCTCGGGTATTACTTCTAAATTATAAACTGGCTTGTTTTCAGCCAGTAATACGCCATTTCTGTCGTAAATAAGCCCACGGTTAGGGGCTATTGGAATAACTTTGATGCGGTTATCGTTCGAACGTGTTTGATAATCTTGATGTTCGATAACTTGGATGTTGTATAGGTTAGATAACAACACACCAATTAACAGTGTAACAAACACAAAACCCACAAATGCTCGGCGAGCAAACAAGTTTGCTTCAGCCGAGTGGTCTCGAATCGTGGGTCTGTGTTTTCGCATTGGCTTTACTACTCGCGATGATAAGGGTGGTTGTTATTCAAGCTCCAGCCTCGGTATAGGCTTTCTGCAACAATGATGCGCACTAGCGGGTGCGGTAGTGTCAGGTTTGATAATGACCACTTTTGCTCAGACGCTGCAATACACTCAGGTGCTAAGCCTTCTGGTCCACCAATCAATAAGCTAACATCGCGACCATCAAGCTGCCACTTTTCCATACTTTTTGCCAGCTGATGGGTATCCATTGGTTTACCGGTCACCTCTAGCGTTACAATGCGGTTACCTTTAGGGATCGCAGCTAGGGTCTTTTCGCCTTCAAGTTGTAAAATACGTTTGATATCCGCATTTTTACCACGTTTACCTGCGGGGATTTCAATTAGCTCAAGGGGCATATCACGCGGGAAGCGACGTTGATATTCTGTGAATCCGGTTTCAACCCATGCTGGCATTTTGGTGCCAACAGCAATCAATTGTATTTTCAAAATGGTTACCTATGTCCTTGCTAAGGGTTAGCCCCAAAGTTTCTCTAGATCATAGAAGTCGCGAGTTTGGTCTTGCATAACATGCACAACCACATCACCTAGGTCTACAAGCACCCATTCACCTTCGTTTTGGCCTTCGTAACCGAGAGGTTCTTCACCAGCATGGCGTGCTTCTTTAGCAACATGATCAGCAATAGATTGTACATGGCGTTTAGAGTTACCTGAGCACACTAACATGTAATCAGTAATGTCAGACTTACCACGAACATCAAGCTGTACCACATCACGGGCTTTCATATCGTCGACTTTATCAAGGGCAAATGCGAGTAGTTGTTTAGAATCCAAAGTGTTTTCTCAAAAATAAATAATCTTAATTTGTTATTTTATCACGCAGGCAGTATTTATTCATCTGTTTGGTAAAGATGATGCTGCGCAATATAGTGACTTACATTGGTAGGTAAAAGTTCCGCTATATCATTATTTAAATGCAGCTTTTTTCTTATTTCGCTTGAGGCGGCATTAACTTGTAAGCCATTTAAAAAGAATAACTTACCTGCAGGGGCTTGTTGTAGCTGGCTAAGTTGCTCTGTTACGGCATTCTCTTTATAAGCTGCAAGTTCACCAGATACTTGGCAGTGCTGCCCCGGACGCTGGTACACCACAATATGACAAAGTTTGACAATTTCTTGCCATTTAAACCATTTATCTAGGCTATTGAATGAGTCCATGCCGATTAAAAACATAATCGGCGCTGCTGGGTTTTCTGCACGAAGCTCTTCTAAACTCAGCAAAGAATAAGACGCACCTTCTCGGTTTAGTTCGCGGTAATCGATAGCAAAATGCGGATTGTCGTCAATCGCAAGTTTTAGCATGTTTATACGATGCTCATAACTTATTCCTGGCTTGGCTTTATGAGCAGGAATAGCACAAGGCATGAAGTAAAGGGTATCGAGTTGGCACTGCTGAACACACTGCTGGGCCATATTAATATGACCTAAGTGAATTGGATCAAAGGTGCCACCAAAAATAGCAATCATGAATTGTTACTCTTAGTCAAAGACCGGGTGGCAAGGTAAAGGTATCGCCACAGGTTGGCAAAATACTAAGCATATTTGCATTAATGCTTGGTAGGGGGCTACAAGGTTGCCTTGTTTATATGCGGCATCAAACTGAGCTAATTGTTTGGTAATTTGTTCGAGTACTTGGATGTTCAAGCGATTTAAGGCCTGTTGTACAACAGCTTGTTGGTTTTTCCAAATATTATACTTTTTGTATAAATCAGCCATATTGGCACCATTCAAGCGCCCGTGTTGCATAGCCAGTAAGTTAGCTGCTTCTTTATTGATGGCCCAAAAAATACTCATGGCTTCAGTGTTATCGGCAGCCAGTTTAGTCATTACTTTAACCGCTTGTTCGGCGTGGCCATTTAATAAAGCATCACTCAAATCAAAAATATCAAATTTTGACTGATTTAGTAGCCCTTGCATCACAGCTTGTTGGTCAATTAGCTCACTACCATAAAGCAAAGATAGCTTTTCTAACTCTTGATGACAGGCAAGTAAATTTCCTTCTGTGGCATCAATTAAGCTTTGTTTCGCGTTGTTATGAAGGTTTAAGTTTAAACGGTAGCATTGCTCATCTAACCAGCGGCTCAGGTGATTACCTGTTAATGGGTAACAAGGAACAAATAAGCCTTGCTTATCGAGGGCTTTAAACCAAGCACTGCGTTGAATATCTTGGCTGGCTTTGGCGCCTTTTAAAACCAAAATAGTATCGGGGTTAGCAAGCTCAACAAGCTGCTTAAAGATTTGGCTGCCTTGCGCACCAGGTTTTTGCTCGTTTAAATCAAACTCAATTAAGGTACGAGCGCTGAACAGTGACATACTTTGATATTGAGCAACAATTTCTTGCCAATCAAAACCCGGCATTAAGGTAAATTTGATTACCTCGTCAAAGCCTTGCTGTTTAGCTACTTGACGAATTTGCATGATGCACTGAGCAATTTGGTAAGGCTCTTCACCAAACACCATGTAAAAAGGCGCGAGGCCTTTTTTTAACTGGCTAGGAAGCTGGTTTGCATAACAACGCATTACAGTTGTGATAGCTCACGAACAATACGACGACTCGCTTGCTTACGAATTTCGCTTAATAGCAAATCAAGCTCTTTTGCTTTTGCAAGGGCATTGTCTGGGTCGTCTTGGTAGTTACGATACAATTCAAAGCTTTGATTAATCGCTTTTTGTCCAGGGCGCTTGAGGGTATAGCTTACGCTATAGGCAAGTTCATATTCAGCAACCTGACCATTATCAAATAATGACAAAATTTGACGCTCTAAGCGGTCTTTATGAATCTTTAACTCAGGGTGTTTACCAACTTGGTTAAGCTCAACTTTACTCGCAATCAGTTCTTTTTCGACTAATTCGAATAAGGCTGACTTTTCATCATCACCAACAAGGGTGAGTACTTTCAAGTCGTCAGGTAAGTTAGAGGCTTTCTTTAAGTGAAAGCCACAACTTGTCAGCAGTAAACAGACTAGCGCAAGGGCTAGTCCGTTTTTCAGTGCGTGAAGCGCTGCCATCTTAGTTAGCAACCACGTTAAGTAGTTTGCCAGGTACGTAAATTACTTTACGGATAGTCGCGCCTTCAGTGAACTTAGTCACGTTTTCTTCAGCAAATGCTAATGCTTCAACTTGCTCTTTGGTTGCATCTGCAGGCACTGTTAACTTAGCACGTAGCTTACCGTTAACTTGTACAATGATTAGCTTCTCATCTTCAACAAGTGCTGACTCATCAACTGTTGGCCATGCTGCATCTAAGATGTCGCCTTCTTTGCCAAGGTCTTGCCATAACTGGTGACACATGTGCGGTGTGATAGGTGCAAGCATGATAAGTAATGCTTCTAGTGCCTCGTTAGCAATTGCCACATCTTGTTTATCAGCAAGTGGAGCTTTAAGTAACTTGTTCGAAATTTCCATGATTGCAGCGATTGCAGTGTTGAATGTTTGACGACGCTCAACGTCATCAGTCACTTTTGCAATTGCTTTATGAAGTTCACGGCGAAGTACTTTTTGGTCGTTGTTTAATGCTGATTTATCAAGCGCTTGGTAGCCTACTGTTTCTACATCAACAGCGTATTTCCAAATACGTTTTAAGAAACGCATTGCACCTTCAACACCTGAATCAGACCATTCAAGAGTTTGCTCTGGTGGTGCTGTAAACATCATGAATAAACGAACTGTATCTGCACCGTACTGGGCGATAACTTGTTGTGGGTCGATACCGTTGTTTTTCGATTTCGACATTTTGCTCATGCCCGCAGAGAATACCGGCTCGCCATCTTCTTTGTGCCATGCTTTAACAACACGACCTTTGTCGTCTGTTTCAGTTTGTACGTCTGTTGGTGAAATCCAGATATCACCGCCTTTCTCATCTTTACGATAGAAAGTATCAGCTAGTACCATGCCTTGACATAATAAGCGCTCAAATGGCTCATCTGAGTTTACTAAACCAAAGTCACGTAATAGTTTGTGGAAGAAACGCGAGTAAAGTAAGTGCAAGATTGCATGCTCAATACCACCAATGTATTGGTTTACTGGTAACCAGTAATTGGCAGCACCTGGCTCGATCATGCCTTCGTCAAAACGTGGGCTACAGTAACGAGCGTAGTACCAAGACGATTCCATGAAGGTATCGAAGGTATCTGTTTCGTGGAATGCAGGCGCGCCATTTACTGTTGTTTTAGCCCACTCAGGATCAGCTTTGATTGGTGAAGTCACACCATTCATTACTACGTCTTCTGGTAAGCGAACCGGAAGCATGTCTTCTGTTGCTGCAAGCTCATCACCATTTTCGTCGCTAAGCATTGGGATTGGAGAGCCCCAGTAACGCTGACGGCTAACACCCCAGTCACGTAGACGGAAATTAACTTTACGCTCACCTACACCCAGCGCTTCTAGTTTGTCTGCAACGGCATTAAACGCTGCTTCAAATTCAAGGCCATCGAACTCACCCGAGTTAACTAACACGCCTTTTTCTGTGTAAGCTTGGTTGTCTAAATCAACCGTTTCTTCAGAACCTGCAGCTGGCGCGATAACTTGAGCAATCTCAAGGCCATACGCTGTTGCAAACTCGTAGTCACGTTGGTCGTGCGCAGGAACAGCCATAACAGCGCCTGAGCCGTAATCCATTAATACGAAGTTAGCGACCCAAATTGGTACTTGCTTACCTGTTAATGGATGAATAGCATAAAAGCCAGTTGCAATGCCTTTTTTGTCCATGGTTGCCATGTCTGCTTCAGCGATTTTCGTGTTTTTACACTCATCAACAAACATAGCTACAGCGTCGCTGTTTTTAGCGGCTTCTTGTGCAATTGGGTGACCGGCAGCAACCGCTACATACGTCACACCCATGAAGGTATCTGGGCGCGTTGTATAAACACTGAATGTATCTTCGTTATCTGCACGCTTAAATTCGATTTCTAAACCTTCAGAGCGACCAATCCAGTTGCGCTGCATGGTTTTAACTTGCTCAGGCCAGTGATCAAGTTTATCTAAATCGTCTAGTAGCTCTTGTGCGTAATCAGTGATTTTGATGAACCATTGTGGAATTTCTTTTTGCTCAACAATTGCACCTGAACGCCAACCACGACCATCAATAACTTGTTCGTTAGCAAGTACAGTTTGGTCAACTGGATCCCAGTTTACTGTTGACATCTTTTTGTATACTAAGCCTTTTTCGTAAAGCTTAGTGAAGAACCACTGTTCCCACTTGTAGTATTCTGGGTGACATGTTGCGATTTCACGATCCCAGTCGTAACCAAAGCCTAATTGCTTTAACTGGTCGCGCATGTAATCGATGTTTTCGTAAGTCCACTTAGCAGGGGCAGTGTTATTTTTGATTGCCGCATTTTCAGCAGGTAGACCAAACGCATCCCAACCCATAGGTTGCATTACGTTTTTGCCTTGCAAGCGTTGGAAGCGTGATACTACGTCACCAATGGTGTAGTTACGAACGTGACCCATGTGGAGTCGGCCGCTTGGGTATGGGAACATAGATAGACAGTAATACTTTTCTTTGCTCTCATCTTCAGTGACTTTAAATACTTGGTTTTCTTCCCAGTAGGCTTGTACTTTTGACTCAATGTCTTGCGGGTTATATTGCTCTTGCATCTACGATTCCAGACTTCTTGCAAATTAATAAAAAATTGTCGATAAGGATAACCCAAAATACATGCTAATCACAGCGGCAAATAGGCGCTTTTGTTAATTTTCCAAGGAAATATATTTTCAGGGCAGGTTAACCTATACTCAACTAGAATAACGGTTGATTTTTCATCATTTTTGAAGGAGTAAACGATGGCAGATTATAAATCTTGGTTGAGCGATTTAAGTGCATGGCTCAAAGACGTAAAAGATCATGAGCTAAAAGATGCAATGGAAAAATTTGTTGAATCAGAGCAGGCACTTAAAGACTTAGGGCAAGAAAAGCTCAATCAGTATCGTGACTATCTACAACGCGATATCGACCACATCAAAGAAAACGACAGTCACTATGATTCACTCGCATGGCTCGAGCTTAAAGAGTCGCTTTGGTACGAGTTATCGCACATTGAAGATAAAACTCAGCTCGAATGGCAGGCCTTAAACCAAGATTTTCAACACAATGGTGTTTATCAGGAAGGAGAATGGATAGCCATGGGCACATTAGTATGTAAAAATTGTCAGCATAGTTACGATGTTTACCATGCTACGCAAATTACTCCTTGTACTGAATGTGGCGGTATTTATTTTCGCCGTAAGGCATTACAACCTTAATCAGTGACGCAGGCTTGTGCTGGGCGTTACCTATAATGCCCAGTCAAGACTGGGAAATAAGAAGTTAGAATGACAAAAAAACTAATCCCTCTACCTATTTCTGCGTTAGCGCCTAAGATTGCCGCAAGTCATGTTGCGACTTGTATGCAAAACCCATATCCAGAAGCGTTGCCATTTATTGGTCAACAACGTGCACAAAGTGCCCTCGACTTTTCACTCGGAATGGAATTACCGGGTTACAATGTTTATGTGATGGGTGAAGCGGCTCATGGTCGTTACACCTTAGTAAAAGACAAACTCACAGCCCATTCAAAAGACCGCCCAACGCCTAATGAGTGGTTGTATGTTAACAACTATGATGACCACCGCGAGCCAATCGCGTTATTCATGCAAGCAGGTCAATCAAAGCAGTTAGCTGACGATATAGATTCATTTATCGACGAAGTACTCGATACATTCCCAGCAGCTTTTGATAACCCGGGTTATCAACGCAAGAAAAAATCAATCGACCGTGAGTTTACCGATACTTACGATGCGGCAATTACTGCTGTTGAAATTGCAGCTCTTGAGCAAAGTGTGGCACTGATTGAAGAAAATGGTGTTGTGGGATTTGCGCCTTTAGTGAATGGTAAACAATTGAGCGACAGTGAATTTTCAGCCCTTGATGAGCCATTGCGTATCGAATTTTATGAGGTTATCGAAAAGCTTGAAGATGCGTTAATCGAAGCATTAATTGAGCTTCCTCGTTGGAAACGAGAGTCATCTGAAAAACTGCGTAACCTTAAAAAATCAACTGCTGAGCTTGCCACTAAGCCACTCATTAAAGCCCTTGAACATAAATACGCGACGCACATCGGTGTGTTGCGTTATTTAAAAGATATTCGTGAAGAAATCATTGATGCGGTACTTGAATGGCTCGACGATGATGAAAACGACGAAAATAAAGAAGACTTTGACCGTAAAGGGATGCTCACAGACTTCTTTGCGCCAAATATTCTAGTCGAATACAAAGAGGACGATGCAGCCCCTGTGGTGTATGAGCCAAACCCGACCTTTGGCAATATTTTCGGCAAAATTGAATATGCGACCTCACAAGGCTCGCTTATCACCAGTTACCGTTCAATTCAGCCAGGTGCACTGCACCGTGCTAATGGTGGCTATTTGATTATGGATGCTGAAAAAGTCATGGCGAACCCACAAGTGTGGGATGGCCTTAAGCTTTCTCTAAAAACGCATCAAATCAAAAACGACTTACCTTATCAAGACAGCTCTGTGGGAAGTAGCTTTACGTTACGTCCGCAGCTTATTCCTCTTGATGTAAAAATAGTGCTGCTAGGCTCTCGCGACCTTTATTACACCATAGGTGAATATGACGAAGAGTTTGCAGAGCTATTCCGTGTCCTTGCTGACTTTGATTATTACTTACCAAGTAGCGATAAACTGCAATATCAGTTCATTACCAAGGTAACTGAATATTGTCAGCAAACACTTAATTGCACCGTAAATGAAGCTGCAATGGCAAGATTATTAAAGTTTAGTTATCGCCAAGCTGAGCACCATAACAAGCTCTCAGCTCGCTTTGCAGATGTATTAGAGTTAGTGGCAGAAGCCAGTTTTTATGCCAAACAAGATGGCCAAACCGTGATTGATGCTCATCACATAGATGAAGCCATTGTTGGTAAGCAATACCGCACAGGGCAAATTTCAGAAACTATGCTGAGTGATATCAAAGAAGGGCAAATTTTAATTGCAACCGAAGGTCACGCAGTGGGCAAAGTAAATGGCTTAACTGTGCTGCACATTGGCGATACCTCATTTGGTACACCTGCACGCATAACAGCCACTGTATACGCAGGTGCAGATGGCGTAATTGACGTTGAACGTGAAGCCGAGCTGGGTAAAGCCATTCACTCAAAAGGGGTGATGCTGTTAACCGGTTACTTAGGTAATAAGTATGCTCAGCAATTTAGCCTAACGCTCAGTGCCAATATCGCAATAGAGCAAAGCTATGGCTACATCGACGGTGATAGCGCCTCATTAGCAGAGCTGTGCGCGCTTATATCAGCCATTACGAACTTACCTATTAGCCAATCTATTGCACTGACAGGGTCAATTAACCAGCATGGTGATGTGCAATCAATTGGTGGCGTAAACGAGAAAATAGAAGGCTTCTTCAAACTTTGCAAAATGCGAGGCTTAACCGGTGAGCAAGGGGTGATTATTCCTAAATCAAACCAAGTTAATTTAGTGCTTGATGACGAAGTACTCGATGCCGTTGAAAAAGGGCGCTTTAATATTTATGCCGTTGAAACGGTTGATCAAGCTCTCAGCTTATTAATGGATAAAGACGCAGGTGAAATGACCGCAGAAGGTTACCCTGAAGGCTCTATTAACGCGCTAGCCTTAGCAAGGCTTGCCAATATTGCAGATATCGTAAATGGCGACAATGATGATGAGAAGGACGCAGAATGATTAATTTAATACTTTTACTGATCATTGGTATTTTTTGTTTTTTAATCTTTAAAAACAGCAAAAAGGCGAAGCTACAAGCCCTTGAAAATGAAAAACTCGCTGCGGACTTTTTAGCGAATAACAGTAAAGCCGATGATGTTCATGAAACCGCATCTGGGCTGCAATACAAAATTGAGCAAAGTTCAGGTAATGACACAAAGCCAAGTGCAACCAGTAAAGTAAAGGTTCACTATCACGGTACGCTTATGGATGGCAGTGTTTTTGACAGTTCAGTGGTAAGAAACTCACCAATTAGCTTTGGTCTAAACCAAGTCATTGCAGGCTGGACCGAAGGCTTACAACTCATGAGCGAAGGAGATAAATTTACCTTTTATATCCCGCCTCAGCTTGCTTACGGCCGTAAACGCGTCGGCAGCATTCCAGCAGGCTCGCTACTTATATTTGATGTAGAGCTGATAACTGTAGAATCTTAAAGAATATTTGTACTGCTTTTTTAGAGTTAACGTTCACAACTTGTTTTCAGTTCGGCTACTTGATATCGTTTAGTTCCTGATAATTACACAAAAAGGATTTAAAATGATTGTCCGGGTTTTAATTGTTTGCTCTTATTTTTTAGCATTTCCAATGACAGTGTTTGGAAGCGAAAAATTGGTTTTTTTCTTCGAAAATAGATATGGTGAGGAGATACAAGTTTCCGCATCTGAATCCTCTTCGGGCGAGATAAATTATACATTTATGATCTCTAACGACTTGGAGCCAATAGATGTATTTTATGATTATGTTGTTTCAACACTTTCGAAACAAAACTACATATATGTTCAAAGTGGTGCCCCTTGTTCTGGTTGTAATGTTGCACACTCCAAGAACTTGGCCCCTGATCCCGACTTCGATTTTAGCACTCACTCTGTACCTATGGTTAGAGAGTCAATGACTGCACGTTCTAGCTTAGCCAATAAGTTTATTGAAGGGGTGGTGAATGCAGCAGGTACCCGCACTGTTGATGAAGTCTATAATCTCGCAAAAAATCAGAAAAAGAGTGAAAGCCCCTTAAAGTTTATTGTTAATTCTAGAAATGGAATTGCAATGTCTCTCTGTGAAATAACTGCATCGGGTTGCGAAGATATGCCTGAAGTCGTTGTTTTGAGGTTAAACAACAATGTTTTGGTATTTGAAATTGAAAGGGGAAATGATTTAAATTATTGGGAAAGAACAGAAAAAATTAATAGTGCAATAGTTAATTACGCTAGAGCTAAAAAATACACATGTAGAGTGACTTTTACAGGTGATAAAGATGATCTAAAAAGCCAGATAACCTGTTTCCCTTCGTATTAGTAATAGCAGGTATCGTATTTTATTTGGGATACGGTACCTGCTGATTAGACTTAATTATTACAAGCACACCAACAGCACTGAGTAGTATCACCACCGCCCACACTGGCCAATTGCCATATTGGCTATAAATGCTATCGCCTTTAATTAACGTGATATTGGCCTCAAGTACATCCGCTTTAAATTGTGGCATAGCTAATTGTGATTTAGCGATAGGGTCGTAAACGGCGCTAATACCATTGTTGGTCACGCGAATTAGTGGGCGCTGTAACTCTAGGGCGCGCATACGCGCTATTTGCATGTGCTGATGCGGGCCATGTGAGTCACCGAACCATGCATCGTTACTCACCGTGAATAAAATGTCGGAGTCACTGCGATAATTACCACGAACTAAGTCGGCAAAGGCAATTTCATAGCAAATAGCCGGCAAGATATTTAAGCCATTAGCGCGTAAATTGTTTTGCACTTCATCACCGCGAGTGAAGGATGACATAGGCAAATCAAACAGTGGCGCAATTGGGCGCAAGAAGTCCTGAAATGGCACAAATTCACCAATAGGTAATAACTGATGCTTTTGGTAGCGGTTTTTACCTAAATACTGATAATGACCTTCACTGTCATTGTGTTCTTTTTTACCCAGCACAATTAGCGTATTAAAAATGTTACGTGTGTCGTATTGGTAATCAACGATACCGGTAATAAGTGCGGTGTCATTAAACGTTGCAGCACTATCAAGGCCTGTTAAATACTCGGTTGATAATGCTTCAAGCTCAGGCACAGCAGCTTCTGGCCAAACAATTAAATCAGCATTCCAATGCAGGCGAGTCATATCTTGGTATTTGCTCATAGTCGTCCAAAACTCAGACGGCTCAAAGCGAAGGTGCTGTTTAATATTACCCTGCACCAGTACAGTTTTAATGGTTTTATCTTGGTAGTGTAGCTGGCTGCTGCTTGCAATCGCATTTAAGCCAGCTAATAGAGCTACAGAGGCGATAAGAGGTTTACCATCTTTATTTGCTAGGCGATATAAAGCAAACGCAATTAACATACATACAAGCGTAATCCCAAACTCGCCAATTACCGGGGCTAAAAAATTAAGTGGGCTGTCTGTTTGCGTGTAACCAAAGCTCAGCCACGGAAAGCCTGTTAGCAATGTGCCACGTAAGTATTCTGTGGTTGCGATAGCGGCGAGGAACCAACATATAAAGCTATATGGGCCTTTAGCAAGGCGTGTTGCCAGCCATGTAGCTAATGCAGGGTAAAGGGCTAAATAAGCACAAAGCAGCACCATTAACGAAATTGATGCGATTAATGGCATGCCACCAAAGGTCGCTATTGATACATGCACCCAGCTTATACCTGCACCAAACCAACCTAAACCAAATAAAAAGCCATATTTAGCACTTTGTTTAGCGGCTAATTTACCGTTTGCGAGAGGGTTAATGCAGTAGAGTAGAGCACCAAGGGAAAGAAAAGTTATAAACCATAGGTTATAGGGTGCGTAACTTAAGGTTAAAAAGAGGCCCGCAACAAGTGCGAGCCAGGCTTTTTTATCTTTCGCAAGGTGACTTAGGTTAGTTAGCAGTTTCTTCACTGTCGTTATCATCAGCCTTTGGAATGGTGACTTGCAATTGTAAGATACGGCGGTTGTCTGCGTTAGTGACTTTAAATTGTAAGCCTTCTACCTCGATTGTTTCACCACGGCTTGGCATGTGGCCAAATGCATGTAAAACAATACCACCTATGGTGTCAGCATCTGAGGTGCTGTAACCGGTTTTAAAATACTCATTAAAGTCATCAACTTCAGTCAGCGCTTGCACAGCGTAAACGTGCTTTGCAACTTGGCGAATATCTTGTAGGTCTTCACTTTCATCGTGCTCGTCTTCGATTTCACCCACGATGATTTCAAGGATATCTTCGATAGTGACAAGACCAGACACACCACCATACTCATCAATAACAATCGCCATGTGGTAACGTTGTTGACGGAACTCATTAAGCAGCGTGTCTACACGTTTACTTTCAGGCACTACAACTGCAGGACGCAAATATTCACGTAAAGAAGGCAGTTGCTCATCTTTGTTGATGATCAGTGGTAATAAATCTTTTGCTAATAAAATACCTTCAACATGGTCTTTGTCTTCACATACCACAGGAAAACGTGAATGTGTTGAATCAACCATCATAGGTAATAGCTCTTCTAATGGTGTATCAACCTCTAAGGTTACCATTTGCGAGCGTGGGATCATGATGTCCCGCACTTTCAGCTCTGATACACCTAGCACCCCTTCAATCATATCCTTGGTTTCAGGGTCGATAAGGTCGCGTTCTTGCGCATCGGCAATTACTTCTACCAGCTCTTCTCTATTCTGGGGTTCCCCTTGCAACATTTGGGCTATGCGGCCCAGCCACGTTTTGCCAGAAGAACCCTGGCTAGTTTGCGAGTTGTCGTCGCTCATTGCGTCTAATTGCTCCGTTAATTTAAATATCGTCTCGATATGGGTCAGCGATGTTCAGATCGGCAAGTAATTGCTTTTCTATGCTTTCCATTTCAAGTGCATCTTCGTCCTTTATATGGTCAAATCCAAGTAAATGCAAGCATCCATGGATAACCATATGGGCAAAATGGTCGTGAAAGGTTTTTTCTTGCTCAATTGATTCGGCTAAAACAATAGCCGGACAAATGATTAAATCACCTACTAAAGGTAACTCAATGCCCGGTGGTGCTTCAAATGGAAAAGATAAGACATTAGTCGGTTTATCTTTGCCACGGTAATCATTGTTGAGCTGCTGGCTTTGTGCTTCATCGCTTACCACTATAGTCAGCTCTGCATCTTCACGGTAGTTGCTAAGGGCTTTGTCAGCCCATAGCTGGAATTGTTCAAAGCTTGGTAAGTCGTCAAACTCACAGGCTATTTGTAAATCTAATTCGGTCACGAGTTTGCTTCTTGTTGGTTTGCTTGCGCTTCTTTCGCACGTTGTTTCTCTGCACGTTTTAAACGTTCTGCTTCATCGTTTCGCTCATAAGCTTCAACGATACGAGCAACAACCGGATGGCGAACCACATCGTGTGATTGGAAGAAGTTAAAGCTAATTTCATCGACACCGTTTAATACTTCGATGGCATGACGTAGGCCTGAGCGGGCACCGCGCGGTAAATCGACTTGAGTAATATCACCCGTAATCACCGCTTTTGAATTAAAACCAATACGGGTTAAGAACATTTTCATTTGTTCTGCTGTGGTGTTTTGGCTTTCATCGAGAATAATAAACGCGTCATTTAGCGTACGACCACGCATGTAAGCAAGGGGCGCGACTTCAATCACGTTTTTCTCAATTAGCTTTTCTACACGCTCAAAACCCAGCATTTCAAATAATGCATCGTATAGAGGGCGTAAATACGGGTCGATTTTTTGGCTTAAGTCACCTGGTAAAAAGCCTAGTTTTTCACCAGCTTCAACCGCAGGTCGAGTTAATAAAATACGGCGAATTTCTTGACGCTCTAAGGCATCAACGGCTGCAGCAACCGCTAAATAAGTTTTACCTGTACCGGCTGGGCCAATACCAAAGGTAATATCGTGGTGCAAAATATTTGCAACATACACGCCTTGATTATCATTGCGCGGTTTAATAACGCCACGGCGAGTTTTAATCACCATGTCTTTGCCATATACACCTGGGTTTTCATCTTGCTCAAGCGCATTTGATTCGCTAATTGCCAAATGTACGGCTTCAGGTTCAATCTCGCCAATCAGGCCGCGAATAGGTTGAGTTTCAATATAGAGGTTTTTTAGTATCTCAACAGCCGCTGCTGCAAGGTGCAGTTTACCGGTTACTCTGAAGAAATTATCACGGTGTGCAATCTCAACACCAAGGCGGCGTTCAATTTGCTTAATGTTTTCGTCAAACGGACCACATAAAGATGAAAGGCGTTTGTTGTCGGCGGGTTCTAAATAAATCTCTAATGTTTTTAACTGATTACTCAAAATTGCTTCCTATTGATGGGTGCAGGCTGTGCCTGCACCAAGTGTCACCCTAAGGTACGAAAGTAGCAACGCCAATTTCGTTAGGGGCCGCAGCGGCCTCAGCTTCAGCAGCTTTACTTAAAATAGCTGAAGGTGCCACATCACGACGTAAGTTCATTTCTGATTCTGTACGAATTAGTTCACCACGTAAAGAGTTTGGCAATGCTTCTGTAATACGTACATCAACGAATTGACCGATCACTGAGTGAGGGCCTTCAAAGTTAACCACTCGGTTGTTCTCAGTACGGCCACGTAATTCCATTGGGTTCTTCTTAGAAGGACCTTCAACTAGGATACGCTGTTCGGTATCAAACATTTGGCGGCTGATTTGCTGCGCCATTTGCGTGATACGGTTTTGCAGAATGTATAAACGTTCTTTTTTCTCTTGCTCTGTTACGTCATCTGGTAAATCAGCAGCAGGCGTACCAGGGCGCGCACTGTAGATGAAGCTAAAGCTCATATCAAAACCAATGTCATTGATAAGGTTCATAGTTGCTTCAAAGTCTGCTTTGCTTTCGCCTGGGAAACCAATGATGAAGTCTGAAGACATGCTTAGGTTAGGGCGAATTTTACGTAACTTACGAATCGTAGATTTGTACTCGAGTGCAGTGTGACCACGTTTCATAAGGTTAAGAACACGGTCTGAACCACTTTGCACTGGTAAGTGTAGGTGGTCAACAAGCTCAGGTACGTCTGCGTACGCATCAATGATATCTGGCGTAAATTCTACAGGGTGCGATGTGGTATAACGAATGCGGTCAATACCGTCAATCGCAGCGACATAACGTAGTAAGTCAGAGAAGTAACAAATTTCACCGTCATGAGTTTCACCACGATACGCATTTACGTTTTGACCAAGTAGGTTTACTTCGCGAACACCTTGCTCTGCAAGTTGGGCAACTTCAAGTAATACGTCATCAAGTGGGCGGCTTACTTCTTCACCACGCGTGTAAGGTACTACGCAGAATGTACAGTATTTAGAGCAACCTTCCATAATTGATACAAACGCAGTAGGGCCTTCCGCTTTTGGCTCAGGTAAACGGTCGAACTTTTCAATCTCAGGGAATGAAACGTCAACTACCGAGCTGCTGTCACCACTTTGCACTTGCTTAATCATTTCTGGTAAGCGGTGTAATGTTTGCGGGCCAAAGATTACATCAACAAACGGTGCACGTTGACGAATTGAATCACCTTCTTGCGATGCAACACAGCCACCAACACCAATGATTAACTCTGGTTTGTCGTCTTTTAATAGTTTCCAACGGCCTAGCTGATGGAATACTTTCTCTTGTGCCTTTTCACGGATTGAACAGGTATTGAGTAAGATCACGTCAGCGTCTTCAGCTTCTTCAGTTAACTGATAGCCGTTAGTCGCATCTAGTAGATCAGCCATTTTCTGAGAGTCGTACTCGTTCATCTGACAACCCCAGGTTTTAATATGCAGCTTTTTACTCATTGAAATATAGCCTCGTTTTCAATTCGGTAGTGACACAAAAATGTGTTAGAAACAGGATTAAGTGGCAAGTATGCCGACTTAAAGGACGCGTATTTTAGCTGGATACCCGCACAGATCCAAGTATAGTTTTTATCTTTGTGGTGTGAAATCAAACAAGTCACTGTTTTGAAATTCATAAGCGGTAAATGCACTGACACGCAATATTGAATTACGTTACAATTTATCCCGTATTTAAATAGCCAAACGAGCGAATATTAAATGAATAAAAATAAGGTAATTGTTGTCGGTGGCGGCATGGTAGGTGCTGCTACTGCTGTAAAACTGGCCAAGCAGGGTAGGGATGTCACCGTTATTGAAAAGCACCTTATCGATGCTGATCACATTTTAAGCTCAGGTAAGGTAGATATTCGCATTTCGGCTATTAATCGTTTTTCAGAGAATTTACTTGATGAGCTTGGTGCAATGCCGTTACTAAGACAAAATCGTATCGCACCTTATCAACAATTAGAGGCCTATCAGCAACAAGGCGAGAATTTATTGTTTGATAGCCATGAGATAGGCGAAACGCATTTAGGTCATTTAATCGAAAATAATTTAATTCAAGCAAGTCTTTGGCAGCAATTCGCCAAGTACAACATCGAAGTGATAGAGCAACTATCAGCCATTACGGATATTACTCAATCGGCTGATTCAATCACCTTACATTATGGCGATACTCAATATACCGCTGATTTAGTTGTTGCTGCAGATGGTGGACAGTCACAATTGCGAACTAAAGCTGGTTTAGGTGTAACGGGTTGGCAATATGGCCAGCATTGCATGGGCGTGTTAATCAAATTAGATGCCCCACAGCAGGTAAAAACGTGGCAACAATTTACGCCAACCGGCCCTGTAGCGTTTCTACCGATGCAGGCGCCTTATGCTAATTTAATTTGTTATCACGATGCTGCGGTTTTAAAGCAGTGGCAAAAGTTGTCGAATGAGCAACTTAAAGCAAAACTCATTGAACATTTTCCTGAACTACCGGGCGACTTTGAATTACTTGAGCATGCTGTTTTTCCACTTGCACGCCAACATGCCAATGATTACTCGCACGGACGTTTAGTTTTAGTGGGTGATTCGGCGCACACAATTAACCCGCTTGCTGGGCAAGGTGTGAACCTAGGCTTTCAAGATGTTGTAGCACTGGCAGATATTTTGGCAGATCAACCTGATGTTGGTCAGCAAGCGTTATTAAAACGCTACGAGAAAAAACGCCGCCACGCTAATTTACTGATGATGAGCATGATGGATGCATGTTACTTTGGTTTTTCAAACGAGATTAAACCACTGAGCTGGGTGCGCAGTAAGTTTTTAAAGCTTGCTAATAACACAGGCCCTGCAAAGAACTGGGTTTTAAAGTATGCGATTAGCGGGACATTAAGTTGAACGTATAAAAATAATCGTACTAAATACAAAGAAGCGGGGTAATGAAAATTAGCCCGTTTTTTTTACGCTAAAAATTACCGAATATACTTTGGAGAAACTTGAAACTTGAAACTTGAAACTTGAAACTTGAAAGGGTAGTAAGTAGTTGGCTGGGATACCAGGATTTGAACCTGGGAATGGCAGGATCAAAACCTGCTGCCTTACCGCTTGGCGATATCCCAACGCTAAACTTGAAGAGTTTTAGTTCTACTTAAGAACATGGTGCGGAAGGAGAGACTTGAACTCTCACAACCGAAGTTACTGGAACCTAAATCCAGCGCGTCTACCAATTCCGCCACTCCCGCATCATTTGTACTAATGTACTGGTAGTTATTTTAGACTCTTCATTGAGTATTCTTTATCACTTTGAGAAAGTGGCTGGGATACCAGGATTTGAACCTGGGAATGGCAGGATCAAAACCTGCTGCCTTACCGCTTGGCGATATCCCAACAAAGAATAATTTGATAGTTTGAGTTCTTATCAAGAACATGGTGCGGAAGGAGAGACTTGAACTCTCACAACCGAAGTTACTGGAACCTAAATCCAGCGCGTCTACCAATTCCGCCACTCCCGCATCATTCGTACTAATGTACTGGTAGTTATTTTAGACTCTTCATTGAGCATTCTTTGACACTTTGAGAAAGTGGCTGGGATACCAGGATTTGAACCTGGGAATGGCAGGATCAAAACCTGCTGCCTTACCGCTTGGCGATATCCCAACAAAGAATAATTTGATAGTTTTGGTTCTTATCAAGAACATGGTGCGGAAGGAGAGACTTGAACTCTCACAACCGAAGTTACTGGAACCTAAATCCAGCGCGTCTACCAATTCCGCCACTCCCGCATACTTTTTGCGTTTGTAGTAAGGGAACCTAAATCCAGCGTCTTAATCAAGACATCGGCCAATTCCGCTACTCCGCATCATTCGTACTTAAAGTACTGGTAGTTATTTTAAACTCTTCATTGAGCGCAGCTTTAACTCCTGCAGAGCCATTCTTAATAAAGAATGGTGGCTAAGACGGGATTTGAACCTGTGACCCCATCATTATGAGTGATGTGCTCTAACCAACTGAGCTACTTAGCCATCGTGGCTGGGATACCAGGATTTGAACCTGGGAATGGCAGGATCAAAACCTGCTGCCTTACCGCTTGGCGATATCCCAACAAAAGCTTGATAGTTTGAGTTCTTATCAAGAACATGGTGCGGAAGGAGAGACTTGAACTCTCACAACCGAAGTTACTGGAACCTAAATCCAGCGCGTCTACCAATTCCGCCACTCCCGCATGCCTTTTGCGTTCGTAGTAAGGGAACCTAAATCCAGCGTCTTAATCAAGACATCGGCCAATTCCGCCACTCCCGCATCATTCGTACTTAAAGTACTGGTAGTTATTTTAAACTCTTCATTGAGCAACAAAAAGAATGGTGGCTAAGACGGGATTTGAACCTGTGACCCCATCATTATGAGTGATGTGCTCTAACCAACTGAGCTACTTAGCCATCTTTTTTGTTAGCACTTCATCGCTGAGTGCGGGGCGTATTATGCTGATATGACCTAAATCCGTCAACACCTTTTTTGCAAAAAAATGCTTATCAGTGTTTGTTTGCATTAAAATTAAGCTAAGTGGCGAAATTTCATTTAAATTGCTGTTTTTTTGACTGCAATTTATGAGTTTAATTCCCAAACGCATCGTAAGAGTTTTAAAACGTACATTTAAAGCTGCTTGATTTTCATACAAAAATCAAGTTTCAAAATTAGTTAGCGTGATCTTTTAGGTGATTTAAACATAAAAAAGCGAAAGCGAATGAATTTTTATAGGCTATTTTGTCACTAAGGGGGCTTATTTTTACTTTTAAAATCCCCACAATTTGCTAATCGAGCAGTCAATAGGTCGCAAAATTGCTAGCGAGCTTTGAAATCCCCTCAATTAACTGTTGTTATCACTCATTTGCTTTCGACGACGATTCACTGTTAAGTATAAATAACACCGTACATCACTAAAAAGAACAAGCAGAGGTAAGGCTGCAGAAGTATTACTCACCATGCTTTGATGTTTTAGGAAGGGTTAGTAATATTTAGACAATAAAAAAGGCTCGTAATAACGAGCCTTTTAAAATCGAATGAGCAAATATGCTTATACGTTAAATAAGAAGTTCATCACATCGCCGTCTTTAACGATGTACTCTTTACCTTCTTGACGCATCTTACCAGCTTCTTTAGCACCGCTTTCGCCTTTAAACGCAATGTAGTCGTCAAATGCGATAGTTTGTGCACGGATAAAGCCACGCTCAAAGTCAGTGTGGATTTTGCCCGCAGCTTGTGGTGCAGTCGCACCTACTGGGATTGTCCATGCACGTACTTCTTTAACGCCAGCAGTGAAGTAGGTTTGTAATTTAAGTAACTCGTAACCACCACGGATCACTAAGTTAAGACCTGGCTCTTCTAAACCTAGGTCAGCCATAAATTCTAGTTTATCTTCTTCTTCAAGTTCAGATAACTCAGATTCAATCGCTGCACATACTGGAATAACAACCGCATCTTCTGCAGCAGCAATTTCACGTACTTTGTCTAGGTAAGGGTTATTTTCAAAACCATCTTCTGCCACGTTAGCAATATACATGGTAGGTTTGATTGTTAAGAAGTTAAGCGGCTTAATCGCTGCTTTTTCTTCTTTTGTTAGTTCTAAAGAACGTAACGTTAAACCTTCATCTAAGTGTACTTTTACTTTTTCTAAAACAGCATTTTGCTCTTTAGCGTCTTTGTCGCCGCCTTTTGCTTTTTTAGCATTACGAACAATCGCTTTATCAGCACTGTCCATATCAGCAAGTACTAATTCGGTGTTAATTACATCGATATCATCAGCAGGGTCAATTGTGCCAGCAACGTGAACAATGTTTTCGTCTTCAAAACAACGAACAACGTGACCAATCGCATCTGTTTCACGAATGTTTGCTAGGAATTGGTTACCTAAACCTTCACCTTTCGATGCGCCTTTTACTAGACCGGCAATATCAACGAATTCCATCGTCGTTGGTAAAATACGCTGAGGATTTACGATAGCGGCTAAATCATTCAAGCGCGCATCAGGAACCGGTACCACACCCGTGTTAGGCTCAATGGTACAGAAAGGGAAGTTAGCGGCTTCAATACCCGCTTTAGTTAGTGCATTAAATAGAGTTGATTTACCAACGTTTGGCAAACCAACGATGCCACATTTAAAACCCATAGTAAGATACCTTGTGTAATTTCATTAAAACGGATTAAGGTTTAAATGAATGTAGTCTGTTTTGTGCTTTTAACACACCATCTTTTGCAAGTATTTCCATACAACGAACTGCTTCGTCAACGGCGGCGTCCACTTTTTCTTGATCGTCTTTCGCGGCTTTACCTAGCACCCAGCCTGTTACCATTTCTCTGTGACCTGGATGACCAATGCCTATGCGAAGGCGCATGAAATCTTTTTGGTTTGCCATTTTCGCAATAATATCTTTTAAACCATTATGACCGCCGTGGCCGCCACCTTTTTTAAGTTTTGCAACCCCAGGATCTAAGTCCATTTCGTCATGAGCAACGAGAATGTTCTCAACAGGGATTTTAAAGAAATTAGCGAGACTACTCACCGCCTTACCACTTAAATTCATATAAGTTGTAGGGATCAGTAATTTAAATTCTTGGCCTTGAATAATCACTTTGCCGGTGAGGCCGTGATATTTAGGATCATGTTTGAGTGTGCAGTTATAACGTGCAGCCAGTTCTTCGATGAACCAAGCACCTGCATTATGGCGTGTGTTTGCGTATTCGGGGCCTGGATTAGCCAGGCCCACAAGCATTTGAATAGAATTCAAGGTGTTTACACCTTAAAAATTATTCTGCAGCGTCTTCTGAAGCTTCTTCTTCAGCTGGAGCTGCTTTGTTAGCTTTAACAGTAACAACTGACTGATCGTGATCAGCGCCTTTAGTTAGCTCAACAGATGAAACACCTGAAGGAAGTTTAAGGTCAGAAAGGTGGATTGAATCACCAGCTACTAAGTCTGAAACGTTAACTTCAACGAACTCAGGAAGTGCTTTAGGAAGACACGTGATTTCGATTTCAGTTAATTGGTGAACAACAGTGTTACCAGCTTTAGTTACTTTATCTTCACCGATGAAGTGTACAGGCACTTTAGTGTGAAGTTTGTGAGTAGCATCTACACGTTGGAAGTCTAAGTGAGTGATCTTAGGCTTGTACGGGTGACGTTGAATATCTTTAAGGATTGCTTCAACTGACTCGCCACCGATGTTTAAAGTAAGGATGTGCGTGTAGAAACCTTCGTCTTCTTGCGCTTTGATCATATCTTTGTGTGCAAGAACGATTGATGCAGCTTCTTTGTCAGCACCGTAAAGGATTGCAGGAACTTTATCTTCACGGCGTAGGCGGCGGCTCGCACCAGTACCTGTTTCTGTACGTAATTCTGCATTGTATGTGTAAGTTGACATAATGTCTCCAATAATTAATAGTCTTAGGGCCTTTGCGACCAAGGTCCCCAGCCAAAAGGCGCGCTATCATACCACCCCTTTCGGGGAAAATAAATAACGACTACAAAAAAAGCACCTAGACGGTGCTTTTTTAGTATTGCAGTGATGTTGATTAGTGTTCAAACATCGCTGAAATAGATTCTTCGTTGCTGATACGACGGATTGTTTCAGCAAGCATATCTGCAAGTGTAAGCACTTTGATTTTATCAATTGCTTTAAGCTCATCAGATAGTGTGATTGAGTCAGTTACGATAACTTCGTCAATAACTGAGTTACGAATGTTCTCAGCGGCATTACCTGAAAGTACTGGGTGAGTAGCGTAAGCAAATACGCGTTTTGCACCATGTTCTTTAAGCGCTGCAGCTGCTTTACATAAAGTACCACCGGTATCGATCATGTCATCAACGATGATACAGTCACGACCTTCAACGTCACCAATAATGTGCATTACTTGTGAAACGTTTGCTTGTGGACGACGCTTGTCGATAATAGCAAGGTCTGTGTCGTTTAATAGCTTAGCGATTGCACGAGCTCGAACAACACCACCGATATCAGGAGAAACAACAACAACGTCATCGAAGTCGCGTTCTTTCATATCTTCAAGTAGAACTGGGCTACCAAATACGTTATCAACTGGTACGTCGAAGAAACCTTGGATTTGTTCAGCGTGTAAATCAACCGTTAGAACGCGGTCAACACCAACACTTGAAAGGAAATCTGCAACTACTTTAGCTGTAATTGGTACACGAGCAGAACGCACGCGGCGGTCTTGACGTGAATAACCAAAGTAAGGGATAACGGCAGTAATACGTCCAGCAGACGCACGACGTAGGGCATCAACCATAACGATAAGCTCCATTAAGTTATCGTTAGTAGGGTTACAGGTTGATTGGACAATGAAAACGTCAGAGCCACGAACATTTTCATTAATTTGAACACTGATCTCACCGTCACTAAAACGGCCAACAACAGCATCGCCTAATTCAATATACAAACGTTTTGCAACTTTTTGAGCTAGCTCAGGTGTTGCGTTACCAGCGAAGAGCTTCATGTCAGGCACGGTAGGGTTCCTCAGGCACTGAATTTTGGGACTAACAGGCTATGGTAGGCACCAAAGCAGGTTAACATTTACTTGTACGTTACTTCATTTCAAAGTGAGCATTTAATGCTGTATGAGCAGGAGAAAGTGTAGCACTACTTGCAACAAAACCTGTCCATTTTTCTGGTAATTGAGCTAAAACTTGTTGTGCTTGTGCCTCGGTTGAAAACTCAGCAAAGCAGCAAGCGCCTGTACCAGTCATCTTTGACGGGGCGTATTTTAGCAACCACTGCAGGGCTTTTTCAACCTCGGGGCAGAGCTTTTTAACTAAAGCCTCACAATCATTGCCTAAATTTTCTGTTTGCCAGTCTGCTTTTAGCTTAGGTGTGTCGCGCTTTAAATCTGGGTGGGTAAAAATTTTCGCAGTGCTCACATGCTGCCCTGGATGCACTACACAGAACCAACTTTGCGGTAATTCAATATTTTCTAGTTGCTCGCCAATCCCATGGGCAATGGCAGTGTGACCATTGATAAATACTGGTACATCAGCGCCTAATTTCACCCCAAGCTGAGCTAATTCTGTAAGTGATAAATCACAGCCCCATAGTTTATTAAGAGCAAGCAGGGTAGTGGCGGCATCAGATGAGCCGCCGCCAACACCGCCGCCCATAGGCAAACGTTTTAATAGCTTTATTGAAGCGCCTTGTTGGCAATCACAGTGCTGTTGTAATAAACGGGCTGCTTTATATATAAGGTTATCTGCAAGCTCAATACCGTTTGTATCACCGGTTACTGTAATATTTGGCTCGTTGTTGACAGTAAATGTTAAGTCATCACCAAATTCTAAAAAGGTAAATAAGGTTTCGAGTTCATGGTAGCCATCTTTACGGCGACCATTTATATGAAGGAATAAATTAAGTTTTGCAGGTGCTATTAACGTTAGCGGGGCGGTTGAAGCGTGTGTCATGATTAATTTAACTGCCAATCATTAAGTTGAATTTTAATACGAATTTTATTGTTTTTAAGGCTTAGCTTAACAGGAAGCCAATAACCATCTTGTTTGATGAAGTCTGAATAGGTTATTTGCCACTGTTGACCATTGTGAGCTTGCCAAATAAGACTTTTTAAACGGCCTTGCTCATCATAGCTTGCTTGGTCGCTCTCGACGGTACCTTTTAGCCACTTTGCGGCATTATCTAATGGGATTGAAAAACCGGTTAAACGATATAACAACATTGAGGCATCACGGTCGGTATATACATTGTCGTCATACTCAAGTTCAGCACCTTGTGCATTTTGCTTTAAAGACAGAATACGGGTACCAATAAAACTGGTAAGCACCATGTCGCTGTATTGCTCATCATGTTGCCAATTTAAATTGGCTGACTGGCGCTGCTCTGTACTAATAAATGCCATTTTGCCTTGCACTTGCCATTGAGCTTGTTGTTCTAATCGGCTTTTCCAGTCAGGATAAATGTAATCAACTGTTGAAATTTTTTGCGCACAACCGCCGATAAATAAAAAAAACATGAATAAAATCAAATATTGTTTAATCAAATGTCGTTCCTTACTTTCCATATTCCGCTGATTTTTGGTAAAATTAATGCCTTTACAGCTGGGCTTAGCAATATTTGGTACATATGACCATCGTAGCACTTGGTATAAATCACAAAACCGCATCCGTAGAATTACGCGAAAAAGTCGCGTTTTCGCCTGAGCAAATGTCTGAGGCGTTACAGCAATTAAGTGGTCATGCGCATTTTAATGAAGCGGTTATTGTTTCGACCTGCAACCGAACTGAAATCTATTGTAGCCTTGCCGAGCGTAATTCCCAAACCTTGTTGCGCTGGTTAGCCAGTTTCCATGGTTTGGATGAACAAGAACTGAGCAACAATATCTATTATCATGAAGATCACGAAGCAATTAATCACTTAATGCGGGTGTCTTGTGGCCTAGATTCGTTAGTACTCGGTGAGCCGCAAATTTTAGGGCAAATAAAACAAGCCTACCATAATGCAAAAACTCACGATGCCATTGGTGTAACCTTTGACCGCTTGTTTCAAAAAACATTTTCTGTTGCAAAACAAGTTCGTACCGAAACTGACATTGGTGCTAGCGCCGTATCGGTTGCTTATGCCGCGGTTAATCTTGCGAAACATATTTACGGCAAACTAGATAAAACCAATGTACTGCTAATTGGAGCAGGTGAAACGATAGAACTCGTTGCTAAGCATTTATACCAAAACGATCCGCAAAAAATAACGGTGGCAAACCGTACTATTGAACGCGCTAAAACCTTAGCCAGTGAGGTTGACGCGGATGTGATTGCACTTGCCCAGTTGCCTGAGCGTTTATACGACGCCGATATTGTTATTAGTTCAACCGCTAGTACCTTGCCTATTATTGGTAAAGGGGTGGTAGAGCAAGCATTGAAAAAGCGCCGCCACAAACCAATGTTATTTATCGATATTGCGGTACCGCGCGATATCGAAAGCCAAGTAGGCGAATTAGATGCAGCCTATTTGTATTCAGTTGATGACTTACAAGCCATAGTAAGCGAGAATATCGCCGCTCGTGAGCAGGCTGCGGAGCAAGCGCAAGCTATTATTCGCTCACGTACCGATGAATTTGCTATGTGGTTGCGTTCACTCGATTCGGTGGATCTTATTCGCCATTATCGCAACGATGTACAAGATATAAAGTCAGAACTTGTCGAAAAAGCCCTTGGCCAGCTACAAGCAGGTAAAGAGGCAGAAAAAGTAATACTCGAGTTGGCAAACAAACTGACCAACCGCTTGATGCACGCACCTACCCGTGCCATTCAAGATGCTGCTAAAAAAGGTGAAGCAGCGGAGTTAAGCCAATTAAAGAAAATGTTAGGTATTGATCAGGAATAGTCGTTAAATGAAAGAGTCTGTTTATAGAAAATTAGAAACCTTAGTTGAGCGTTATGAGGAAGTGCAAGCGCTACTAAGCGACCCCTCTGTGATCAGCGACCAAAATCGCTTTCGTGCCTTATCTAAAGAATACTCAGAATTAGAAGAAATCGTAAAAGCATTTTTAGCTTACCAACAAGCCCAAGATGATGTTGCTACAGCAGAAGAAATGTTAAAAGACTCTGATCCTGATATGCGTGAAATGGCGCAAGAAGAATACAAAGAAGCAAAAGCACAAATTATTGCATTAGAAGATGAAATCCAAATTCTAATGTTACCAAAAGACCCTAAAGACAATAATAACGTCTATTTAGAGGTTCGTGCCGGTACTGGTGGTGATGAAGCTGCTATCTTCGCAGGTGACTTATTCCGTATGTACAGCCGCTACGCTGAAACTAAAAAGTGGAAAGTAGAAGTAGTAAGTACTAACGAAGGTGAGCACGGCGGTTATAAAGAAGTCATTGCGCATATCTCTGGCGAAGGTGTGTATGGTCAGCTTAAGTTTGAATCAGGTGCGCACCGTGTACAACGTGTTCCAGAGACAGAATCGCAAGGCCGTGTTCATACCTCAGCGTGTACGGTAGCTGTTATGGCAGAAATTCCTGAAGCAGAAGCAATTGAAATTAACCCTGCTGATATTAAAGTGGATACCTTCCGTGCATCGGGTGCCGGTGGTCAGCACGTAAATAAAACTGACTCAGCAATCCGTATTACACACATTCCAACGGGTGTGGTTGTAGAGTGTCAGGATGAGCGATCACAGCATAAAAACCGTGCCAAAGCGATGTCTGTACTTGGCGCACGCTTACAACAAGCTGAAGATGAAAAGCGTCAAGCGGCGGAAGCATCAGAACGTCGTAACCTAGTAGGTAGCGGTGACCGTTCTGAGCGTATTCGTACTTATAACTACCCGCAAGGTCGTATTACCGATCACCGTATTAATTTAACACTTTATCGTTTGAATGAAGTGGTTGCTGGTGATTTAGGAAGTGTTATCGAACCTCTAATGCAAGAACACCAAGCTGACTTACTTGCCGCGATGGGCGATGAATAATCGTGCCACAATGCATTGAACAAGCAATTGTTGCTGCAACGGCGTTATTAACGCCTAGCAGCGACAGTGCTAAGTTAGACGCACAAGTCCTGTTATTATCCATTCTTGATAAACCTCGTAGTTACTTATTTACTTGGCCCGAAAAACAACTTACCGAACAGCAACAACGTGATTTTGAACAAGCATGTCAGCGTCGTTTAAATGGTGAACCAGTTGCTCATATTGTTGGCTTTCGTGAATTTTGGAGTCTTCCTTTAAAGGTTAATCCAACAACCCTGATCCCAAGACCTGATACCGAAACGTTAGTAGAATATGCCTTAGGCCTTGAGCTACCTACGGCTGCAAACGTGCTTGATTTAGGCACTGGCACAGGGGCAATTGCTTTGGCATTGGCCAGTGAAATGCCAAATTGGCAGGTGACAGGGGTTGATAGGGTGGCTGATGCTGTCGAATTAGCTAAAGAAAATAAACAGCGACTTGCAATCAACAATGCTAATTTTGCCTTGAGCAATTGGTTTAGTGCAGTAAGTACACAAAAGTTTGACCTAATTGTTAGCAATCCTCCGTATATTGAACATGATGATGAGCATTTAAGCCAAGGCGATGTTCGCTTTGAGCCGCTCTCTGCATTAGTTGCAGATGACGACGGTATGGCTGATATTAAACAAATTATTACTATCGCACGTGACTATTTAGCAACAAATGGCTATCTTTTAATTGAACATGGCTACAAACAAAGTGTGAAGGTACAAGAATTTTTTGCACAAATGTCGTATAGCCATATACTTACAATTAAAGATCTTGGCGGTAATGACCGTGTAACGTTAGCACAATGGCCTAAATAACAATAAAGCGCACTGTGCGTACATAGCCTTTGAGGATCCCATAGAATGGATGATTTTTTGTTTTCGGATGAAGCACTTGACGAAGTTAATGAGGTGGTTCAGGGTAGTTGGAAAGTCATCGTCGTTGATGACGAGCCAGAAGTACATGCCGTAACAAAGCTTGCGTTGAGTGACTTTGAATTTCAAGATAAACGTTTAGAGTTTATTAGCGCCTATTCGGGTGAAGAAGCTAAGCAGGTTATTCAAGAGCATCCAGATGCGGCTATCGTACTACTCGATGTGGTTATGGAAACCGACGATGCAGGCCTCAAAGTCGCTAAGTTTATTCGCGAAACCGCAAAAAATAATCATATTCGTATCATTCTTCGCACTGGTCAGCCTGGGCAAGCACCAGAGCGTCAGGTCATCGTTAATTACGATATCAATGACTACAAATCAAAAACTGAATTAACAGCACAAAAACTGTTCACAGTAGTGATGTCGAGCTTGCGTTCATATCGTGATATTTTGTCGATAGAACAATCTCGTCAAGGCCTTGAAAAAATTATTAAAGCATCGCGAGACATTTTTTCGACTCATTCTCTTGAAAGCTTTATTGAAGGGGTGATGCAACAACTTACCTCATTATTAGGAACCGTTGATCAGGCCATGTATGCAACCAGTTTAGTTGCGAGTAACCCGCAAGATAACCAAAAGAAGCTAGTGGTGTTTTCGGGCCGAGGTGAGTTTGAACGCAGTGAAGGCAAGGCGATTGAAGAGGTGTTAAGTCACGATCAGCTTCAAGCCTGTCAGCAAGCCTTAATTGAAAAAACCATTGTTTATCGTGAGAACTATTTATTTGCCTATTGCAGTAGTGAATATAATCATAATTCCATGTTGTTTATTTCAGGTATCCCTAAGCATTTAACCGACACTCAGCGTCACTTGATTGAAATCTTTTCGCAAAATGTGCAGCTGGCGTATGAAAATGTACAGTTACAATCTGAAATCGAAGCAACACAACAAGAGTTAGTATTTAGGCTCAGTGAAGCGTTAGAGCAACGTTCAACAGAAACAGGTAACCATGTAAAGCGTGTGTCGCACATTTGTTATGAACTTGCCATGGGCTATGGTCTATCAAAACGCGAAGCAGAGCTTATTCGCTTAGCTGCGCCATTGCATGATGTGGGTAAAGTAGGTATTCCCGACGCTATATTAAATAAGCCGGGGCCATTGACCGATGAAGAGTGGGCTATCATGCAACTTCATGCTGAAAAAGGTCATTTAATTTTAAAAGACTCCAATCGTGACATTGTTAATACTGGCGCAGTGATTGCGTTATCACACCATGAGCGTTGGGATGGTTCAGGCTACCCGAAAGGGTTGAAAGGCGAAGACATCCCTATTGCAGGTCGCATCGTTGCTTTAGCTGATGTATTTGATGCACTACGTCATAAGCGCTGCTACAAAGAGCCGTGGTCGCTTGACGATGTTGTGAAAGAAATTAACGCGCAGCAGGGCAAACAATTTGATCCAAAGTTGATTGATGTGTTTAATCAGCGAATTAAAGAAATAGAAGACGTACTTGTACGTTATCCAGATTAATTAAAATAAAATTAGGGGCATATGGATTATTTAGCAGTAAAACATACTCACATGTTATTTGCCGTGTTGAGTATTATCTTATTCTACGTTCGTTCTTTCTCTCGCTTAAAGACGGGCGTTCTGGCAAAAAACAAAGTAGTGTTTATCGGCAGCCACAGTATCGACACCTTATTACTTATTTCTGCAGTGGCATTAATTGTAATGGCCGGTTTTAACCCGCTTGAACAATCTTGGTTATTAGAAAAGATAATCTTAGTGGTTGCTTATATTGTACTCGGTGTGGTTGCCGCTAAGCAAAGTGCAAAAAGCGCGAAGCTTGTATTAC
Source organism: Pseudoalteromonas sp. MB47 (assembly GCF_011319765.1). Lineage (NCBI taxonomy): Bacteria > Pseudomonadati > Pseudomonadota > Gammaproteobacteria > Alteromonadales > Pseudoalteromonadaceae > Pseudoalteromonas > Pseudoalteromonas sp. MB47. The sequence goes on along the minus strand of NZ_VFBD01000008.1, from coordinate 24,442 downwards.
TTGCGATCACCACGCTTATTTTATTAGCAATTGGTTATTTAGCATCTGCAAAAACAGCACTTCTTTTATAACAAATCTCTGAGCGGTATTTGATTGCATTGGCTGTCGTACCGCTTTTTTATATCTCAACGCTCAGTATTGGTAACTTAAAGCAAAAGTAGGTAAACTAGCTGTTCGTTTTTGAAAGAGATGTAGCAGTATAAATGACCACCCCTTGGTTTGAAGATCAAAATGAATCCTATCAAGATGAGGCCTTTGACGCATTTTCTTCTAAAGTGCTTTATCGTTGTATCGACGCTGAATTAAAGTGGGATCAACAAGCTGATTTAACAGCCTGTTATGACACCCTTAATGAGCTTGAAAATACGGTAACAGCTCTTTGCGCCGAATTAAAAGAGCCACATGAGCGTCTCGATAAGTTACTTGATACCTTTTATCAGCAATGGCTGTTTAGCTCATCAAGCTTAAAAGTGCCAGAGTACACGTTAAATAGCTTTAGCTATACCATTACTATGCGCAGTGGCACACAAACCACGCTGGCAATTTTACTTTGTCATTTATTACAGCATGCTGAACTTGATGCCACGGTCACACTTAGTCAGGGAGACGTGCACGTTCACGTTGGGATGAGTGATGAAGAGGGCTATTTAATTGAGCCAAGCACAGGTCAGCAGAGCTGGTATATAACACCTGAGAATGCCTGTGAAGAAAATGGCGATGAGCAAGAACCGCTTGAACTGATTTTTGAAGAAGAGCTTTATAAGCTGTATCTAGCACAGCAAAAATGGTCGTTCATCAGCGAAAGTAAATTTGGTCATGCATTGCATTGTGTTGATATGCTGATGGAATTACTTGGTGATGACCCTTATGAGCGTCGTGACCGCGGCTATTTACTTAATCAGCTAGATTGCCCAAAAATGGCGCGTGATGATTTGCAGTACTTTATTAATGAGTGCCCAGATGATCCCGCTATCGAATTAATTCAGCACCAGATTGCTGAAATAGAAGACAACAATAATACACACCACTAATTTAAAGGAACATTTATGACTGACGCCCACAGTGCGCTAATTACCAATGACGCAGTCGTACTTGGTTTGCTTGCCGTTATTTTGGGGTTTATTTTTAAAACCTCGCACAGTAATAATGCTGCCTGCCAAAAATTTTATAAATATGTACCGGCATTATTGCTTTGCTACTTTTTACCATCATTACTCAATACTTTTGGGATTGTTGATGGTCATTCTTCGAATGTATATTTTGTAGCGTCACGCTATTTACTGCCAGCTTGCTTAATCTTGCTTACCATCAGTATTGATTTAAAAGCGATCCTAAACCTTGGGCCAAAAGCATTAGTCATGTTTTTAACAGGTACCTTGGGTATTGTTATTGGTGGCCCTTTGGCTATCTTAGTAATGAGCGCAGTTTACCCAGAAGCGGTGGGGGGCCATGGCCCTGACGCAGTGTGGCGTGGTATGACGACTATCGCCGGTAGCTGGATTGGTGGCGGCGCAAACCAAGCTTCAATGAAAGAAATGTTTGAAGTAGGCGGCGATATCTTCTCTGCAATGGTGACAGTTGATGTGATTGTGGCTAACTTATGGATGGCCGTACTGTTATTAATGGCAGCAAACCATAAGGCGATTGATGCTAAAACAGGCGCAGATACGCGTGCAATTGAAGATTTAAAAGAGCGCGTAGAAAAGTATCATGCTGAGCATGCGCGCATGCCAACTCTAAATGATTACATGACGATTATCGCAATTGCCTTTGGTATTACTGGTCTTGCACATTTTTGTGCTGACTTTTTAGGTCCGTTTTTTGGGGCTAACTTCCCGTGGGCACAAGAGTATAGTTTAAACAGTAAATTCTTCTGGTTAATCGTTATCTCTACCACAATTGGTATTAGTTTATCGTTTACTAAAGTTCGCCATATTGAAGCTTTTGGTGCGTCAAAAGTGGCATCAAGCTTTTTATATATTCTTGTTGCTTCAATTGGCTTACACATGAATATTACCGCGATTTTTGATTCACCAATGTACTTCGTACTCGGTGTTATTTGGATGATTACTCACGCAAGCTTAATGCTTATTGTGGCGAAACTAATTAAAGCACCACTGTTTTATATGGCGGTAGGCTCTCAGGCCAATGTAGGCGGCGCAGCATCAGCACCTGTTGTTGCATCAGCATTCCACCCATCACTTGCGCCAGTAGGTGTTTTACTTGCTGTTTTAGGCTATGGTGTTGGTACTTACATGGCTTATATTTGTGGATTAATGCTACAAGCTGTTGCACCTTAAGGAATAGAAATGAACAACCAGTTAATTAAAATTAACGAGATTGAATTAGCCAACGACAAACCATTTGTATTGTTTGGCGGTATGAACGTACTTGAATCACGTGATTTAGCGATGCGAATTGCGGAGCATTATGTAGAAGTTACATCAAAGCTAAACATTCCATACGTTTTTAAAGCGTCTTTTGATAAAGCGAATCGCTCTTCAATTAATTCATACCGAGGCCCTGGTATGGAAGAAGGTTTAAAAATCTTTGAAGAAATTAAATCTACTTTCAATGTGCCACTGATCACCGACGTACATGAGCCGCATCAAGCTGCGCCTGTGGCTGAAGTGGTTGATGTAATTCAGTTACCGGCATTCCTTGCTCGTCAAACTGACTTAGTTGTAGCCATGGCAAAAACTGGCGCTATTATCAATGTGAAAAAGCCACAGTTTTTAGCTCCACACGAAATGCGTCATATCATTAAAAAGTTTAATGAAGCGGGCAACAACAATGTTGCACTGTGTGAGCGTGGTACTAGTTTTGGTTATAACAACCTTGTGGTTGATATGCTTGGTATGGATGACATGAAGCCTATGGCGCCGGTTATCTTTGATGCAACGCACGCATTACAACGCCCGGGAGGCCGAGCTGACTCTGCAGATGGTCGCCGTGCACAAGCTGCAGAACTTGCTCGCAGTGGCATGGCATTAGGTATTGCGGGTCTATTCATTGAAGCGCACCCTAATCCGAATGAAGCAAAATGTGACGGCCCATGTGCTCTCGCACTAAGCAAGCTAGAAGGTTATTTATCGCAAATGAAAGCGGTTGATGACTTAGTTAAGAGCTTTGCACCACTCGATACCAGCGCAAGCGATTTATAATTTAAGTATATAAGTATTTAAGTATTTAAGTATGAAAAAGGCGACCATGGTCGCCTTTTTTTATTTGTATCGCTATAATCGACGCATAAGAAAAACTAATTCTAAGTTTGGTGTTTATGTCTCGTCGTTTACCTCCTTTAAATGCACTAAAAGCTTTCGAAGCCGCTGCCCGCCATTTGAGCTTTACCAAAGCAGCAGAAGAGCTATATGTAACGCAGGCTGCGGTGAGCCATCAAATTAAAACCCTTGAAGAGCATTTAGGGTTAAAGCTGTTTTTACGTAAAAATCGTTCTTTGCTGTTAACCGAAGAAGGGCAAGGTTACTTTTTAGATATAAAAGAAATTTTTACTCAGCTCATTGATGCCACAGAAAAACTGCTAGCCCGCGGTGCGAAAGGGTCACTCACGGTAAGTTTAACGCCAAGTTTTGCGATTCAATGGTTAGTACCTAGACTTAGTTTATTTAATGAATTACATCCAGAAATCGACGTGCGAATTAAAGCACAAGATCAGGATGAAAACTCACTTTCTGACGATGTAGATATTGCTATTTATTATGGTCGTGGCCACTGGAGTGGGGTACAGACATATAAGCTGCATACTGAATATCTAGTGCCGTTATGTAGCCCATTGCTGTTAACGGGCCCTAAACCACTTAATCAACCCAGTGATTTAGCAAATCATACCTTATTGCATGATACCACCCGTAAAAACTGGAAAACCTGGATGAAAACGGCTGGTGTGCGTAATGTACAAGTTAACCAAGGGCCGATTTTTAGTCACTCATCAATGGTATTGCAAGCCGCGGTGCATGGACAGGGGGTTGCCATTGGTAATAGCGTTTTAGCAAAACCTGATATTGATGCGGGTCGTCTAGTTATTCCATTTAATCACTCATTAGAAAGTAAAAATGCATACTATTTAGTGATCCGCGAATCGCAAACAGAGCTTGGCAAAATAGTGTCTTTCAAAGACTGGATGCTGAGCTTAGTTGAACAAGAACAAGAGTATTAACATGTTACAGTGGTTTAAAAGTACAACGGGCAAGGCGCGTGCACAGTTTATATTTGCCCATGGTGCAGGGGCAGGCAGTGATTCTGAGTTTATGCAAACAATGGCTAACTTGATTAGTCAGCATGGGATTGATGTAGCCTTGTTTGATTTTCAGTATATGCAAATTGCAAAAGAAACAGGCAAGCGTAGACCACCCGATCGTGCTCCTAAGTTACTTGCCTACTTTGGTGAAGTTTTAGCCGAGCGCCAGCCAGAATTGCCGCTATTTATTGGGGGTAAATCTATGGGTGGGCGTATGGCTTCGATGCTTTGTACTGAGCAAGACCAAGCTCAAATTGCAGGTGTTGTGGCTTTTGGCTATCCGTTTCACCCACCGGGTAAACCCGATAAACTGCGTATAGATCATTTTGTTGATATGCCATGCCCATTTTTAGTGCTGCAAGGTGAGCGCGATACGTTTGGTGATCAGCAAGAACTCGCTGAACTTGAAATGGTTAACCCACCCGAGATTAAATTTCTAAAAGACGGTGACCACTCATTAAAACCACGTAAAAAAAGTGGCATTACAGAGCAAGAAAACTTACAGCAAGCTGCAGATTATGCAGCGCAGTTTATTTTGAATTTAGCGGCTGGAGATACGCAATGATCAAACTCTATTTAATGATTGGTAGCTTATTTTGCATGCTTTCAGTAATGCTTGGCGCATTTGCTGCTCATGGTTTAAAAAGCCGCGTTTCTGAGTACGCAATTGGAATTTTTAAAACCGCTGCTGAATACCAAATGGTGCATGGCCTTGCACTGATAGCAATTGCTATCTTAATTAAATGGGGTATGAACTTAAGTTGGGCTGGTGGATTTTTTATCGCAGGTACAGTGTTATTTAGCGGTAGTTTGTATTTACTCGCACTAACGGGCATGAAGTGGCTTGGGCCTATCACCCCAATTGGCGGTGTTTGTTTTATTATTGGTTGGGCTATTTTGTTAGTTCAAGCAGCACGATATAAGTTTTAAGGGTTATCTATGTCGAGTGTAGTTATTTATTGTCGCAGTGGTTTTGAAAATGATGCCGCTGCTGAAATTACTTTTCAGGCTGCTGAACAAGGCTTTGCAGGTTACGTAAAAACAAAACCAAATACGGGGATTGTTGTTTACGAATGTTTTGATGCAAGCCACGGTGAAGAAATCATCAAAAAAGTCGATTTCAAAAATATGGTATTTGCGCGCCAATGGTTTACTGGCGCCTTAGTCGATAACATGCCACTTGAAGACCGCGTTAGTGCTATTGTTGATGCTGCCGCTGAGTTTCCTGAATGTGGTGACCTACGCGTAGAAACGCCAGATACCAACGAAGGTAAAGAGCTGAGTAAGTTCTGCAAAAAGATTTCTACACCTCTGAAAAAATCGCTTGAAAAGCGCTCGAAGGTAACACGCGAAATTGCTGAGAAAAAACCTGTTATGCATGTGTTGTTTTTAGCAAACGACAGTGCTTATGTTGGCTATTCATATACATTCAATAATTCGCCTTTCTTTATGGGTATCCCGCGTTTACGTATGCCGAGTGATGCGCCGAGCCGCTCAACGTTGAAACTTGATGAAGCCTTTAACGTGTTTATTCCACCTCATGAAGCTGAAGAACGTATGCAACCTGGCATGCGAGGTGTTGATTTAGGTGCTTGCCCAGGGGGCTGGACATATCAATTGGTGCGCCGAGGTATGTTTGTAAGCGCAATTGATAATGGTCCTATGAACGATGACTTGATGGAAACAGGGCAAGTTAAGCATTTTAGGGTCGATGGTTTTAAATACCGTCCAGAAAAGCGCAATATTCAATGGTTAGTCTGTGACATGGTGGAAAAGCCAGCAAAAGTGACTAACCTTATGATTGATTGGGCGGTAAACGCCTACGCAAAAGAGCTTATTTTTAATCTTAAACTACCGATGAAAAAACGTTTTGATAGCGTTTACGAGTGTTTAAAAATGATTAAAGAAGAGCTTGATAAATATGGCGTAAGTTACGAACTACAAGCTAAGCACTTATACCATGACCGTGAAGAGGTCACGGTTCATTTAAATGTAACTAAGGTGCCACAAAGTTTATACAGTTAATCGCGAGGGCTTAAAAATGGAGAATAGAATAAAGTTACTTGGGCTTAGTATTTTATTTTCCATTTTATTAACAGCTTGTGGAGGCGGCGGAGGGAGTGAAGAGTCTAATAATGCTGAGAACCAAGCGCCACAAGTAAGTATTTCTGGTGATACTGAGGTCAATGAGCTGGCAACACTTTCATTAAGTGCGTCAGCCAACGATAGTGATGGTTCTATAGCCGACTTTTCTTGGCAGCAAACTGGTGGCCCTTCTATCGATTTTGCAGCAAACGGTCAACAAATCAATGTATCAATTCCTGCAGTAGATACTGACACAGATGTCTCATTTTCTTTGCGCGTTACTGATAATCAAGGCGCAACAGCTACAACCAGTATCACTATTACCATTATTAATGTTAATCAAGCCCCGACAATATCGGTTGCTGGCCCTCAGATATCCTCTTCTAGTAACAATATTTCTCTTAGTGCAAATGCCTCAGATTCTGATGGAGAGGTTATTAGTTATGATTGGCAGCAAACGGCTGGTCCAGATGTAGAGTTTGAAAATGGATCGAGCACAATTAGTTTTACCACACCAAATGTTGCAACCTTAACTCAGCTTGTTTTTTCGGTGACAGTTATTGATAGTTTTGGTGAACAAAGCACGGCGCTTTTTACTATAGATGTAAGCGCAAACAGTGCTCCATCAGTGAGTATAACTGGTTCGCAAAATATTCAAGAAGGGGCTGAAGGAGTATTAACAGCTACGGCAACAGACAGTGATGGTAGTATTATTAGCTATAGTTGGGTGCAAACTTCAGGCCCGATTACCGATTTTACTGCAACTGATAATTTAATAAATTATACGGCCCCTGAAGTAGAAACAAATGATGAAATTACCTTCCAAGTATCAGCAACTGATGATGATGGAGCTACAAGCTCTGCAGAATTTAGTGTTGTGGTTGAAAATTACATAAATCTTGCGCCTGTCATTACCCTCGGTGCGATTGCTGATATTACTGAGTTAACGCAAGCTTCTGTCTCTGTGGTTGTTACAGACAGCGACGGGGTTATAGCAGATATTGAGTGGCAGCAGTTAAGTGGGCCATCAGTAGATTTTGTGCAAAATGGCGAAACTATTACTTTCACAGCGCCAGAAGTGTCTGAAAATGCCGAGGTGATATTTCGGATCACTGCGGTAGATGATCAAGGAGCAATATCTTCAGCAAGCCTCACATTTATGATCATTCATGTTAATAAACCACCCACAGTGTCTGATATTGCTATTACTACAGAGTTTAATGAAAGTAGTGAATTTACTATTGACGCGAGTGATATTGATGGGGATGAGTTAACTATTAGTTTTTCTCAGCAGTTAGCTGGGGCGAGTATCACTTTAGTTGATGCAACAACTTTTCGTTATCTTTATCAACCTGCATCAAATAGCATATCGCAAGCGCCTTTTACTGTAACTGTATCGGATGGAACTCAGAGTGCCCAAGCGACAGTGAGCGTGACAATTACAGATACTAGTGCAGCCACTGTTGTAAATGTAAGCCCTGAAGATGCAGCCTCTGCTGTGAGTGTAAATGCTCGAGTTATGTTATCGATGTCTGATGTGATGAAGTCATCGAGTTTAGTTGTTAATAGCGCCAATGGTGTATGTGAGGGAAGTGTGCAATTATCAGCTGATAATTTTGAAACTTGCTTAGCAATCGACTCATTAGAGATGACGGGACCACAAGGAAATGACAATGAATATTTTAACAATATTGAGTTTACAGCTGCTTTTAATCAAGCAACAGAATATGCGTTAAGATTAACCGAAGACTTAGTTAATTTTGCTGATACACCTGCTTTAGCCCAAGTAGTTTCTACTTTTACAACTGGAAGTAATGATTTAAAGATAACTGAGGTTGTCGCTATTCGTTTTAGCAACGACACGCCTTGGTTTGAACTTTATAACGGAACCGATAGTAGTGTTAATTTAGCTGATTACAGTGTACGAGTAAAAAGTCGTGACAGTTCTGATAATAGTATTTCGGCCGCAACAATTTTTAATTTGCCTGACCAAGTGATTGCTCCTGAGGAATATCTCATAGTTCATAGTGGTTTTGGTGATCAATTATTTTACGATACAACTGAGCAAAATAAATCTATCGCTTTTATTGGCGATATTGACTCAACGGTTCGCCCTTATTGGTTTTTGAATGGGTTTGTTGAATTACTAACGCGTGACTCGGGAAGTACTGTGGATTTTGTTCGATTTGGCAATGACACTACTGAGCCTCTGACGGCAGGACAATGGCAAACAGGATCAGCACCTGTCATTTCTAATGTAACTGGCTCAAGTATTAAAAGAGATATAGATAACACAGATACTAATTCATCATCTGATTGGCACTATAGCCAATTTACGACACCGGCGGGTGTTAATGATGTTAGCTGCGAAGATGACAGTGATGAAGATGGTATTCCTGACTGTTCAGAACTCCCTGGGTCAACTTTTTCTGGACTACCTTTGCATGCTTGGGGAGCTAGAGTTAATCAAAAAGATATCTTTATTGAAGTGGATTATATGGATAGCAGTGATGCGGGAATAATACCGCACCAAACAGCATTGGAAAAAGTGGTAAGCTCGTTCGCTGAGCAAGGCATTGTTGTTCACTTTGATGTGGGGGATTTGTACCACCAAGCAGGGGGAATATCTGTACAAGATCATGATTTAGGTGGGGGTGATCAAGTAACCTTTAGACAATATACACCTTATAACTTTAACCAAGGTGTTGAGAGTTTATTTCATTATAAAATGGCAAACTTTGACATGAGACGTAAGCCGATATTTCATTATATGTTAATGGCTAATAGTCGAAACATTGATGGCAGTGCGGGTTCTTCAGGGGTTGCTGAATTAAGTGGTAATGATTTGATGATAAGTATGGGGAATTGGGGGTTATCACTTGATAACGAAATATCTCGAAATTTAACCTTCAACTACCAAGCATCAACGATAATGCATGAGCTTGGCCATAATTTAGGTTTAGAGCATGGTGGTGATGAAAGTACAAACTATAAACCAAATCATTTGAGTATTATGAATTACCTTTATCAGTTGAGAGGGTTACCGACGATAGGGGATAATGAGGGAGATCGCTATTATTCGAGTCGCTATCGTGAGAATGCCAATTGTGCCGTACAAACTGCGGATTTGACTAATAGCCCATTTGACTCTCCTGAAAATTTTGTAATGTCTTATTCGCATGGACTCGGAAGTTCCATAGACGAAAATAATATAATAGAGGCTAATGGTTTAAGGTATCCCGGCTCTGCTGCTGTAGATTTTAATTGTAATGCTGATTTGACTGAAACTCTAAGCCAAGATACGAATGATGATACCGCCGTAACAGTGCTAAATGATGTTGATGAGTGGAGTTTGATTGAACTTCGTTTTTATACCTTGTTCTCTGGCAATCGCTTCGGTGTTCATCAGCAAGATAGCGATCAAAAAGACGTGTCGAAGCATATACAACAACGAATGATTGAAGAACAAGCGCCGCCTTTAAAACTTCTTAATGAAATTAAAGCTGCTAGAGAAAAGCAAGGGATTAAGTAGTGAAGTATCTGGTTATATTTTTTATGTTGATATGTTGTGTTGCATGCACACCAGATGTTGAACCTCAATGGCATATGTCATCTAGATTAAGTTATGATGGGCAGCCAGTAAACTGGAAATCAGGCTCAGTAATTGGTTGCCAACATTGTAAAATTAAAGAGGGACGTATCGTTGAACCCGATGGGATCTCAATCATATACACTCTATACCAAAGAGGGCAATGGCGGGCTGAATATCGCGAATCACATCAAGCTAGGATTGTTTTAGGGAATAACGCACATGTACTTTTAGTTAAAAATAAAGGTTCAGGCACTGTTTTATTAGAAAATAAACACAAACAAATTTCAGAGCTAGCAAAGATAGGGACCCCATTTATACTCAATATGGGGGAAGAAAGATTTACGGTGGTTATTAGTCAATTTGATGAACCTCGCTTTGGCACCGAGTTATCAGATCCTTTACCAGTTAAATTAAATTATAGTGTATTGAAAAGCCAATAGTTTTCTACTGGCTTTTCAAACATTTTAACTTCGATATTGGCTTCGATAGTTTTCAACCCATAACCGTGTGCCACCGCAAACAGCAACGGGCATAACAATTAGGTTTACGAATGGGATAGCAGTTAAAATCATGACAGCTAAACCAAAGCCATAAGATAACGTTTGCTTTTGCTTTAAGTCATTTTTCATTTCGTTAAAACTAATTTTATGGTTATCGAACGCATAGTCTTCATATTGCACTGCATACATCCAGCAAGTGAATAACACCCATAAAACTTGACCGATTACAGGTAAAATCCACAGTAAGATAAAAAAGCCTATAGCGCGCGGCAGGTAATAGCAAAGTTTTGTCCATTCTCGACCTAACATACGTGGCACATCTTTCATTGTATCGAAAAGACTATCGTCATTAATTTTTTGCCCAGTGAGATAAAGCTCGACTTTTTCACTGAGTAGGCCGTTAAATGGGGCTGCTATAAAGTTTGTTATAACTGTGAAGAGCATACTGTAACTAAATAAAATCACCAGCACAGCAATTGGCCACATTAGCCACTCGAGCCAGCTAAGCCATTCTGGTAATAACGAGTTCATGTAAGCAAAGCCATCGGTGAGCCAGCCATACAAAAAGAACAGCGAACTACCAAAAAGCAGAATATTGATTAATAAAGGAATAAGTACAAAACGTTTCAACCCTTTTTGGCTAATTAACTTAAAGCCAGAAAAGAAGTATTCCATACCTTGAGTGAACTGCACGAGAAAACCTCATCTTATTTCTTGTTGTTTGCAGTATAGGGTTTTGACGATATTTGAACAGCTTTTTTCCGTAACAAAGTGTTTAACTCTTTACATGGACTTACATGGACAGTCACTTTAAGTCGGATAGGCACTCTAATAACTCTTTACATGGACAGTCACTGATTTATTGCTCTTGCGGCACAGAAAACTTTGTCTACACTTTAATTACAGCTAATGCATTTCAGATTATCAGTTCAAGGAGTGGACGATGGCTTTAGCAAGGAAGCGGCAAATCTGTTTGTCGAATACCAAATATTATCATTGTGTATCTCGCTGTGTTAGACGTGCCTACCTTTGTGGAGAAGACACACTCACAGGTAAATCATATGAACACCGCCGAGTGTGGGTTGAACAGCGTCTGCTTGCTCTTGCAAAGGTATTTTGCATTGATGTGTGTGCTTATGCGGTGATGAGTAATCATACGCATCTTGTGCTTTATGTTGATGATAAAAAAGCAAAAAGGTTATCGGATAAAGCCATCCTTTTACGCTGGTTTAAGCTCAATAAAATGACGCCTTTAGGTCAAAAAGCCCTTCATGGTGAGCCGTTAAGTGATGGTCAACAAGTCTTCTTAAATAAAGAGGTTGCAGAATACAGAGCGCGCCTTTCGAGCATTAGTTGGTTCATGCGAATGCTAAATGAATATATTGCCAGACGGGCAAATAAAGAAGATGCATGTACTGGGCATTTTTGGGAAGGGCGCTTTAAAAGCCAAGCTCTCCTTGATGAATCAGCGCTTTTAGCCTGCATGGCCTATGTTGATTTAAACCCTGTTCGTGCTAAAGCTGCGAGCACGCCGGAACAATCGGACTATACCAGTTTTAAAAAGCGATGCGAAAGCGCGAAGGAGTCAAAGCAACCTAAATTACTAGCTCGTTTTATTGGTGGCATGAGTAAGTATAAATCAAAGGGAATACCTTTTGAGTTAAAGTCATACCTGCTACTTGTGGAGCAAACTGGGCGTTGTATCAGCGCGGATAAGCCTGGATATATAGAGCATCATTTACCTCCTATTCTTGAAAGGCTGAATTTCGAAGCTGAAAACTGGTTAACGCTAACAGCTCAGTTTGAAAACTTATTTCATGGAGCTGCAGGTCGAGTGGGTGCTATTGAAAGTTATTGTATTAAAACAGCTCGCAAGCGACGAAGTAACATTACAAATAGCCGAACTTTATTAGCGAGTTAAGTTTCTAGGTTTATTTTAACGTGATTTCAAATCGCTAGTATCTTCACGCTTTAAATTTAATTGTTTGAAATAATTAGCCCTAAAAGGCTAAAGTCAAAGCTCTATTCTCTCTGAAGCACACCCGCTAAACATAATTACAGAATAAGTTTAGTAATTTTTTTGACTCACCTTTGTATTTTTAAATTACTGCCTTCAGATTTTAAAAATACAATAGTTGTTGGTTTTAAATGACTGCCCCTTTAAAAAGGCTTTACGAACTCTGAAGTGATCTCTGGTAAAAAATCTATAGGTATAAATTATTAACCTTGAATGGTGTGGTGTAGTTTAGACTTTAGTTTTTATCAACTTGGCGTTTTTTTGGTTACATACTGTTGAACTTAGAGATAGTATGTCGGTCCGAACAGTACCTATAAAATCATTATTGAAAACTACAGTAGAGGATAATGGAAATATCCGATACTATTGTTCACATAGTTAACAAAAAAGACATATAAAAATGGGAGTTTTATGCAGTTAGTCGATTTAAATCCACATGATCCTGAAGTAGTAAGCGTGTTTTCTGATATAGACCGACTCATAAACTCACTATACCCTGTTGCTACCGCTCAATCTTTAAGTGTTGAAGAGCTAGCTGAGCCTAATGTTTATGCTATAGGCTTAAAAAATGAAGATGGTATCGTTGCATGCGGCGCAATCGTTATGCAAGAAGGCAACCCTCCTTATGGTGAAATCCGCCGCTTATATGTAAAACCAAGCTACCGTGGTAAAGGGTTATCACGTCGAATTATGCAGATATTATTACATCAAGCTGGTGAGCAACTAATACCGCTTATTCGTCTTGAAACAGGTCCTAAACAAACAGAGTCAATTAGCTTATATGAAAACTTAGGTTTTAATCGTTGTGGTCCGTTTGGTAATTACAACGAAAATCCACAAAGTTTGTTTATGGAGCTTGGGCTAAATCAGTAATTTAGGTGGTAAGCTATGTTTTAGTGAGGTCATCTTTATTTATAAATTCACCTTACAACTATTGGGCTTTGTTACGCTCTTTCTGATTGCTGCTTGTGGTGATAGTTCACAGGTATCCATTACTTCTCAGAGTCGGCAACCAGACCTTATTATTAATAGTACTAAGCTCTATTTAAACTCATGCTACAGTCTTTCTGGTGTCTTCAACCATAATGGCACTATAAAAACAAAAGTTATTCTTATATTTCCTACTCGTCCTTTAAGTATTTGCGCTGATAAGCAATCGCAGCTGAATTTTGATGGCACCTATCTCACTGTAAGAATTTGCCGCACCTCTTTTGGCGCAGGAGGTTGCGGGGTTGAAAAATATCGCACAAAAGACTTCGAAAACTGGCAAGAGTACATAGGTATTACTTGGCATGATAACGAGCAATATGAAGCGTGGAGATGGTTAGGGTCAAATTCTTCAGCCGCTGATGAAATCACAAAAGTAATACCAGCCCATTAAAATCAATATGAAAAGGTAATTTACCAGTACATATATTCTACAGTGACTGTCCCTTTAAATGTGATCCTATTAAATACTATTTTCAGTGACTGTCCCTAGAAATATGGTTTAAAAACATTCAGGGATGTTGATTAGCTTTTCACATCAAAAATCACTCGTTACGAGTAAAAATTCTTGTTGGACTTGAGTCACTATTTTTCTTTTAATGCGCGGCAACAACCCTTGCCGATTTCGGCATTACTAAAATAAAAGAGAAAGATAGATGAAAGAAACAACATCACTAGAACAAGCTCGCACGAGTTACAATGTTCGTCATTGGAGCCAAGGTTTCTTTGGTATTAATGATCAAGGTGATGTGTATGTTGCGCCAAAGGCCCATGCCCCAGAGCAAACCATTGCACTAATCGATATCGCACAGCAATTACAAGACAAAGGCTTAAGCTTGCCTGCGCTAGTTCGTTTTCCACAAATTTTACATCATCGTGTACATAGCTTATGTCAGGCATTTAACACGGCTATTGAAAATTATGGTTATCCGAAAGACTATTTGCTTGTTTACCCAATTAAAGTAAACCAACAGCGTGAAGTTGTTGAAGAAATTGTTGCAAGCCAAGCTGATATTGAAAAGAAACAATTGGGTCTAGAAGCAGGCAGTAAACCTGAGCTATTAACTGTATTAGCGATGGCTGAAAAAACCAGTGCTGTCATTGTGTGTAATGGCTACAAAGACCAAGAATACATTCGTTTAGCATTGATTGGCGAAAAGCTAGGCCACAAGGTTTACATTGTTCTTGAAAAACTGTCTGAGCTAGACATGGTGCTTAGCCAAGCAAAAGAGTTAAACGTAAAGCCACGCATTGGTATTCGTGTACGTTTAGCGTCGCAAGGTAAGGGCAAGTGGCAAGCAAGTGGTGGCGAAAAATCAAAATTTGGTTTGTCGGCATCGCAAGTACTCAGTGTGGTCAATCGCTTAAAAGCGTCTGATCAACTTGATCTTATCCAACTTGTACACTTTCACCTTGGCTCGCAAATGGCAAACATCCGCGATGTTCGTTTAGGTGTGAGTGAAGCTGCGCGTTTTTACTGTGAGTTACGTAAATTAGGTGCACAAATCGATTGCTTAGATGTGGGTGGCGGTTTAGCGGTAGATTATGACGGTACTCGTAGCCAGTCACATAACTCAATGAACTACAGCCTAAGTGAATACGCTAATAACATCGTATACACCATTGGTGATACCTGTAAGTTATATGAGCAGCCAATGCCGCGCATTATTTCTGAGTCAGGTCGTGCGTTAACAGCGCACCATGCTGTATTGATTTCGAATGTTATCGGCACCGAAAGCTATGTACCTGAAGACATTCAAGCGCCAGCCGCTGATGCACCACTATTATTAAAAAACATGTGGACATCATGGCAGCAGTTAAGTGATGACAATGACGACCGTGCATTAATCGAAATCTATCACGATAGCCAAGGTGATTTAGCCGAAGCACATAATCAATTTGCACTTGGTTTGTTAGATTTAACAGAGCGAGCATGGGCGGAGCAAGTTAACTTACGCGTATGTTATGAACTTAACAAACATATGGATAACAAAAACCGTTTTCATCGCCCGATTATTGATGAATTAAATGCGCGTTTAGCAGATAAGTTTTTTGTGAACTTTTCATTGTTCCAGTCATTACCGGATGCATGGGGTATTGACCAAGTGTTTCCTGTTCTACCGCTAAGTGGTTTAACAGAAGCACCACAAAAACGCGCCGTGTTACTTGATATTACCTGCGATTCAGACGGTGCTATGGAGCACTATGTAGACGGTCAAGGTATTGAAAGCACATTACCTGTGCCAGCATTTAGCGAAGAAAAACCTTACTTAATGGGCTTTTTCTTAGTGGGTGCTTATCAGGAGATTTTAGGTGATATGCATAACTTATTTGGCGACACACACAGTGCAATTATAAAAATGGATGAGCAAGGTCAAGCGCAAATCACTGAAGTTAACGAAGGTGATACCGTTGCAGACATGATGCGTTACGTACATTTAGATGTAGAAAGCTTCCAGCAGTCTTACGCCCAGCTGGTGGCAGCTAAATTGCCAGAAACTGAGCAGCAAAGCGTATTAGATGAGCTGCAAACTGGCTTAAATGGTTACACTTATTTAGAAGAGTTATAAGCAATGTCGACATTGTTTGACCACACAGATCATTCATTATATTCAAACGGCATGACGTTTTTACGTCAGCCGATGGTGCAAAACATCACTGCAATCGATGCGGATGTAGTGGTGCTAGGTTTACCCTTTGATTTGGCGACCTCAGGTCGCCCTGGTGCACGTTTAGGGCCTGACGCAATTCGTCGAGCTTCAGTGCACCTGGCATGGGAAGAAACCAAGTACCCATGGACGTTTCCGTTGTTTGAGCGTTTAAAATTAGCTGATGCGGGTGATTTTACTTACCCAGTAGGCGACCCAGAATATTTTACCGCGCAGTTAGAATTAGCCGCTGAGCAAATTCTTCGTCAAGGTAAAACATTATTAGGTTTAGGTGGCGACCACTTTGTGACTTTGCCGCTACTGCGTGCCCATGCTAAGCAATATGGTAAGATGGCATTAGTGCATTTTGATGCCCATACAGATACTTACAGCAATGGCTCTCGCTATGATCACGGTACCATGTTTTATCATGCGCCGATGGAAGGGCTTATTGATGTTGATCACAGTATTCAAATCGGTATTCGTACTGATTTTGATCAAAGCAAACATGAGTTTGCAGTGATTGATGCAATGGCAGCTAATGATTTGCCTGCACAAGATATCGCAGAGCAAATTAAAGCACGTGTGGGTGACTTACCTGTTTACTTAACCTTTGATATTGACTGCCTTGACCCAGCATTCGCTCCAGGGACAGGCACTCCAGTATGTGGTGGCTTAACCAGCGATAAAGTACTCAAAGTACTTCGTGCATTGAAAGGCATTAATATGGTCGGTATGGATGTGGTTGAAGTATCTCCATCCTATGACCAAAGTGAACTAACAGCGATTGCTGCAGCGACCATTGCCAATGAGTTATTACACTTATGGACTTTGAAGCATAAATACTAAATGAGAGAGACAAAGAGCGCCATTAGGCGCTCTTTTTTTGATATTAAATTAAGCAATTAAGCGCTTCGAACATCAACCTTTAATTTAAGCTTTTGCCCAGGTTGAATGTATTTTTGCCCAGCTAATGAATTCCATTTAATAATATCTTCTACAGACACATTAAACTTAGCAGCAATGCGCGCTAACGAGTCACCACGACGAACTTTATAGGTAATGGTGCGCTCTTTGATTTGTGTAGCAGCAAGTTGTGATTTTTCTTGCTTATACACAGTTAGCTTTTGACCAACACGCAGTACCGCGTCTTTTTTCAGCTTATTCCATGTTGCAAGTTCAGCTATAGTGACATCGTACTCACGGCTGATATCCCACAGTGTATCGCCACTGGCCACTTTATGGCTAAGTTTTTTACGTGTTGCTTTATTAGCTGCCATACGCACTGACTTTGGTAAATGCTGGCTATTAATCTCACCATCGCTTAGTGGCACAAGTAATTGCTGACCAACACGAATAGTATTCGATGAAAGCTTATTCAGTGTTTTAATCGCGTTTGTGCTTGTCGAAAACTTCTTCGCAATCACAGATAAACTGTCACCGCGCGCAACAATATATTGCTGCCAGCGTAGGCGGTCTTTTTGCTCTGTTTTAGCTAGCTTGTCAGTAAACGCTTCAACTTTATCAGACGGTAATAATAAAAAGTGTGGGCCATTAGGATCCGTCGCCCAGCGATTGAAGCCAGGGTTCAAACGATAAAGCTCTGTTAAGCTAATACCTGCCATGTCAGCGGCAAGTGCTAAATCAATTTGGCTCCCTACATTAACTGCTTCAACGACTTGAGCATTAATTATTGGCTGCCACTTAACACCAAATTCGTCACTGCGTTTTACCAGATCAGACAGCGCTAACAGCTTAGGTACGTAGGCAGTGGTCTCTCTTGGTAAATCAAGTGACCAAAAATCCGTTGGTAAATGCTTTTTACGGTTCTTTTTAATGGCACGCAGTAAACGACCTTCACCTGAGTTATAGGCTGCAATGGCATTTAGCCAATCGCCTTCTAAGGTTTTGTGTAGATATGATAAGTAATCTAGCGCTGCACGGGTCGATTGCACAATGTCACGGCGACCGTCATACCACCAGTTTTGTTTTAAATCGAAACGCTCACCGGTTTGTGGCATAAATTGCCAAATGCCAGAAGCACTGCGATGTGAATAACCAAATGGGTCAAACGCACTTTCTACAATAGGTAAAAGCGCGATTTCGATTGGCATTTGACGCTTTTCGACTTCTTCTACAATAAAGTATAAGTAAGGTTCAGCGCGTTTAGAGATTCGATCTAAATAGGCCTGATGACGCGCATAATAGTTACGCTCAGCAACAACTGGGCGGTTTTGTGGCACATCAATCGAAAGCTGATAACGAATACGTTCCCACACATCATCAAATACAGGAGGCGGCTCATCAATATCGGTTAATTGTTGATATTGAGCGTTGATCATCAATGCATCATTGATGTCGCTCGGACTTGCGCCGTCTAATTGTTGCTCAACATTATTGCTCGCAACATCTGTACTTGCTGAATCAGAAGCTGTTAATTGACAGCCACTTAAAATCAGCGCAAGTGATAAAACTAAAGGAGACTTATACATATATACCCATACATCAGGTAAAAAAACTCGGCGAATATTACCTGCTCTGAGAACATATTGCCACTTTATGACCAGTTTATGTCAGCTTATTATTGCAAGATGCTGATCTAAATATACAAAATTGTAACTACCGGCGTTTACGTTTTTTAAAAGTTATCTTTCCAGGCTCTGAGACCTGCAAAGCGTTGCCAAGGTTCATTCAGATCCAAATTAATTTTTAGCTCATCAGGCAGCTCATCAGTGATTGTTGCTATATTGCTACGTAAAAATGGATTTATTTGTTTTTCCACGCCTAACTGGGTTGGCAAGCTTATTTCGTCTTTGGCGCGCAGAGTATCAACTTCATCACTGTAGTTGAGAAGGTATTCGTTATTTGGCTCTACAGCTTTTGCGAAGGCTAAGTTGGCTTGCGTGTATTCATGGGTGCAGTAGATTTTACACTCATCTGGCAGGGCTCTTAGTTTACATAACGAGTGCCACATTTGTTCTGCGCTGCCTTCGAATAATCGTCCGCAGCCAGCACTGAATAAGGTGTCGCCAGTAAAACTTAATTCGTCGTTAATGTAACAAATATGGTCTAGGGTATGACCAGGTGTTGCAAGCACGGTAAAGGTGTAATCATACACAGTGACTTTATCCGCTTCTGATACGCCATGAGTAATACCTTTAAAAGGGCTATGTCTTGGCCCATAAACCGGAATATCACGAAATTCCTTAACCAGTGCAGCCACACCATCGGTATGATCATAATGGTGATGAGTAATCAAAATACCGCTAAGTGTTAAGTTATGCTCGCTCAGATAGTTTAAAACAGGCTCTGCTTGACCGGGGTCGACGACCCAGGCTGTTTGCTCAGCTTCATTGCTGATGCACCAGATGTAATTATCAGAAAAGGCTTTAATTGCTTTAACTTGCACCATGTTTAATTGCTCTATAAAGTGACAGTTAACACACAGTATAACGAGCTCAGAAAATGAAACCAGCCCTTAGTTTTCAAGAAGGTCCTAAGCCATACACTTGGCAGCAGTTCCCTCATGGTGACTATTTACGTGCTGAAATTGAACGTAAGCTAACGCCATGGCTGCCACGCATGTTTGGCTATCACATGCTCAAACTTGGTAATTTAAGTGGTGAGCTGGCAACCAGTGAAAGTCCTATAAAGCATCAAGTTTGTGTCGCAGAGCAGGGGTTATTTACCGGTGTTATTGCTGATGTAGACGAGCTACCTTTTTATGAGCACAGTGTTGATGCTTGCATATTGTCGCATTGCTTAGAATATCATTCTGATCCACACCACATCTTACGCGAAGCACATCGTACTTTAATTCCCGGTGGTTATCTGGTGATCACGGGCTTTAATCCGTTTAGCTTGTGTGGCTTGGCGCAGCTTTTACCTTTTAGTCGCCAAAAGTTACCTTGGACAGGACGCTTTTTTACGCCATCACGAGTAAAAGACTGGTTGAATCTATTAGGCTTTGAGATTATTTCGGACGAGCGATTTATCCATTCATCGCTTGCAAGAGGCAACCGTTTGTCACGTTTTGCGGCGTGGCGCAGTTTTGGCCAGCAATATTTAAAGCCAATGGGCAGTGTGTATATGCTGGTGGCTCGAAAACGTGTGGCCCCGCTGACACCAATTAAACCTAAATGGCATGCAAGGCCGCAATTTTCGCCAGTGAAAGGAGCAGGGCTCAGGCAAACATCAAAGCAGCACTGTGAGCGGGATAGCTAAATAGTGTTGTTGCGTACCTGTTTTGCTTGGGTACTGACCTGCACGAATATTTAATTGAATAGAAGGGTGCAACAGCTTTGGTACCGCTAAGGTTGCATCGCGGCCTTCCCGAGTCGCAATAAAGCTTTGTTTATCGCCTTTTAAATGAATGTTTTGCTCACGCTGCTCTTTCACTGTGGTTTTGTTCGCCAGCGGACGGCCATCTGGTTGATAGTCATGACACATCCAAAGTACCGTATCGTCAGGAAACGCTAAAATTCGCTGTAGTGAGTCATATAACTCACCGGCACTGCCTCCTGGGAAATCACAGCGGGCTGTGCCACTGTCTGGCATAAAGAAGGTGTCACCAACAAATACATTGCCATCAATGTGAAAACACACGCTGTCAGGGGTATGGCCCGGTGTGGCAATCACATCTACTGTGTAATCACCTAACTGAAATAGTGCTTTATCAGCAAATAACGCATCAAAAGGTTCACCATTACATGGTATATTAAGATTATAAAGTTGGCTAAAGTGCTGTTGCACTTGTGTGATCCCTTTACCCGTGCCGAGTTTACAAGGGTGTGTGTCTTGTAATTGCTGCTTTATGTAACTTGCTGCGGTGATATGGTCAGCATGGGCATGAGTTTCAAGTAGCCATTGCAATGTCAGCTGCTCAGTCTTTATGTAGCTGATGATCTCATTGGCTGTGATAAAACTTAACTCACCACTTGGCATATCAAAATCAGCTGGCGCATCAATTAGCAAGCACTGCTTAGTGCTTTCGCAACTGACTAAGTAGCAGAGAGTGGCGCTTTGTTGATGAAAAAAAGAGTGAATGCGCAGAGCCATAATGAATCCTTTATATTTCGTTATAGCCAAATCTTATAACATATAACAAAAATATAAAACGACCTGCGCCAAGTTTATTTCAAGGGGCTTTTAATTACCGTCGTAACCTGTGTCTTCAAGTAATTGATCGCTGCCAGCTGCTTCGCGGGCAAGATCGTCAACAATCTCATTGTATTTATTGCCGCTATGACCTTTTACCCAACGCCATTCTATGCTGTGTTGTTGGCAGGCAGCATCTAGTCGTTTCCATAAATCGACATTCTTAACTGGTTTTTTAGCCGCGGTTTTCCAGCCGCGCTTTTTCCAATTATCAACCCATGACTCAATACCTTGTTTCACATATTGGCTATCGGTTGTCAGAATGACATTACAAGAGCGGGTGAGGGTTTCAAGTGCAACGATAGCAGCGAGCATTTCCATCCGATTATTGGTTGTTAGGGTATAGCCTTGGCTTAATTGCTTTTCGTGACCGTTGTATCGCATCACGATGCCATACCCTCCAGGCCCTGGATTTCCTAAACATGATCCATCGGTGTAAATCTCTACGGTTTTCTGCACTGTTTTACCTTGATATTGTGTACAATAAAGTGAATATAGAAAGATACCAGAGTCAGGCTTGAGACGATATGGCACATAGACAAATAGTTTTAGATACAGAAACCACGGGTATTGACCCAAAGCAAGGCCACCGCATTATTGAAATCGGTTGTGTTGAACTTGTAAATCGCCGTCTTACTGGCAACAACTTTCATGTGTATATCAATCCACAACGTGAGATAGAAGAAGAAGCAATAGACGTACACGGTATCACCAATGAATTTTTGCGTGATAAACCCCTGTACCATCAAATTGCCCATGAGTTTTTAGAGTATATTCGTGGCGCTGAGCTTGTTATTCATAACGCAGCGTTCGATATCGGCCACATGGACAATGAGTTTGCATTGTTAAATCAAGGTTTTCCTAATACTGCCGATGTATGTAGTGTACTTGATACGTTAAAAATGGCGCGTGACTTGCACCCAGGTCAAAAGAATAACCTTGATGCACTTTGTCGTCGTTACGATATTGATAACTCAAAGCGTACTTTACACGGCGCATTACTGGATTCTGAGATCCTAGCCGATGTTTACCTGTCGATGACGGGTGGACAAGTAAAGCTGAACCTTAATCAAAATAAAGATGAAGGCTCAACCCAACAAACGGGTGGTATTCGCCGACTGAGTGCTGATAGAGCACCGCTTGTGGTATTAAGAGCAACAGAACAAGAGCACGCCGCTCACGAAGAACGTTTAGACTTGGTTGCAAAGGGTGGCCAATGCTTATGGCGTGCAGAATAAGGTAATAAAATGAGAAAACAGCTACTAGCAGGATTAGTGTGTTTAATTCCCTTCACGGGATTTGCCAACGAGCAAAATAAAATAACCCCATTAGAACGTGATGGGGTGCAAAATGAAATTCCCCTGCTAGAGAACCGTTTTCGTATCGATCACAAAATCGATAAAGTAACTTTACTCTTCTTTCGTAAGCGCGGTGCCCCTGCCGTTGTGTTAGTTCGCCCTGACGGCACTAAGTATTATGCAACTGACTCAGTTAAAAATGATGACCTCGACTGGTATGATGAATTGAGCTATGACTTGGTAACGATAAGCAACCCAATGCCAGGCCCCTGGCAAGTGGTCGGCAGTATCTTGCCTGATAGCCGTATTATGGTGCTGGGTGAAATAGAGCTTAATGTTGATCCACTCCCGCCCATGCTGTTTCGTGGCGAAACAGTAAAACTAACGGGCCGCGTATTAAATGACGGTGAGCCAATAGAAGTTGGTCAGTTTAGAGATGTGATCAGTTTGCACGTTGATTTTGTCAGCACTAATAATAGTGATTACGCAAACTTTGGTGCAGGTACGCAAAGTGTTACTGACTTTAAAGATGATGGCCGTGGCTTTGATGAGCGTCCGCTTGATGGTGTGTTTACCGGTGAGTTTAAACTGGTCTTTCCGGCAGGTGAGTGGCAGCCAGAGCTATATATAGAAACACCTATACTAAAGCGTACCGTGGTGCAAAAACCGATAGTCGTGCATGAGCCGCCTTTTGATTATGAAATAGCCCTTGCTGAGCAAGATGAAGATGACCACATTTTAACAATCACCTTAAACCCTGAAATCGTCAAACCAGAAACTGTGCTCATTCAAGGGAAAATTTATTACCCTAATAATGAAGAGCAAATGTTCTCTTTAGATGCTGATAAATCGCAAACACGGGAACTGGCCATTAAAAATTATGATTGGGGACGATACAGTGTTGAGCTCTCTGTATTTGGTAGCAACATAAATGACCGTGAATTTATGGCGACGTTACCGACGTATAAATTTGAAATTGAGCGACCAATTGAAGCTGTACCAGAAATTGTTCGCCCAGAAATTGATTTAGAAGCGCAAGCAGAGCAACAACGAATTATTGAAGAAGAACAAAAAGCGTCCACCATGCTGATGGTGACCTTAATTGTTGTTGGAAATTTAACCGTACTTTTATTAGGTTGGCTGGCAATTAGAATTTTTGTTCAGAAGAAACCGCTGAAATTTAAAATTTCTTTACCGTTTTTAAAGAAAAAAAATCAAACCGAAAATGATGAGCAAGCAACGAATGAAAATGAAGTTGGCAAAAACGGCTCAAAAAATGATAAATCAGGTGAAATTTTAAACCTTTCGATGTCAGATGACTAAAAAACCTGTAAAAATACAAAAAACCCCTTGACGAACTAGAGGGTGATTCGTATTATTCACGCCGCTGTCAGGGGAGACTCAGTCAGCAACGAAAATGTGGAGTGGTAGTTCAGTTGGTTAGAATACCGGCCTGTCACGCCGGGGGTCGCGGGTTCGAGTCCCGTCCACTCCGCCAATTTTCGACAATTTGTAAGTATGCGCTGGAGTGGTAGTTCAGTTGGTTAGAATACCGGCCTGTCACGCCGGGGGTCGCGGGTTCGAGTCCCGTCCACTCCGCCAATTACTTACACAACTTATGGTTGTAAAACATTTTCCTTTGCGGAGTGGTAGTTCAGTTGGTTAGAATACCGGCCTGTCACGCCGGGGGTCGCGGGTTCGAGTCCCGTCCACTCCGCCAATTTTCGACAATTTGTAAGTATGCGCTGGAGTGGTAGTTCAGTTGGTTAGAATACCGGCCTGTCACGCCGGGGGTCGCGGGTTCGAGTCCCGTCCACTCCGCCAATTACTTACACAACTTATGGTTGTAAAACATTTTCCTTTGCGGAGTGGTAGTTCAGTTGGTTAGAATACCGGCCTG